>JBBQWH010000010.1:0-43005 GCA_038210785.1 Sphingomonadales bacterium | reverse complement strand
AGGCTTATTTGTCGGGAACATACCCCGCCTGGCGCAGCGTCACCATGTACGCTGCGATCTTATCGATCTGCGGGCGGGTGAGGGTGAAGTCCATCTGCTCGGGGTAATTGTGCGCCCCCTCCAGCCAATCGGCGAGCGACTTTTCCGACAGCCCCCGCCGGTTGGCAATCGCGGCAAAGCTGGGCGAGGCCGGATTGGGCGAGAGGAACGGCGGCTCAACCGCATGGCACCCGCCGCAGGCCGCCTCAATGAACGCAGGCGCGCGGGTATCGGCTGAGGGCGAGGTGGCTTTGCCGATCATCGGCGGCGGGTTGTCGGTGCCGGGGGTGTTGCAGGCGGCGAGCGCGAGCAACGCGAAGGGGGCGAGAAGGGCGAAAGCGCGGAGGGGGTGCTGGGTCATGCCGACACCATGCGCCTTTCCTGCCGCCGTGTCGTTGATCGGCGTCAAAATTCTTCGACTGTTTCTCAGTTGCCTCAGGCGAAAGATGATTCATTTCAGTCTGATGCGAGTCATGTCTTGACTAGGATAATCCTATGTGATTCAGAGTGCTGAAAGGGGAGCTACAATGACAATCTGTGTTGCAGTGAAGGTCCACGATTGTATCGTGTTCCCCGCTGACAGCGCATCATCATTGATCGACGGCTCGACCAACGATGGCCGTCCCCTTATCGCAAACGTGTATGCCCATGGAAACAAAATCTTTAATCTTCGCAAAGGCTTACCGGTTGCGGCAATGACGTGCGGGATGGGCAATATTGGGCCTGTATCTATCAGCACTTTGGCAAAAGACTTACGACAGAGATTTTGCTCAAGTAACGAGGCTTGGGCAATCGACCCAGAAAACTACACCATCCAAGAGGTGGCTGGAAAAGCGAGGGCATTTTTTTTCGAGGAGCAGTATGCCAACCTTGAGGCAAGGCCCGAAAATCCTCATGAGTTTCAATTCTGGATCGCGGGGAATGGCTCTGGCCAGACCCACGGTGAGGTCTGGCGGATCAAAATCGTTAATGGCGAGTGCCCTGAACCCGAGTGCTTGGCAGGCGAGAGTGATTTCGACATTCTTTACGATGGTCAGCCTGAGGCGATAAATCGCATCGTTGTCGGCTACAGTCAGTTCTTACCGCGGGCGTTACTGGATCTCGGGGTTGCGCCAGAAACCCTTGATTCAGTCTTGGCTCATGTCGAGTCTGCCACATACGCCCCGCTCGTCTCGCCCGCGATGCCAGTGCAAGACGCGATTGCACTGGCAGATTACCTAGTGGAAACCACGAAGGGTTATGTGCGGTTTATGCCGGGTGCCGATACTGTTGGCGGAGATACTGATATCTGCGTCGTAACCAAGCACGAAGGATTTAAGTGGATACGAAGAAAGCATTATTTTGATGCATCTTTGAATCCTTAGGAGGACCATTGTGACAAGGGCAAAAAAAGCGGACGCGCAACGACCGCGCATCGTATTTGATCCGAAAATGCCAAGGTATGAATATCGTGGCACAGGGGACCATTCACTTTCGGTTGATCGAAAAAGACCGGGCAAATCTGAGGTGCCTTCGGGCCTGTTGTCGAGCCTCAACCTAAAGTAGTTTTTCCCGCGCCACTTCGCGCCAGCCGATGTCGCGGCGGCAGAAGCCGGTGGGGAAGGTGATTTTGTCGACCGCTGCATAGGCCTTCGCCTGCGCTTCGGTAACGCTCGCACCCATCGCTGTCACGTTCAGCACCCGCCCGCCGATCGCCACCAGCGCGCCATCGACGAGCGCGGTTCCCGCGTGAAACACCTTGGCGCCGTCCGCCTCGGCGTCTCCCAAATCGATCGCGCCGCCCTTCTCTGGCGTGCGGGGATAACCCTTCGCCGCCATCACCACGGTCAGCGCGGTCTCGTCGCGGAACTGCGCCTCGACGCCCGCAAGCTCGCCCTTGGCGCAGGCGAGCATGATGCCGACCAGATCGCTCTGCAATCGCATCATCAGCACCTGGCATTCGGGATCGCCGAAGCGGGCGTTATATTCGATCAGCTTGGGGCCGTCCGCCGTCAGCATCAGGCCTGCGAACAGCACGCCGGAATAGGGATTGCCCTCCTCGCGCATGATGCGCACCGTGGGTTCGATAATCTCCGCCATCACCTGCGCCTGCAATTGCGGCGTCAGCACCGGCGCCGGCGAATAAGCGCCCATGCCGCCGGTGTTCGGCCCCACATCGCCGTCGCCCACGCGCTTGTGATCCTGCGCCGATCCGAACGGGAGGATCGCGGTGCCATCGGTGAGCGCGAAGAAGCTGGCCTCCTCGCCCTGCATGAACTCCTCGATCACCACCTCCGCGCCCGCCGCGCCGAACCCGCCGCCGAACATGTCGGCGAGCGTGGTTTCGGCCTCGGCCAGCGTCTCGGCGATCACCACGCCCTTGCCCGCGGCCAAGCCATCGGCCTTGAGCACGTAGGGCGGCGCGAAACGAGCGAGCGCGGCGAGCGCTTCTGCCTGCGACGCGGTGCGGACGTAACCTGCCGTCGGGATGCCCGCGCGGGCGCACAAATCCTTGGTGAAGCCCTTTGACCCTTCAAGCTGCGCGGCGGCCTGCGAGGGTCCGAAGGTCGGCACGCCCGCCGCGCGCAGGCTATCCGACAACCCGTCCACCAGCGGTGCTTCCGGCCCGATCACAACCAGGCCGATGGCGCGCTCGGCGCAAAACGCGATCACCGCCGCGTGATCGGACACATCGAGCGCGACCAGCTGCGCTTCCTCGGCGATGCCGGGATTTCCGGGCGCAGCGTAAAGCCGGTTGCAGGCGGGGGATTGCGCCAGCTTCCAGCTCAGCGCATGTTCGCGGCCCCCAGAGCCCAAAAGCAGGATATTCATGGCCGCTCCGCCCAATGACATTGACGATGCCGGGCTGGTAGCGCGGAGCCGCAGCGGGGACAACGCCGAGCCGCTTTCGATCAGCGCAATATCCGCGCTGCTGAAACGCACGATTGAGGAGCGCTTTGGCTTTGTCCGGCTGCGCGGCGAACTGTCGGGGGTGAAGCGCGCCGCATCGGGCCATTTCTACTGCGCATTAAAGGATGAAGGCGCGGTGATCGATGGGGTGATGTGGAAGGGCACGGCCCAGCGCCTCGCCTTCGTGCCCGAGGACGGGCTGGAGGTGATCGCCACCGGCAAGCTGACCACCTTCCCGGGGCGTTCCAAATACCAGATCGTGATCGACAGCCTCGAACTGGCGGGCGAAGGCGCGCTGCTGGCATTGCTGGAGAAAACCCGCGCGCGGCTGGCGGCAGAAGGTCTGTTTGCAGAAGGCAAAAAGCGCCGCCTGCCGTATCTGCCGCAGGTGATCGGAGTGGTGACATCGCCCACCGGGGCGGTGATTCGCGACATCCTCCACCGGCTGGCGGATCGCTTCCCCAGCCCTGTGATCGTCTGGCCGGTGCTGGTGCAGGGGCAGGGCGCTGCCGAGCAAGTGGCAGCGGCGGTGCGCGGGTTCTCGGCGCTGGAGCCCGGCTGGCCCCAAACTGGAGGCGTCCCCCGCCCCGACGTCGTGATCGTTGCGCGCGGGGGCGGATCGGTCGAGGATCTGTGGAGCTTCAACGAGGAGGTGGTGGTGCGCGCCATCGCCGAATGCACGATCCCGGTCATCTCCGCCGTGGGGCACGAGACCGACACCACGCTGGCCGATTTCGCCGCGGACCGCCGCGCGCCCACGCCCACCGCTGCCGCCGAAATGGCGGTGCCGGTGCGCGCCGATTTGGCACTGACGTTGGCCGATCTGGGCGCGCGGCAGCGGCGTGCGGTGCACCGTCCGGTTGAGCTGGGGCGTGAACGGCTGACGGCGCGCGCGCGGTTGCTGCCGCGCCCCGAAGCGCTGTTGCAGGGACAGGCGCAGCGGCTCGACGATCTGGCTGACCGGCTGCGGCGCGGGCTGGGCGAGCGGTCGTCCAAGGGGCGCGAGCGGCTCGCAGGCGCGGCGGCGCGGCTTTCGCCGAGCCTGCTCGCGCGCACCGCGGCCGAAGCCGGGCGGCGGCTCGAGCGGGCCGGACTGACGCAGGCGCTGGTGCAGCGCCCGGTGCTTGCCGCCGCCGACCGGCTCGCCGCGCTGACTCGGGTGATGAGCCAGCTCCATCCAGAAAAGCCCTTGGAGCGCGGCTATACGATCATCCGCGATGCCGCAGGCCGTGCGCTCACCACCCGCGCCGAGGCGGCGGGAGAGGCTGCACTGGTGCTGCAATTCCGTGATGGGCGACTGGCCGCAGTGCCCGCCGGAGCGCCTCCCCCACCGCCGCAAAAGCCTCGCTCCGCCCCCGCTTCGAACCGTTCAAGCACAGGTTCGGCGCAAGATGATTTGTTCAGCTAGCGCAGCGGTGCTAACAGGATCGCTATGCTGATGTCCTCCGCTGACAAGACCGCCAAGCTCTATTACGGCCCCTCCAGCTTCCGCGTGCTGCGTCCGGGCAGCCATGTGCTGTGCGCGGTGACGGGCGAGGCGATCCCGCTGCCTGAACTGCGCTACTGGAGCGCGGAGCGGCAGGAGGCCTATGCCTCGTGCGAAATCGCCACCCGTCACTTGCTCGGCCTCGACCCCGCCTGAGCGACGCACCGTCCGTAGTTGGCGTGTTCCGCCTACGCCGCGATGTCCGTGCGCGGATGCTCCGTCTGGTGCTGCTTGCGCTCGTCATCATCGGGCTGGCCCCCGGAACCTTCGTGCGCACCGCGACCGGCGCGCGCAGCGATGCAGCGGTGGTCACGCTCACCCCGGTTGCGGAGCGCGCGGGGGTGAGCGGCACGCTCGCGCTCACCGGCGCGTGGGAGCTTAAATCGGCGCATGGCTGGTTCGGCGGATTTTCAGCGCTGGTGGCGGGTGACGGGCAGGCGCTGATCGCGGGGACCGATCGCGGTTGGTTGCTCGATCTCGACCTTTCTGGCGCAGCGCCCCGTGCCGTCCCCGGCTCGTTCCGGTTCGTCGGTGATCGTACCCTGGGGCGCAAGGAGGTGGTCGATCTCGAATCGCTCGCCCGTGATCCGGCCAGCGGGACGCTGTGGGGCGCGTTCGAGAGCTTCAACCTCGTCATCCGCTACGATCGCGATGGCGCGCGCACCACCCGCCGACCGCCCGAAATGGCCAAGTGGAGCAGGAACAGCGGGCCCGAGACCATGCTGCGGCTGTCGGGCGCGCGCTTCCTGATGCTGGCCGAAGGGCCGGAGCGCGGCAGCAACACCCATCATGAGGCGCTGCTGTTTGCATGCGATCCGGCCACGCCCGGCACCCCGCTCGCCTTCCAGTTCGCAGTCGAGCCCGATTATGATCCGGTCGATGCGACGCAATTGCCCGATGGCCGCGTGCTGATCCTGCTGCGGCGGGTCGCATATACCCTGCCTGCGCGGTTCGACACCGCGATCGCCGTGGCCGATCCGCGCTCGATCCGGGCGGGCACGGTGTGGCGCGGAACCGTGATCCAGCGCCTTTCGGGCGGGGTGTTCGCCGACAATTTCGAAGGTATCGCCTTTGTCCCTGCCCCTGATAACGCAGGCGGCGGTTCGGCAAGCGGCGCAGTGTGGCTGGTTGCCGACGACAATTTCTCGGTGTTCCAGCGCAGCCTGCTGGTGCGCTTTGCTTGGCCGGGCCTGTCGCCGCGCCAAAACGAAAAAGCGCCCGGAAACCCGGGCGCTTGATCGATCCGCTGCGTCCGCAAGGACGGCGAAATCAGGCGGCGGCCTTGGCCTTAACCAGCTCGCGCTTCACCTTGAGCGCATTGGCCGAGAGTTTCTCGTCGTTGGTCTTGATCAGCCAGTTATCCAGCCCGCCATTGTGCTCGACCGAGCGCAGCCCGTGGGTCGACACGCGGAACTTGAAGCTGCGATCGAGCTTCTCGCTCATCAGCGTCACGTTCTGCAGGTTGGGCAGGAACACGCGCTTGGTCTTGTTATTGGCGTGACTGACATTGTTGCCGGTCATCCGGCCCTTGCCGGTCAGTTCGCAGATGCGCGCCATGGTGTGTCTCTTCTCGTAAGGTTCGGGTCTAAGCTCGGGCCCAGACAAGGAAAGCAGCGCGCTTAACGGGGCGGAGGCGAATCGTCAAGCAAGTTGCGCCCCCATTGCGCGCCCATTGCGCGGGTGCGCCGCCCCGGCTAGCCCGCATGGCATGACCAACTGGCCGCTCCCCCCGCCGATGAGCCGCGCGCTGGTGCTTGCTTGGGAAAGCGCTGCGGCAGGCGAAGTTCCGATTGGCGCGGTGATCGTCAAGGATGGCGTGGTGATCGCCGAGGCACACAACAGCCCGCGCGCCGATCACGATCCAACCGCCCACGCCGAAATCCTCGCCATCCGCCGCGCGGCCCGCGCGCTCGGCGGTGAACGTCTAACCGATTGCGAGCTTTGGGTGACGCTCGAACCATGTGCGATGTGTGCCGGCGCGATTGCGCACGCGCGAATCGCCCGGCTCTATTACGCCGCGGGCGATCCAAAGGGCGGCGCGGTCGAACATGGGGCGCGGGTGTTCGACCAGCCGCAATGCCTGCACCGGCCCGAGGTTTATTCAGGCATCGGCGAAGACGAGGCGGCGGCGCTGCTGCGGGGGTTCTTTCAGGAGCGGCGATAGCGGCCAATGTTTCACGTGAAACACTGCGCCCATGATGACGCGCGGGCGGCAAGGCGGGGCCTAGAACGGGTCTGGACGAGCCTAGACGCAGTCAAGCCGGGCCGCGATTCGCCTAGCCGCCGGATCACAATCCGCGCCAGATTTTCGCCGCCGCCCCGTCCTTCGCCCCCCAGCGCGCCGCCGAACACCGCGCCGGGCGGAAAGTCTTGGCGTAGCACAAGCGGATTTCCTCCAGCCAGCCGCGCGCATTCAGCTTCACCCCGATAGCGCTTTCGGGGATCCCCGGATTGGCATCGGCAAAGGCGGCGCGGATGCGGCCTGCGGTGAGCGGTTCCTCGCGGCTGATGCGGTCGTAATCGGGAATGCGCAGGCTCTCCCACAGGATGCGGGTGACCTTGAGGTAGTTGGCGGGGCGCTTGACCATGCAGCTGCCGTGCTTGGCCCAGCTGCGCGCAACGAGGCGTTCCGACGGCATCATGCACATCGCGCCGCGCACCTGCGCCGGGGTGAGCGCGCCGCCCGCCGCGCACCATTGCGGCCAGCTTGACCCGCTTTCGGGCCACAACCCGTGGACGACGAGGCCGAAACTGCCGTTGCTGCCAGAGCACTGCACCGCATGGCTGCGATCCCCGGCGCGCGGCTTGCAGAACTCCGGGCTCCAGCTGAGCGCGAGGGTGTAGCCGGTCACGGGCGCGCTCACCGATGGCGTGCGGCGCGGGCCGTCGGGGGTGATTTTTGGCACGGCGGTCACCTGCGGCGCGCGGCATTGATAGGCCTGCGCCCAAACCGGCATAGGTGCGGCGGCCGTCAGCGCCAGCGCCAGCGCGGCGGAAAGGCTATTCGAACACCGCCGGGCCATCGCTTTCCTCCTGCGTCTCGTGCGCGAACCACCGGACGGCGCCGGGGGTGAGCAGGCTCGCCATCGCGGTGGCCACCAGCAGCGGCTCGATCAGCGCGGCGACATCAAGGTTCCACAGCCTCAGCGCGCCGAAGCCCAGCACCAGCCACCGCGCGAAGGGCGCCGCGAACAGAAATATCCAGATGAGCGGGATCAGCGCGATGGTGAACTCGGCCGAGAGCACAACGATCGTCCAGTCGCGGTCCCAGCCGAACCAAGGGGCGTATACGGCAAGGATCGTCTCGGACAGCGCGAGATCGCTCAGCCCGCGCACCAGTCGCAGCAGCGCAGCGGCGAGGAAGGACGCGGCAAAGACGCGGATCGCCAGCGGCCGCGCACCCCGGGCGAGCTTCATACCGGCGTGAAATCCAACCCGATATCCGCTGCAGGCGCGCTTTGGGTCAGGCGGCCGACCGAGACGTAATCGACGCCCGATGCAGCCTTGGCAGCGATGGTATCGAGGTTGACGCCCCCGCTCGCCTCGGTCGCCGCGCGCCCGGCCACCAGCGCCACTGCCGCACGCAGCGTCGCGGGGTCCATATTGTCGAGCAGCAGGTGGTGCGCGCCCGCCGCCAGTGCGGGTTCGATCTGGTCGAGGTGGTCAACCTCGCAGATGATCCGCTCTACCCCCGCATCGCGTGCGCGCCGCACCGCCTCGCCGACATTGCCCGCGACCGCGACGTGGTTGTCCTTGATCATCGCCGCGTCCCACAGCCCCATGCGGTGGTTCTGCGCGCCGCCCATCCGGGTCGCGTATTTCTCGAGGAAGCGCAGGCCGGGGATGGTCTTGCGGGTATCGAGCAGGGTGCAGGCGGGGTTGCCGCCCCCATGCTCGCCAGCCCCGCGCATCGCGGTGACATAGGCGCGGGTCATTGTCGCTATGCCGGAGAGGTGCTGGACGATGTTCAAGGCGCTGCGTTCGGCGGTGAGCAGCGCCCGTGCGCGGCCCTCGATCCGCATCAGATCGGTGCCCGCTGGCACCGGGTCGCCATCGCGCGCCAGCGCGGTGATGCTGCATTCAGGGTCCAGTGCGCGGAAAAACGCCTCGGCCAGCGGCAGGCCTGCGACCACGATGGCATCGCGGCTGTCCATCACCCCGGTGAAGCGCGCGTCCGCCGGAATCACGCTCTCGGAGGTGACATCGCGCCCGCCACCGGGCAGGCCCTCGCCCAAATCCTCGGCCAGTGTTTCGCGGATGAACTTGGCAAGGTCGAAACCGGGGAGGGAGAAAGGGGTCATGACTGAGCACCATAAACGGAGCCGTAGGCTCCGCAAGGGCGACTGCCCGCCCGCAGCGGGCGCAGCTATGCTGCGCGTCTAGCGAGGACGGGGGCGCGGAGGCGCCCCCGCACACATCAATGCACGAAGCGCGCCACCACATCCCGATAGCTGCGCGAAACCTTCACCTCGGCGCCGCTTTCCAGCACCAGAAAGCACTCGCCATTGGTGTGGGGCTTCACCTGCCGCACCAGATCGAGGTTGACGATGGTGCTGCGGTGTACCCGCTGGAACTTGCGCGGATCCAGCCGCCGTTCCAAGTCCTTCATCGTCTCGCGCAGCACCAGCGAATTGTCGCCGGTGGAGATGATCATGTAATCGCCCGCGGCCTCGATATGCTCGATGGTGTCGACCTCGACCCGGAAGATCTGGCCGCGATCCTTGATGTTGATGAGCTTTTCGAAGCGGTCGGCGCTGTCCGAGGCGGGGGTGGCGGTATCGACGAAATCGGCGGCGCGATCGGGCGCGATCTCGTTGAGCACGTCGAGCAATTGTTCGGCATCCTCGGCCGATTTCTTCTCGGAGAGGCGCTGGCGCACGCGCTCGATGGTGTCGGCGAGCTTCTGTTCGTCGACCGGCTTCATCAGGTAATTGACCGCATTGGCCTCGAACGCGCGGATCGCGTGTTCCTCGTAGGCGGTGACGAACACGAACAGCGGGGGTTCGATCTCCATCACGCCCTTGACCACCGAAAACCCGTCGAAACCGGGCATCTGGATATCGAGGAACACCAGATCGGGCTTTTCGGTCTTGATCTTGCGGATCGCCTCGCGGCCGTTGGCGCAGGTGTCGATGATCTCGACATCGTCATACGGCGCGAGCCGCAATTGCAGGCCCTGGATCGCGAGTTTCTCGTCATCGACAAGGATGGTTCTGATCGTCATGCGGGGGTTCCGATGGTTCTTGGGGGGGGATTGAGCGGGATGATGGTGGCGCCCGCGCCTGCGGTAACCGTGGCTGCCGCGGGCCGAGGCTGGGCCGCGGATTGCGCTTCCGGGACCGGGGTGAACGGGATTTCGATCAGCACGGTAAAGCCGCCGCCTGCTTCCGAACGGGTCTCGAACAGGTGGGTATCGGCATAGGCCTGCATCAAGCGATTGCGGATATTGGCAAGGCCGACGCCGGTCGATATCGGGCGGCCGGGCACAGGCTCGGCGCGCAGGTCCGCCGGTTCGCGCGCTTGGAAGCGCTGCCAGTCATCGACGCCGGGCCCGGTATCCTCGACCGTCAGCCGCAGCCGATCGCCGATTACCCGCGCGGTGAGCGATATGCGTGCGCCTTCCTCCTGCGGGCCGACGGCGTATTTGATCGCGTTTTCGACCAGCGGTTGCAGCAACATCGCGGGCAGCTGCGCGGTGAGCGCGGCGTCCTCGATCTCGAAATGGGTGCGCAGGCGCTCCTCGAACCGCATCCGCTCGATATCGAGATAAAGCTGCAACGTCTCGATCTCTTGCGCCAAACTGACCTGACTGCCCGGCTCGGCAATCAAGGTGTGGCGCAGGAAGCCTGACAGCCGCGTCAGCATCGCATTGGCAGGCTCGGTCTGTTTGAGCAGCACCAGCGTGCTGATCGAATTCAGCGTGTTGAACAAGAAGTGCGGATTGAGCTGATACCGCAACATCGCAAGCTGCGCCGCGGTCGCCTGCGCTTCCAGCCGTTCGAGCCGGTCGGCCTGCTGTTCGACGGTGAGGAAAAAATTGATCGCGTAATACAGCGCGCTCCACCCGCCCAGCAGGGTCATTGGCAGATAGGAAAGCCCCACGAACCGCTGGGCAAAGGTCGTATCGCGGCTAACCCCATAGTAGATCCCCTGTACCCAGGTATCGATCGAGGCGTGCAGCGTCACCGCCAGAATCAGCACGATGACAGTTACACCCCAAGTGACCAAGGGCCTTTGCCGGATCAGATAGCGATAGATCACCGACAAAATCAGACTGATCGAAAAGCCTGTGACGGTGGTGATTAGCACCAGCGCCAGCAGGTCAAGCGGCTGATCATTGGAGACAGCGACCACGCCGCGGTAAATGAACGCCCCGGTCCACCCCGCCAGCTGGAGGTTCCAGAACGCCCGGTTCTTGCTGGCGAAGAACGGCGCCGCCTGGATCTGGAGCACTGCCATAGGGCCGCAGTCCTAACGCATTTCGTCGCACATCGCATCGCAAATTGCGTGCGTCGCCGCTGGCGGGCCACGGCTGGGCGCATGTCCTGGCACCATAACGGCCCTCCGGGTCGCGAGGCCACGCGGCCGAGCCGCAGGTGCCCCGGCCTCGCAGAGGACGGGAACAGCACCGAGGACGACGCCGCGGAGGCGGCGTCGCATCATCGAGAAATAGCGATTTCGCGGCGAAAATGCGTCGCCCAGTCGGCCCGCCCGGCGCGCGCCATCAACGCGCGCACCTGTGGAAGTTCGGCAGCGATCGCCTCGGCGCGTTCGTCCCAGCCATCATGCCCAAGCCGCATCTTGAGCCCGGAATCGTGGCGCGATCCCCACAGCGTCATAAAGGCCTCACCTGCGGCGGGATCATAGCCGGCGTTGGCGAGCAGCCACGGGATCAGCCGGTCGGCCTCGCGCTCGATCAGGCGGACGTTGCCGGCCTTGCGGCCATTGCGATCAAGCCAGGCGTCGTGGCCCAGCACGTTGTGCGCCAACTCGTGCGCGACCAGCCCGGCAAACACCGGCTCGTCAAAGGCGAAGGCGGGAAAATCGATGCCGATCACCACGCGCGTCCCGTCCGCCACTGCCTTCTTGCCCTCGCCCATCAGTTCGAAGCGAGTGGCGCAGACTGGCACCGGCTGTAGGCGGGCTTCGCTGCCGCCTGAAAAACTGATCGCGATGCCGCCGTGCTCGGTTAGCATTGCTTCGATATGGTCATGCGCGCGCACCAGCCGCTGCCAGTCCATCGCTTTGCCTGCAGGCCATTGGTTGGGATCGAAGCGTTCGAGGCTGGCGATCTCGCGGTTGCGCGCAAATGCGCCTGAAAGCGCAGCGGGCGAGCCGCGCGCAGCGGTTTCAACCGCGAAATCGCGGGTGAGGCCCAGCGCCGCGCGCGCAATCTTGGGCGCGCCGTAGCTCGCCATGTCCTGCAATTGCAGCCCGATTGCGGGCACCACGCGCGGGCAAAACCCGGCATTGCCGCGCGCCAATTGCCAGCCAACGTCCTGCAATCGCTGATCGGCATCTTGGTAGCGGCCGATCGCGGCGCGCTCAGCGGCGTAATCGATGCCGGGAGGCGCGGGTTGTGCAGCGAGAGCGGCAGTGAACGGGGCGGCGAGCGCCAATACGCCGACCACCAACCAGGCCGCGCGCATCAGCCCTCCCCGTCGGCGGCGAGCGCAGCCTTGAGCCGGTCGTAGCCGACCGCCCCGCCAAACGGCTTTTTGCCCGCAATCCACGCCGGCGTACCTGTAAAGCCGAGCGAGCGGGCATATTCGAGATTGCGGGCGATCTCGGTCGAGACCGCGTCCGATGCCGCATCTGCCTCGGCCCGCGCCATATCGAGCCCGGCCGCCTTGGCCGCGGCGGCGACATCGCCGGTCTGGAACATCGCATCGTGAAACCCGCGGTATTTGCCCTGCAGGCCCGCTGCCAGCGCCATCCGCGAGGCGATATCGCTGCCTTCGAAGATCGGCCATTCGCGGATCACCACCTTCAAGTCCGGGTCCTCGGCCACCAACCGGTTCACATCCTTGACGCTCGCCTCGCAAAAGGTGCAGTTATAGTCAGTGAATTCGACCAGCACCGTGGCGCCGTTCGGATTGCCGAGCACCGCGCCGGGGAAGGGCGCGAACACCTCGCCGCCCATCTGTACAAGCCGCTTGCCCGCCTCCTGCTCCTCGTAAGCCTGCGCCATTTGTGGCAGCACATCGGGATTGGCGAGCAGATAGGCGCGGGTGCGGTTGTCGGCCAGCCCGGCATAAGACCAGATCGCCGCGCCGAGAAAGCCGAACACCAGCGCGGTCAGCGCGGTCAAGAGGGTGGAGCGCAGTGCGGACGGCGCTTCGGACGGCGCTGGGGCAGGCGCGGGATCGGGTGCGGGACCGGGTGGTGTGGATGACATAAGGCTTCGGGGGTTTCCGTGAGTTCGCGAGGAGACGCGGCCAACCTAGCGCTTGTCGCGCAGCCGTTCCAGTTCGCCGCGCGCTTCCAAGGCAACATCCTGTGCGCGGATCCAGTCGGGTGAGCCGAACGGCAGGCTCGCCTCGGCGGCTTGCGCGTTCTGGAGCGCCTGCGGGAAGAGCCGGTTCATGACCTGCTGCTCCGCGCTCGCCAGCCGCGCGCGCGGAATGTCGCCGCGCGCGGCATAGACCACGCCCAGCTGATACCACGCGAACGGATTGTAGCGATCGCGCTGCACCGAGGCGCGCAGCACCTGCTCGGCCTCGGCAAAGTTGGCCTGGTTCTCGGTTGCGATCAGCGCATGGCCGAGCATTCCGGCGATCAGCGGATGCGCCAGCGTCAGCTCGGTCGCGCGGCGCAGCGGCCCCAGCGCCTCCGACGGCCGCCCGGATTCGAGCAGCACCTGACCCTTCAATTCGAGGAACCACGGATTGTCGGGCTCGGCAGCGAGCAGCGCGTCAGCCTCGGCCAGCGCGAGGTCGACCCGCGCGTCCTTGTGATAGGCGTAGGCGCGGGCATAGCGGGCCGGAATGCTGGTGTCGCTCGGCGGAAAGGCGCCCAAGGTGCGGTTCGGTTCGGCGAGATAGCCGGACAGCTTGGCCTTCGCGCGTACGAAGCGTTCCTGCAAGGCGGGGTCGGGCGGGGTCTCCCATGCCGCGTCTTGATCGAGCAGGCCGCGCAAGGTTTGGATACGGTCGCCCGAGAGCGGGTGGGTGCGGGCATAGGCGGCTTCATCGGCTTGGCTGTATCCGGCGCGGATCTCGTTGTTGCGCAGCCGTTCGAAGAACTTGATCATCCCCTTGCCGCTGACCCCCGCGCCCGCAAGGTAGCGGACCCCGGCCAGATCGGTCGAGGCTTCCTGATCGCGGTTGAACGACAGGAAACTGCCGAGCGCGGCCTGCTGTCCGGCAGCGATGATGCCCATCGCCGCATCGCCCGCTCCGGCGAGCGCCGCACCGACTCCGAGCAGCAGCGAGAGGATGCTGATACCGTTGGCGGCCTTGGTCCGCTCGTTGAAGCGGACAGCGTGACCGGCGGTGATGTGGCCCAATTCGTGCGCCAGAACGCCCTGCACCTCGTTGGCGGTCGCGGCTTCGTTGATGAGCCCGGTGTGGACATAGATCGCCTGCCCGCCCGCGACAAAGGCGTTGATCGAACCATCATTGATCAGCACTAGCTCGACATTGCCGGGTTCGAGCTCGCTCGCCTCGATCAGCGGGGCGACCATGTCTTTAAGCAATTCCTCGGTCTCGGCATCGCGCAGGATCGATTGCGCGGCAACCGGCTGGAGCGCGATCAGCGCGCTCGCCAGCAGCGCAGCACAATAGGCGAGGGGAGAGGTGCGACCGAACATTGTCGCAACCCTACCGCGATTCGGTGTGAACTCAAACTGAAGGAGCGAGCCTAACCGCCCGCCCTTCAGCCGAACAGCTTGCGGCCGGCGCGTTCGATCAAAGCAATGTCCTCGGGCAGTTCGGCGAGGATTTCCGCGCAGCCGATCTCGTCGCGGCGGATCAGCACCAGCGCGAATTCCGGCCCTGCTCCGTCGAGCTCCTCAAGCGTGATCGCCTCGAGCGCGCGCAGTTGCTGCGCCAGCGCTTCGCGCACAGCGGCGGCATCTTCGGCCGGCTTGCCCTGCTGTTCGCGGCGCAAGCTGCGTTCGGCCTTGACCACCGCCTTCACGCCGCCTTCGGCCTCGGCAAGAAAGCCTGCAAGGCTCCCGCGCGCCAGTTGCAGGCGGTGGGCGTGAGTTAGAACGGCGGCATATTCGGTCACCCGGGTCTTGTCGTAATCATGCCCGAACACGAGCTTGACGATCGGGGTCATCGGCGCGCGGTCCTGCACCGCCAGCCCGCTGGTCGCGATCAGCTCGGCGTATTCCTGCGGCGCGGCCTGCGCGGCAAGCGAGACATCATAGGCGCGGCTGACCGCAGCATAAAGCGCAGCGCGGCTGCGATCCTCGGTGCTATCGGCGGCGCGCGCCAGTTCGCGGGCCGAGGCGAGGCATTCGTGCAGCTCGGCGTCTGGCCCGGAATCTGGCCCGGAACCTGGCCCCGAATCTGGCCCAGAATCTGCAACAGCGTCGGCGCTCAGATCACCTGTCAGCAGCGCAGCTTCGGCAGCGCCGATCCGCTCGGGTTCGGCTTCGGGCTCGGGGTCGGAGTCGGGCACGATTTCGGGTTCTGGCACTGGGTCGATGTCGGGCTCGGGCAGCGGTTCAATGTCGGGCTCGGGCAGCGGCTCGATCTCGGGTTCGCTGTCAGGCTCGATTTCGGGACCGTAGGCGAACGCGTCATGGAACCTGTACTCGGGCGCATCTTGGTCTTCGGGATGTTCCTCCGCCACCGGCATCGCGTCGAATTCCGCCAGGTCGATGGCCTTCTTGGTCGGTGCCTCGATGTAGTCAGCGAGGCTGGCGAAGTTGTAACCGCCGACGTCGTCATCGCCGTCGCCTTCGTCCTCGTCATATTCCTCGTCGTCGTCGTGCAGCCCGAATCGGCTGAAATCGGGCAGCGCCCCATCGTCCAATCCGCGATCCTCGCTGAGCCCGCCAACCCGCGCGGCGGGGTGACCGTAGTCATCCGCAAGAGGCTCGCCGAATTCGGCGGCGAAATCATTGTAGCGCGGGGCCAGTTCGTCTGCGTCGCTTTCGGTCGCGGGCGAATCCGCCCAATCGGTGACCGGGTCGGCGGGGCGCGGCGCGGCTTCGGCTGCCAATTCCAGCTCGCTGCCCAGTTCGAGCGCCTGGTCAATCTCGAGCAGCAGCTCGTCCGCCGTCAGCTGGTCGGCCATTTCCTTCCAGTTGATCACGCCGTAGATGAAATCGATCGTCTCATCGTCGCTCGAATAGGGCAGCAGGATCCCGCGATAGAGGATCGCAACCCCGGCGTAATTGACGAATTCGGCCTCAAACCCGATCGGCGCCTGATTGGCGAGGATCTGCATGTAATGATCGGTAATACGGCTCAAGAGCGAGCGCGGCGGCACGTCCGACAGCCGGTTGATGACCGCGCCTGCGCTGCATTCGCGCGCCAACCGGTCACCGACAAAGTGAACCGCCGGATTGTCGATCCCTTGGCTGAAATCGAGCAGCACGCTGTACGGGCCGAAATCGGGGAGGCTGGCGGGATTTAGATCGACGATATTGGGGAACATGCGCTCCCCCAGCAGGCTCGCCCAATGATTATAGGCGCGGACCTGCATCCGGCGTTCGTCCTGGCCGATCGATTCGGGCGGCGCTTCGCGGCGGCTCGCCGGCTCCGCGCTTGCCTCTTCGGATGCGTCCCAGCTCCGATCCGCTGTCGCATCGGGATCAAAGGTGCCGCGCAGAGTGTCCATGGCTGTATTCCGCCCCTTGATGAACCTATTCCGCGCAGTTCTGCCGGGGCGTGGTAAACATCACGTTAAACGCAGGCGGGATTGTTGGTGGGCGTGCGGAAAGACTACAAGAAGTACCGCATCTTGATGGTGACCCGGCTGCTACCTTCGCCCTGCACGAACACCGCGTCCTTGAATTTGGGCGGTGCCATCTTGACCGGCGCATCGCGCGAAAAACCGTAGCCTTCCTTTGGCATCATCCCCATCGCTCGGTCGGCCTTGCCGTTGTCGTTCTCGTCATGCAGCAGCGCGATCGCGTATGAGCCGGGCTTGACCCCGGTGAAGCGGATCTCGACCTTGCCGCTCGCCGGAACGACAGTGCGATAGGCGCCCGGATCCTTGATGCATTTCGGGAAAACATCCGCGCGGGTGGTCATGCAGGCGCGCACGACGCCTTTGGAGGATCTAAGGTCGGTGACCGTGATCACCACATCTCCCGCCTGCGCCGGGGCCGCAGCAACCGTCGCAGCAAGCAAGGCCACGGGGCCCGCAAGCGCCAGCGCCGGCGCTTTCACGAAATCGGCACCCGCGCGCCATGTCCAGCGTCGGCGACGATCCGCCGCGAAAGCCCCTTGTCGGTCCCGCAGAGCCGGTCCCACACGCGGAAATAGAGCCCGTAATTGCATTTGTATTCCTCGTGATGGCGTTCGTGGTGGCTGGCGGTTATCAGCCAGCTGCCCAATGGACCATGAACAAGCCAGCGCGGGAAGATCTCCCAGCCCATGTGATTGGTGACCCCCATCACGGTTGCCACGCCCAGCACCAGGCCCAGCATTGCGATGTGGATCGGAACCAGGAACACGAGCGCCGGCACCACGATCGCGCCGGTCACCGCCTCTACAGGGTGAAAACTCATCGCGGTCCACGCGGTTGGCGGGCGGCTCTGGTGGTGGACGGCGTGGGCGAGGCGGAACCACCGGGGCTGATGCATCCAGCGGTGGCTCCAGTAGAAACAGGTGTCCTGCACGGCGAGGTAGATCAGCAGGCTCAGCGGGTGATACCACCACGCCGCGCTGGCCCAATCGGCGGTGATCCGGGTCCAGCCGTGATGCTCCCAGCCCCACAGCACGATCCCCGCAGGCGCGCCGTAGATCGCCGCCGAGAGCAGTGACCAGCGCAGCTCGCGCATGATCTGCTCGCCCCGACCGGCATAGAGACCGGGGCGCACCCGCTCTGTCACAAGTGCAAACAGCCCGCTGGTGATGAGATAACGCAGCGCCACGATTGCTGTGACGGCAAGGCTGACGATCAGCAGCGCGAGGGGGACGGGGAGGTCAGGCGGTATCATGTCGTCCTCGATATGCCGCAAATCGCGGCGGCGCGACAGGCCTATCTCCCTCGCTCAGGTTAGACTGTCGTATGCGGCGAATAGCGGATCGCGCAGCGCGGTGTGGCGCCGCATCGCGATCCGCGCCAGCCGTTCGACCTCGACCTTGCGGCGCGCAGCAGCCAGCGGTTCGAGCGCGGCGGGGCGCAGGATCTCGGCGTCATAACCATCCGCCACGATCACCCCGCAGGTCTCCGGCCGGAACGCCTCACGCTCGAGCGGCGCGCGGTCGAGCCCCGGGGGTAGGCCCCAAAAGAACCGGTCGCAAAATTCGAGATAGTCGGGCCATTTGGCATCGCCCAGCAGATCGGCGCGGGCAACCTTGATCTCGACAATCACCACCTGTCCGCGGGCATCGATCCCCATCAGATCGGCGCGGCGGCCATTGCGAATCGGCACTTCGGGCAAACACCAGATGTCATTGCGGGCAAACAACCGCCCGATCCCGCGCGCGACCTCGCTCGCGCTCAAACACGGGGCAAGGGCCGAATCGCCGCGAGGGGGGGCATCGCCAGACACACACCGGATTTGGAACGAAAGTGGAACGCAGTCAAGTCCGCGGCAGAGCGTTCAGAGCCAGCGTCAGGCCGGACAAGTCAGGCCGGACAAGTCAGGCGGGGTGTGCCGGATCGAGCACGGCGATCATGCCTGCTCGTGCCGCGTGGAATTCGCGCCACAGCACCAGCGCGGGCGCGGCGCAATCCTGCCCGCGGCGCGCCAGCATGGCGAGCGCGGCGAGGCCGGTCTCGAGCATCGCGGCGCTATCGGCTACCGTCTGCGCGACCAGCGCGCGCTGCCATGGCAAGGCTTCGGCGAGCACGGCGCCAAGCGCATCACGGGTCGCGGCCGGTTCAGGTGCGATCCGCGCCAGCATCGCCAGCGCTGCCGCCTGTCCGTGCAAGGCCGCCAGCGCCGCTGCCAGCGCCTCGGGTGCGGCTGCATCGGCTGGTGCGGCCTGATCGCGAGGGAGAATCGTTTCGGGCGGGAGGGTGGCCATGGGCCGAGCCTAAGCGCGGCTCCTTGCCGATTGGTTAAGTCCGGCCCTGCCGATCCTGCGGGCGAATAGGCCTCGCGCCCCCACCAGCAACAATTGTGTAGCGCCGCGCCCCGCCACTTGCTAATCGCCGGCCTGCGCGCAAGAATGCCGTGCCGCGCATGGCACCAAGCACCCGTAGCTCAGCTGGATAGAGCGCTGCCCTCCGAAGGCAGAGGCCACAGGTTCGAATCCTGTCGGGTGCACCATCATAATGTCACGTAGACAAACACCGAATGTCGGCTCCCGTTGAGAGCGGACATTCCGGCTGGCGTCATTGAACGGCACGAAAGTCCCAGAAGCTTCCGGCAGCCTTCGACCATACCCTGTTGTCCGCCTATGGGACACAGAACGTCGGCCTCTGACAGAAAACTGCCATGCATAGCCGCTTTGCCGAATGTCTGCGCGGCGCCCTTATCCCGATTAGTCGGCCAATGGTCGGAAGTGCCCGGCAGCGGGTGCGCCTATCCTGGCACCGCACATTTGGGCTGCAGCACCCGTGTCCGCGGAAGGACTGCACAGGACGGCCAACCTCCACAGACACAGGCGGATGGGACGGATTACTCAGACATTTGTTAACTATTCTATGAAAGGAGTGGTTCATATCGTCGCGGGGGTTATTCATGGATCTTGCCAATACAAACTACGACGCGTTCGTAAAAAGCGCTCCACCCCTCCAGGACTGCGAAACAGCTGCTCGGCCTGATGTCACCATTTTGATGCCTTGCCTCAATGAAATCCAGAGCCTGCCGCATTGCATCGCCAACGCGCTTGATGCGCTTGCGCTGCTGCGCACCGAACTGGGAATGAGCGGCGAGATCGTGATCGCTGACAATGGCTCGACCGACGGCAGTCAGGCGCTCGCCATCGAGCTTGGCGCGAGGGTCGTACCAGTGCCCGAGCGTGGTTATGGGGCAGCGCTGATCGGTGGTTCCCGCGCGGCCGCGGGGCGCTACATCGTGATGGGCGATTGCGATGGCAGCTACAATTTCGTCGAGGGCGTGGCGATGGTCGCCAAGCTCGATGAAGGCTATGAACTGTGCATGGGCAACCGCTTTCGCGGCGGGATCGCTCCGGGCGCCATGCCGTGGAAGAACCGCCACATCGGCAATCCCGGCCTGACCGGCGTGCTCAACCTGTTTTTTCGCACCGGCATCAGCGATGCGCATTGCGGCCTGAGGGCGATCCGCAAGGACGCCTTCGAGCGGCTCGGCCTGTCAGGCTTCGGGATGGAATTCGCAAGCGAGATGGTGATTAAGGCCGCGCTGCTGCGACTGCGGGTGACCGAGGTCCCCGCGACGCTCTCGCCCGACCTGCGCGACCGCCCGCCGCACCTGCGCCCGTGGCGCGATGGCTGGCGGCATCTGCGCTACCTGTTCATGCTGAGCCCCACATGGGTGTTTGGCGTGCCCGGCGCGCTGTGCCTCGGGCTGGCGGGGGTCATCTTCACGGTTGCGCTGCTGCATCTGCTGGGCGTGCTGGACGGGGCGACGATGTTCGGCACCAGCTGGACGATCATCGCCGGGTTCCTTGCCACTTGCGGCCATCTGGCGCTGATCATGGCGGTGGCCACCCACCTGTTCGGCGTGCGCAAGGGCTATCGCCTGATGCGCCCGGGCTTGCGGGCGATTGCGGGGTGGCTGACGCTGGAGACGATGCTGGTATCGGGGCTGGGCCTTGTCGCGTTAGCGCTTGGCGGGCTGACCTGGGTGACGGTGGGTTGGAGCCAGGGCGGCTATGTCGCGCTCGATACGCAATTGTCCCTGACCCTGTTTGCAACCGCTGGCGCGGTGGGCTTGCAGAATGTGTTAGGCGGGTTTTTGCTGGCGATTATCGCCGGAAACGAGAGCCGGTTTGCGCCGGATCTCTGACGAGGCCCGCTCATGAAACCTTGGCTTAGTGTGGTGATGCCGGTGCATAATCCCAACCATTGGCTGGGTGATGCGCTGGCGAGCATAGTAGCGCAAGACGAGCCAAAGGGAGCAATCGAGGTGATTGTCCGGGACTCGTCGCCCGGTGGGCCTGCAGGCGAAGCGGATGCACGCCGCTACGCCAAAAGCCTCGATATCGACTATGTGCATACACCCGATGTTCTCAGCTGGACCCGGAAGACGAACATCATGGTGCGCGCCGCAAGAGCGCGGCATGTGTGCACGCTCCATCAAGACGATCTCTGGCTTGCCGGACGGGCGCAACACATGCGCGAACAAATTGCCGCTTATGCCGACGCGGCGCTTGTCTTCTGCCCATCGCGGCTGATCGACGCGGTCGGTCGTGACCTCGGTGGATGGAACCCGCCGTTCAGGGCCGGCCCGGTGCCGGGGGACCAATTTCGACAAACCCTTCTGGTGCAGAACTCTATCGCCATGCCTGCGCCGATCTTCCGGCGCGATGCCTATCTGTCAGCCGGGGGGCTCGACGAAGACCTCTGGTACACGCCCGATTGGGATTTATGGCTTAAGTTAGCCGATCAAGGAGCGGTGGTGTTTGATCTGTTCGCAGCGACCGCCTTTCGCATACATTCGGGCGCTCAGACCATGACCCGCAGCCGTAGCGAGTTTGCAGAACAACTTGGGCTCGTCCTCGCACGACATATGCGACCTGGCGATTCCACGGCCCAACTGGGCCGTGCGTCCGTGGCGGTAAACGTGGCGCTGGCAGAGGCGGCAGCTGGGCAGTCCTACGCGGCACTCAAAGCACTGCTTGCTCTTGTTCGGCTCGGTCCTGTCGGGGCGTGGCAGTATCTGCGTCTCTCGCGACTGCTGGAACGATTGTGGCCGCGTCTCCGGCTTCGCTTTGCGGGAGGTTTGTGAGATGGGGGTCGGAGCAACAGTGCGCCGCGCGTTTGGGCCATACGAGCGAGAGGTGGCCGGAGCATATCGAGGCATCTATCTCGATCTTGCAGATTTCGGCCGCGTTCTTGCTGCACATCGCCCGAAAGCGGAGCGCATCCTTGAAGTCGGGGGGGGCGAAGGAGCGGTAACCGAGCTTCTTGCGCGAAACTATCCGGCGGCGCAGATCCTTTCGATCGACATCACCGAGCGTCTTGGCCGGCTCTACAATGGCCCCAAGGAGAGGGTGGAGTTTCGGCAGGCCAATATTAGCGAGATCGCGGCATCCCATGGCGCCGAATTCGACCTGGTGATGGTGTCTGATGTGTTGCACCACATTCCGACCTCGCAACGCGCGCCATTCCTGCGGGAAGTGGCACGCACGCTAGCCCCCGGAGGTTGCCTGGCAATCAAGGATTGGGAGCGAACCTTGACCCCCATCCATTGGTTGTGCTTTGCCAGCGACCGATGGCTTACCGGCGACCGTATTGCCTTTCTCACGGCTAACGAAATGCGCACACTGGCGACCCAGGCGGTCTCGGGTTTTGTGTGTGAAAGCGAAAGCCGGATCGCACCGTGGAAAAACAACTTTTTACAGGTCTACCGGTGGTATTCGCAAAGCTGAGGCGCCAGTCAGGGCGATATCTCGTGATCGGGCTCTGCTGCGCAGTGCTCAACAATGTGATTCTGATCGGAGCCGACTTTGCCGGTTTGCATTACGTCAGCGCCACGCTCTTGACCTTCGCAACAACGGTCCCGCTCGCCTACGTTGCCCACGCAACGTGGAGCTTTTCGACGCAGCTTTCTTGGCAGAGCTTCGGGCGCTTTGTGGTGGGATCGATTTCGAGTCTGTTCGTGGCTGCAGCTGCAATTGCCCTGTTTCGAGGTGCGCTCAACTTGCCGATGATCGCGGCCGCCCCGCTTGCGACGGTGGCGATGACAGTTTACAACTTTCTCATGGCCCGCTGGGCGGTCACGAAAAGGCTAAATGACTAGGCCCTGTCAAAGCGTAATGCGCACAACGTAACCGAAGCTGCGCAAGGGCGCGATCCGCTCGACCGCCCGGATGCCAGCCTCGGTCAATTGCACGATTGTGCGAAAGGCACCACGGGACTGAAGGAGCATTTCGGTTGCGTAGAAGCGATACGGAATGATCTCCCATTCACGCACCCCTGCTCTGTGACACAGCGTGTTGAGCGTCTTGTAGGTCGACGTCAGAAGGTGATCGTGATGTTGTGCTTCGCGGCCCATCGTTCCAAGCAAACCGTTGGCAAATGAGGTGCCGTTTGGCGTCGAGATGAGCAGTTCGCAGCCCGGGTAGCGGTTTCGCATTTCGCGCAGGAAGTCCGAGGGGTTCTCAAGATGCTCGATGAACTCTCCAGCCACAATGATATCAATTTCCGCCGCAGGAACCTCTGGTCGGGTTCCGTCGCCCTTCAAGATCCGAGCGTTAGGCGCTGTGACGAGCCCTTCCTCCGTCAAGTGGTCGGACAGGTCGATGCCCACGACACTGATGGCACCATCGGCGATCCGGGCGTGCAGCCATTCGCTCGTACCGCGCTTGTTCAGCGCTGTCTCATCGAGGCAACCGATGTCGAGCACGCGCTTTCCCTGACACCGCGCGGCGATGAAGGCGATCCGGTCGACCGGGCGAGGCACCGCGATCCGCTCAAGGGTCTTGTATGCGAGTTCAGCCATCTGCGATCTGTCTGGCATGGTTAATCGTGGTCATGACGATTGCCTTTCCGCTAATTCGGGATATCTGCCCGGACGATCGATTTCACCGATCCAATTCCGAGCCTTACCGCTCATTCACACCCTTTCGGCAGCCCCCGCACCGCCACCCCGCTGGTCACTTCGTGCAACCCGAACCGCGCGGCGTCCGCATCGGTGAAGCGCGCCACCCGGTAATCCCGGCACAGGCGCACGAGTTCAGCATCGCTCAGCAGCAGCGGCGTCATGCGCTTGGGCCGATTGGTAAGCCGCGGATCATTGCGCACCAGATCCACCGCATAGGCATGGCGCGGCGCATCCACCAGCACCACATCGGCATCTAGCGCAGCCAAGGCTGCATCCGCCTTGCGGTAGGGCGCGGCAAAATCATGGGCCTGCCATGCGCGCAGCGGCACCAGCAGCAGCGACACCGTGAGCGCGGCGCCTGTGATCGCGCGAAAGTGGCCAAGGTCGCCCGCCCGGTCGGACAGCCGCACATAGCCGTAGGTCGCGAGCAGACACGCGCTGCCGATCTGCCCGTGGAGATAACGATAGCCCCACCCATGTCCCTGAAAGGCGAGCAGCACGGTCATCGCGGCAATCGTCAGCGCAATCCCGCCCAATATCGCCCGCCAAACGCCCGGCATCCGGCCAACTCCCGCCGCAGCGATCATGATCAGCGGGAGCAGCAGAACGTTCTGCCAAGTCACGAACCGGATCAGATTGAAGGCCATCAGCCCGAAGTTGAGCAGGCTGAAATCGGTCAGCAGCACAAGGAACCGGCTGAACATCAGCGCGGTTCCGGTTCCTGTCTCACCACCACTGGTGATGACTGGAACGACGTCGAGCGCGTTGTACAGCACTGTGTCGTAGGCGCTCCAGAACAGAAAGCATGCAGCAATGGCAAGTGCCTGCAGCACGGCCGCTGCGCGCCGGTTCGATAGCCAGGCATCAAGCACGAAAGGCGCGGCAAAGAGCGGAAAGAACACCGCTTGATGAAGCCCCACTGCCAGGATCGGCACAGCCCCGGCAGCGACCTGCGCGCGCCAATCCCGTTGCAGGAACAGCCATAGCCACATGAGGTTGAGGGCAAGGTGTGCGCTCATGGCGTAAGGCGTCATGCCGGTGATCAAGACTTGGCTTGAGGTGACCATCAGGAGCGCGCACAGGACCGGGGCAAAGGGTGCCTCGGGCAGCAACCGGCGCGCCAGATCGGCAGCGAGCAGCACCGCGAGCGCCGTCAGCACCGGCGAGGCGAGCGGCCCCCCGAGATATTGCAGCGCAGCGTTGACCGGCAGATATTCCGACGCCCACCAACCATCCGGCGTGATGCGCGCAAAGATCGGCTGCAGCGCGGGGGCATAGTCGCGCCATTCCGGCGAAATCGGCACCAGCCCGGCTCCACTGGCGAGCACGACGCCATCAGCCTGCGCCCAAAACTCGTCCATCGAAAGAGCAAAGCGGCCAAACACCAGCCAGACGCCTATCCCACACACCACAAGGGTTGCCAAAGCCAGCATCCAAGGGCGAAGATGCTCGAACCCACCAAATAACCGCTCAAAGCCAAGGAAGCGGCGATCGCTGGCATGCCAAGCACGCAAGGCCACGAATACCGCGGTGATACCGATCAGAACCGGCAAATCCTGCTTGAGGAAAAAATAAAGGGTGATGAACGGGATTTCGACGGCGGCAAAAAAAGATCTGGCAATCAGCAGGATCGCTAGCAAAAGCAGCGCCGCCAGTACCGTCAGCGAGCGACCTAAGCCCTTGCCCAAAGAATCGTGAACCAGCCGCTCTGGCTGGTGCGCCAACTTGTCCATGCCACCTCAGATCCCACCGTTGCCTCGGCTTAATGTGTAGGGACAGAGATGGAAAGCACGCTTGCCCACAATCCCGGGGCCAGCAATGATCATTGCTTGTCTATCACTCTCAGCTTCAGGCACCGCATCATCAGCAGGGAGATTTGGCATTGAAAAGCGGCATCGTTCATTGAGAAAAAAGCAGGCCTCGCATGTTCGCCTCGGCTTTGGTGCGCGCTAAGCGCCAACACCGCGTCCCGCGTTCCAGATCGGGCGCTTGGTAGCTGTCGTTTCGGTTTCAGGTCTCTCCATTATTAGCCTCCAGAGACCGAGAATGTCATCGCAGCAATGTGTGCCGGCCCGGTGATTGGAAACGCTGCGGGGCTCACGATCACCCGCAGGCTTCGCCAGCAACGCTCTTGTTGATTTAGGAACCGCCGCTTTCGGCAAAGTCGGTCATTCCGGTAACCGGTTCTGAATGGCAGAAAAGTCACACAGCCTTCCGGCAGCAGGCGACCCAGTGCCGGCCGTGCACAGCCGGGAAAATGAACGTCTGCTTTTGCCCAAATCCGCCAAACCGCTTTCGGGATCGCTCAAGGTGCTCACCCGGAAATGGGCTGCTGCCGCATGGCAACTCATGCCGCCATCAATCGGAGCGACAACCCGATAGCTCGGGATTTGGCGCGAAACTGGCGCGGAGCGCTGCGATAGCGTCTCATGCCCGCAGATGCCAACGGCGACGTCTACTTGCCGTGTGCTGGCCCTCGCGATAGGCATTGGCGGTCGCGAATCGTCAGTTTGGGCGTTGCGAGGCCGGGGGCGGAGTGCATGTTCAGACCGTTTGTTGCGGTGGTTTTGCTGCTCTTTTTCACACCCTGCGCGGCATGGGCACAAACAGATCAAATGGCATCCCTGCGCGCCGAAGCCTACGAGGCAGCCCAATGGGCGGTGACCACCGATGCAGCAGCCGCGCTCACCAAGGTCGCTGCTCGGTTTGCGCGCGGCACGGGGCCGCTGGGGGAACTCGAAAGCCGACGCGAAAAGCTAGTGGCGGCCCGCGAGGCAGCGGAAAAAGCGGTTATCGAGGCGTTGGCGGAGGATCAAGGCACGGCGCGCGGTGCGATTGAAGCGCCCGTTGCAGCGCTGGATCGGGAAATCGCGGGGGTCGAACGGGAAATCAGCAGGATCGATCCCGGCTATTTTGATCTTACCCGTCCCTCTGCCTTGTCCGTGAAAGGCACGCAGGCGTTACTCAACCCGGACGAAGCGATGTTGCTGATGCTGGTCAACGAGGATGCGACCTATCTCTTCGCCGTGGCGCAAGACCGCTTCGAGTGGGCACGCAGCGAAAGCATGAACGAGGCGGCGTTGGTTCAGAAGATATCCAGACTACGCCAAACCGCGCAAGACGACGTCTTTTTCGAGCCGACAGCGTTTGATCGCGCTACTGCTTTTGCCCTCTATGAAGGCCTGATCAAGCCGGTCGAGTCGGTGTTCGCCGGCAAGACCGTGCTGATGACGGTCGGCACCGGTCCACTCGATTCACTGCCGTTGGCAATGCTTGTCACAGCGGAGCCCGAAGGGAACGACAGCGATGCGAGTGCCCTGCAGGCGACGCCTTGGTTGATCGATCGCTATGCCTTGGCCACGCTACCCGCAGTCTCGAGTTTGCGCGCACTTCGCTGCCTGCTTGCCTCCTCCGCGCAGCGCCACAAGGGTTGCGGCGATTTAACGAGCGCTGCAGTCGCACCGAAGGCACTGCAAACCATCATCTTTGCCGGGGTTGGCGCACCGTCGCTCCTGGGCAACGCGCCAGCCCGCTTACGCGGTGTCGCACGCGGCGCACCGCCGCCTCCAGAGCAAGCCTACAGCGGCAGCCTCGCCGACACCGAGTTCCTCCGCAACCTCAATTACCTCGATGGATCGCGCAAGGAGTTGGAAGCGTTGGGCGGATTGTTCCAACCTAACCAAACCTGGGTCAAAACTGGCGAGGACGCTCGCGAAGGCACGATCAAGGCCAGCGCTGAGCTGGCAGGCGCGCGTTACATCGTGTTTTCCACCCATGGCCTGCTTGCGGGGGGCAGCAGTGTGCCCGGCGAGCCCGGGCTAGTCTTTACTCCGCCGGCAGAGGTAGCGCGCAGTGCCGAGGACGATGGATTGCTGACGGCGTCCGAAGCCGCGCAGCTTCACCTGTCTGCCGATTTCGTCGTCCTTTCAGCATGCAACACGGCAGCCGCTGACGGCAAGCCGGGCGCCGAAGGCCTTTCCGGGCTGGCACGCGCCTTTCTGTTTGCGGGCACACGATCGTTGCTCGTCTCGCACTGGGAGGTCAGCGACGACGCCACCGCGGAATTGATGGCCGAGGTGTTCGGACAGGTGGAGCGCGGACAGGGCGTGGACCGCGCGATCGCTCTGCAGGCGGCCATGCAAAAAATCCGATCAAACCCGGAATGGGCTTCGCCCGGTTTCTGGGCGCCGTTTTCGCTGATCGGGGTAGGCAATTGAGTTTGCCGTTCTTGTATCGCTTGCTGCTCGCCTTGTCGGCCCTGGCACTGTCTGCTGCGCTGCAGGCGCAGGATCCTTCTCCTTTGCCGCCGGACCACGCGGTACGGATCAAGACGTTGATGGCTGAAGCGAAGCTGACTGACAAATATGATGCAACCGATCTCACCAAGCTGATCGTGCTGGGAGACAGCCTGTTAGACGCCGACCGGATCGAAGATGCGCGCACCGCCTATCTTCAGGCAGGAGCGATTGAATATGAAGCTGCGCCGAAAGTCGTCGTGCGGCAGCGCCTTGCACGGATCAGAGCAATTGAAGGCGACTATGGAGCGGCAATCCTGATCTATCGCGATGTGCTCGCTCAGATGCGTGAGGCGCATGCCACTTCGGGTGTGCGCTACAATGAGCCCTTTCAATGTCATATGTGCGATGTCGTGATCCACTATGCAGAAGCACTGGTCGCGCTTGGCCGCAACGAGGAGGTGCTGGCGCTTCCCGTCGACGTAGTTGCGATCATCGAACGCCAGTCTGCTACCGACAGATTAGACCCATCCAATCGGCGTCTGCCGCGGCTGCTTTCGGCGCGCGCTTCAGCGCTCGAGGCCTTGGGTCGCTGGAGCATTGCCGAAGCCGAGCGGACGCGGTTGTGGCGAATGCAGCGCGATCAATATGGGGCAGCCTCGCCGCTCGCTTTGGCGGAGGCCGAACTGCAGCTCGCCGCCAACCTGGGCGAACAGGGCAAGACCGATCAGGCATTGGCGCTGTTGGAAACCTCGATCATTGCCTATCGCAAGCTGTTACCGCCGCTCGATCCCCGTCTGGTGGCCGCCCTTGGCGAACGTGGGAGGGTCGAGTTGAAGGCCGCGCATCGCCCGGCAGATGCGCTGGTAAGCTTGCGTGAAGCCACCGGCGTTTTGATCGCCACGGGCGCACGCGACGGCAAGCGGCAGGAAAGCCGCCGCCGACGGTTCCAGTCCTTGTTCCGGCTTCAGGTGGAAGCGGCCTGGGCTTCTTCGCAAGGCGCGGCAATCGCTGACGCGCCAACGCTACCGGTGCCGGCGGTTGCATTGGTAAAACCAAAAATCCGGCATGGCGGGCCCGTCCGCGCGCTGGCGTTCCTGCCGGACGGGAGCCGCCTTGTGTCCGGTTCGATGGATGGCAGTATCATCCTGTGGGATTACCGCACCAAACAAGCCACCGCGCGATTTCGGGACCGGAAAATCGAACTCATCGACCGGATAACGATCATCGATGGTGACTTTCCCATCTTCTCCTCGTTTGGCGCTTTTGGACCCGCGCGGCTTTGGAGCCTCGACGGGATCGCCACAGCGATCTCGAAAGAAGAGATCAATGGTGCACGCGGGATTTCGCGCGACGGCGGGATCGTGCTGGGCAATGAGCGGGATCCGGTTTTGATCGATCCGAAGGACGGTAGAAGAACACCGATCGAAACCAAGGCAATCCCTCAAAACATGGTTCTGATGGAGGATGCGGGCAAGGTCGCTTTGACCTTCCGCGAGCGCGACAAGACCTTCCGCGAGCCCGAAAAGCACGAAATCTGCATTAACTCGCTGACTGATGGGCGGACGGTGCGCTGTGCGCCGCTGCCGTCCTGGTCCAGCGCGCTGCTTCCCGTTCCGGGGGGGAAGCAACTGCTGGTGGGGGGAGAGGAAATCTATGTCCTCGATATTGCGTCACTTGAGATGGTACGCTCGATCCGGCTGGATGCCTTTCGCACCGCCAGCGCGATGGCGCTTTCGCCGGACAAGACGCTGTTGGCCGCGGCCTATGAGGATGGCCGCGCGGTATTGATCGACTTTGCCGCCGGAACCGAGATCGCGCGGCTGGAGGGGCATACGGGCCCATTAACGGCGGTCGCCTTCTCGCCGGATGGGGAAACGCTGGCAACGGCATCTGAGGATACCAGTATCCGCCTGTGGTCCGGCAAGAATGGCGCAGCTCTGGGCGTGTTAGGGATCGAGCCACGTTTTGCGCGACATGCCGCGGCCATCAAGACAGCGCGGTTCTTCGGCGGCGGCGACTTTGTCATCAGCGGCGATCTGGAAGGCAGCATCCGCGTTTGGGAGATCGAAGGCGGGATCCAGCAAGCCGTGTACAAGACGACGGGCAGCGCCGATTTTGCCGCGGCTTCGGATCAGGACAAAGCCATTGTGACCGCAGGCTTTTCGATCGAGATGCGTGACCGCGCGACCGGTGCGCTCCTGCGAACCCTGCCGCGCCATCGTGATACGTCTCCAGTCACGGAAACAGCGATTACGCGCGCCGGCTACCTTATGGCCCGCGACACCGATAATTTTCTGGATGTGTTCGACCCCATGGGCAAGCGCATCGGCGGGACGAAGTTGAATGTTAATGATTTCCCCTATCTAACCGCTTCGCCGGCAAACGACATCGTCGCCGTGACGCTGTTCGGCGAGCGTACCGAGCTATGGAATGCCAGAACCGCGAAAAAGATCGCGAGCCTCGAAGATGGCGTGATTGGGAGCGGCTTCAGCCCGGACGGAACAGTGTTCGCGCTGATCAGCGGGTGGCGACCAAAGACGTATGAGGCCGCAACCGGCAAGGCGCGCTACGTAGATCTCGAAGGGGTTAGGCCCGACTTGCCCTATCAGCAGTGGCGTGGATCGGCGCTGTGCCATACCGACGGAGCTCTGTTCGCCTTCAGTCAGGAGAAGCGTTTTTTCTACTGGCCTAGGCTCTCGATCCTGCCCGAAGAGATCGATCCAGGCGCGAAGGTGACCGCGCTGCGCTGTTCGCCCAATGGCGAAACCTTGGCAGCCGGGCTGGTAGATGGCGATGTGCTCTTGATCGATACGGCAAGCGGCAAGACCCGGTCTCGGCTGAGCGGACACAATGCCGCGGTCACTGGATTCGATATCTCGTCCAATGGCTTGCGCCTGCTCAGTATCTCGGACGATCGCGTTATCCGAGTCTGGGATATCGCGACCGGCACCAACATCGCCGCGCTGGGTGAATGAGCCGAACCCATATCCGAGCAAAGCTGCCCTTCAACAAGCAATCCCATTTGCGACGTTCGCAACAATGTCCCATCTGGGATCTGAAAGACACCGGAAGCGGCGTATGCGCTTATCGACACGCTAAGGCTTGACTGTCCGCCGGCCGCAACCGGTTCATCGCTCGCGCCGGTAAGCAGCGAGATCGCGGGCCATGTGCGAGCGGCGAAAGCCGCCACCAGTCATGAGCCGCTTGAAGTCGCTCCAACGGTCGAAATGCTGGATCTGGCGGTGGTAGTAATTGACGTATTCGAGGCTCGCGAGCAGCGTTAGTGTTGCTGCGCCGAATACAGACCAGCTCCAGCCGCCATGGTAGATTGCAAAGGCCAGCATCGGCAGGGCGGCTCCCGTAATCAGCAATAGCGGCGTTTCCAGCCGGTCGGCCAAAGCCAAGGCTCTTGCCAGCGCGGTGCGATTAGACCGGGTGAGCCGCTGATCCAGACCGGCCCAGTATGCGGCGCCGACAAGCAGGAACCCCGCGCAGGCAGCCATGGCGAACCCCATCGCAAGTATCTCTGCCCAATTGCCAGGTGGCGCCAGCAAAAGGACAGCGCCCGGTACCAACACGATGTTGAGCGCCTCCATGGCGGCATAGGAGCGGAAATTGCGAAGTGACTTGGCGGGCACCGCTGAATTTTAAGTCAAGTTGCTCTGGTCTGCAAATTGGGGCGGTTGCGGCCGTTCGCGCCAAGTCTGATGAAGGGTCGCGCACGCAGGAGCAGATTTTTCTGACAAGCCCGGACAGGCCCTCATCGGTCTTCATGCTCGGCGAGCAATTGCCTAGGGTCAAGAAGTGGGCCGTTTGCGCAACAGCAGGCCTTGGTGTGGACTGGGGTAAAGCCACGGGCCTGTTTGGGTTAGCGGTTGGACGCAGCGCGTGGGTTGTTGGTCGAAGGCCTGCTTTGGCAATTCGCCCGCTCATGCATTTTACATGTCGCCATCTTTTGCGGATTTGCGTAACCGGAGCGGCGTTCAATTCTTCCTGAATTTTAGCAAGATATCTGGAGCAACTTCATGCAACGCCTCCTCCAAGTTTCACTTCGCCGCGCGTCATGCCTTGCGGTTGCAACAGGACTCGCATTTGCCGCGTCGCCCGCAGCGCTCGCGCAAAGCGGCGCAGCACCGGCAGTGGCGGCACCGGCGTCCGCGGAGGGCGGCGTTCCGGCTTGGGGCATTGTCAGCGCCGACTTCCCGGCCGATCCCGACATCACCTTTGGCGTTCTGCCCAATGGGATGCGCTACGTGATCAAGCGCAACACCAACCCGGCCGGCGAGGCGGCGATCCGCTTTACCATCGCCGCCGGCTCGCGCGAGGAATCGGACGCGGAGAACGGCGCGGCGCACTTTGTCGAGCACATGGCGTTCAATGGATCGAAAAACATTCCTGAGGGCCAATTGCTGCCGATGCTCGAACGTCTCGGCCTTGCCTTCGGGGCGGACACCAACGCGACCACTGGCCTTGATTTCACGACTTACATGCTCGCTCTGCCCCGCACCAATGACGAGACCGTCGATACCGCGCTGAAGGTGATCCGCGACATGGCCGGTGAACTTACTATTGCGCCGGCAGCGGTCGACCGCGAGCGCGGCATTATCCTGAGCGAAGCACAGGTTCGCAACGATCCGGGCCGCCGGCGCATCGCCAATTATCTGCAAGCCGCGCTGCCGGGATCCCGGGTGGGTAACCGGGTGCGCGCCGATGTCGAGCGCATCAAGGGTATCTCGGCCGAGCAACTGCGCGGCTTTTACGAAGGCTATTACCGACCTGAGCGCGCGACGTTGGCGATCGTGGGCGATTTCGACGTTGCCGCGATGGAAACCAAGATCAAGGCGAGCTTCTCGGACTGGCGCGGCGACGGTCCGGCGCGCGAGCCCTATCTGGGTCCAGCGCTAACCGCCGCAACGGCACCAACGATTGCCAATTTCGTCGACCCGGCGATCCCTGAGATCGTCGAATTGCAACGATTCTCGCCGTGGCAGCCCGCAGACAACACGGCCGCTGGTGCGCGCGACGACATTCTTCTGGCGATCGCAGCATCTGCGCTGTCCAACCGCGTGAATGCGCTCGCCCGCACTGCGGATGCGCCTACGCTCGGCGCGCAGGCGTCTGACCAGCGGTTGTTCCGCTCTGCACGTTCGCTCGGTCTGCTGGCGGTCGCCAAGGAAGGGAAATGGGCTGAAACGCTGGCGCTTGCGGAGCAGGAGGTGCGGCGCGCAGCGCAATATGGCTTTACCGATGCCGAGATTGCTGAAGCGAAGGCCAACATCGCCACCGCACTCGGCAATGCAGTGACGCAGGCCTCCGGTCGCCCCAGTGCGGCCATCGCCGATGGGCTAATCGACAGCAGTCTGAAGAACGCAGTCCCGACCTCGCCCGAGCTCGACCTCGCTTTTTACAAGGCGATCGAGCCGACGCTCTCCCCAGAGGCGGTGAGCAATGCCTTCCGTGCCGGCTGGAAGGACGGGCCGACGCTGGTGCACCTCTCGACCAAGCAACCGATCGAAGGCGGCGAGAGCGCGATTGCCGCAGTGCTTGATCGCAGCTCCGCGGTCGCGGTCGCAGCCCCGGCTGCGGCGGCCCAAGTGACATTCGCGTACAGCGACTGGGGCACGCCGGGCAAGGTGGTGGCCGATAACACTATCGCTGATCTCGGCATTCGCACGGTGCGCTTTGCCAACGGGCTGCAGCTCAACCTCAAGACGACCAACTTCCAGCCCGGCAAGATCGCCTTCTCGCTGCGCGCGGGCCACGGCTATGCGAGCTTCCCGGCGGACAAGCAGGGCCTGCGCGAGATGCTGCCGATCATCGCCAGCATCGACGGCTTCAAAGCGCACGACATCGACGAGCTGCGGCGCGTGTTGGCGGGCAAGGCGGTGAGCATCGGGCTTGCCGGCGAGGACGACGCGCTGGTGGCGAACGGCGAGACCACCTCGGCCGACCTCAAGCTGCAGCTCGACCTCCTAGGCGCGCGGCTGACCGCCACCGGTTGGCGACCCGAGACCACGGCGCAATGGGCGGGGATCGCCCCGATCGTGTTGCAGAATATCCGCGCGAATGCGGCGCAGATGCTGTCGGTCTCGCTAAGCGGTGTGCTGGCGGGCAACGATGCGCGCTTCGGGATCACCGATCTCTCCCGCCTCGGCCAGGTCTCGATCGACGATCTTCGCGCTGCGATTGCTCCGCAGCTGGCTGATGGGCCACTGGCGCTCGGGCTGGTTGGCGATTTCGACCCGGATGCCGCGATCAAGGCTGTCGCCGAGACGCTTGGCGCATTACCGACACGCGCGGCGCGCAGCGAGGCTGTCCCGAAGGCCGCACCGGTCAACTTCGTGGCCGATCGTTCGGCCAAGGTGCTTACCCACGCAGGGCCGGCGGACCAGGGCGCGATCACGATAAGCTGGCCAACCAACGACGGGCGCGACCTGCGCGACGATCTGACCCGCGACGTGCTCGCCGCGGTGATGGGTCTGCGCCTCACCGAAAAGCTGCGGGAGGAACTGGGCGCGACCTATTCGCCTCAAGCATTCAGCTTTTCGCAGCTCGCTTTCAAAGGCTTCGGCCACATCACCGCCTTCATGACGGTTCCCCCAGAGGCGATGGACAGCACCGCCAATGCGGTCCGCGCCATCGCGGCGGAACTCGCTGCAGCGCCGGTCAGCGCCGACCTTATCGACCGGGCGCGCAACCCGATCAGCGCAGGGCTTGAGCGCAGCGAGACGCAAAACAGCGGGTGGATTGCGATCGTCGCTGCGGCCCAGAGCGATACCGCGCTGCTCGATCGCCGCCGTCAGCGCCGCGCGCTCCTCGATGCGATCACCCCGGCCGATTTGCAGACTGCGGCCAAGCGCTATCTGGCGGACGGACAGCCGGTCGAGATCAGGGTCGTGCCTGAGGCGAAGTGAAGACGAGCGGGGGCGGGCGGGTGTTCCCGCTCGCCCCTGACTTGCCGAAAAGGTCGAGCCCTGTCGCGCGTGCTGCTAGCGATCCCCGGTCTATCCACCTGATTTTGTAACTTTGCTGAACCCCTGCCGGGTGCACCAGCGCCTTTCCCTAGCCCAACGGCAGTCCGAGCGCTTCGGCTACGGCGGGGAGCAGCAGCTTGCCGCCTGCAACATTCAGCCCGGCGGCGAGGTGCGGATCGGCGGCCATCGCGGCGTCGGCCCCCAGCTTTGCCAGCTTGAGCACAAATGGCAGCGTCGCATTGCCCAGCGCCATCGTCGCGGTGCGCGCCACCGCGCCGGGCATATTGGCGACGCAATAATGGATCACCCCGCCGACTTCGAACACCGGGTCTTCGTGGGTGGTGGGATGGCTGGTCTCGAAACAGCCGCCCTGATCGATCGCGATATCAACCAGCACCGCGCCGGGCCGCATCTGGGCGATCATCGCGCGGGTCACTAGCTTGGGCGCCGCTGCGCCTGGCACCAGCACCGCGCCGATCACCAGGTCGGCCCCGCGCACCGCTTCGGCGATCGCGGCAGACGAGGCGAAGGCGGTCTTGAGCTGGTTACCGAACAATCCGTCGAGCTCGGCAAGGCGGCGGTTCGAGATATCGAAGATCGTCACGTCCGCCCGCAGGCCGACCGCCATTTGCGCCGCGTTGAACCCGGCCACCCCGCCGCCGAGGATCACGACCTTGGCCGGCGCCACCCCGGGCACTCCGCCGAGCAGCACCCCGCGTCCGCCCTGATGCTTTTCAAGATAATGCGCCCCGCACTGCACCGACATCCGCCCGGCAACTTCCGACATCGGCTTGAGCAGCGGCAAGGTGCCGTCAGAGGCGGTGACAGTTTCATAGGCAATCGCGGTCGCGCCGCTCGCCATCAACCCCTCGGTCTGCGGTTTGTCGGCAGCGAGGTGGAGATAAGTAAACAGCACTTGGCCTGGACGCAGCATCGCGATCTCGCTGGCTTGCGGCTCCTTGACTTTGACGATCATGTCCGCCGCCGCGAACACGGCTGCGGCGTCAGGCAGGATCTCCGCGCCGGCCGCGAGATAATCGGCGTCGGCGAAATCGACCCCGCACCCGGCACCGCTCTCGACCACCACATCATGTCCGGCGCGGGTCAGTTCGGCGACCGCTGCCGGGGTCAGGCCGACCCGGTATTCGTTGTTCTTGATCTCTTTGGGGACCCCGACGCGCATTGCTGCTTCTCCTGTGCGAGTGTGCTCTCGCGTTAGCAGGAAAAGGCCGCGCGATCTTCGCAATGATCTGCATGGCAACCGGCATGGGCAGGATTTTCTTGCACGTAGCCACCCATAGGCGCATCTTTATCGCGCATGGACCTTACGGACCGGAAAATTCTTGAACTTTTGGCGCGCGACTCCCGCCTCACCGGCGAGGAAATCGGTGATCGGGTCGGGCTGTCGCCATCGGCCGCGCACCGCCGGGTTAAGGCGCTGGAGGAAAGCGGGGCGATCCTCGGTTACCGCGCGCGGCTCTCGCACGGCGCGCGCGGGTCGCCTTCGACTGTGTTTGTGCAGGTGACGCTCACCGACCAGCGGCAGGCAACGATGCTCGCCTTTGAACAGGCGCTGGCCGCCACGCCAGTGGTGAGCGAAGCCCATCTGATGAGCGGCGAATCCGACTATCTGCTCAAGGTGCTGGTGCGCGAACACGACAGTTACGAACGCATCCACCGCGAGATCCTCTCGGCGCTGCCCGGAGTACAGCGGTTGGTGAGCCAGTTCACGATCCGGACGCTGGAAAGCGGCGACTGAGGCTGCCGCGGCGGGCGCTTCTCGCAAGCTTCGCTGCGCCAACACCGACCCCGCCAACGCAATTGGGATAACCGCTGTCAGAGATACTGGATCGCAATCGTCATCCCGGTGATCCCCGGCCCGGCGCTAAAGCGCGTCTTGGCGAGCGCGGGCGGGCGCGGAATGCCCAGGATTTTTGTAATCGCCGGATTGTTCGACATCCCCGCCCCGTCGAGCGATATGTCGGTCTTGCGGTTGCCGTTGATATCGTGCTGCACTGCTATCGCATAATCCCCTGGCGCGGGCAGCGGGACGCACACTGTCATGCTGCCTTGACGCGGGGCGGCATCCACCCGCATCACATAGCGCTTGCTCTCGAGCCAGTCGCTGCTCTTGGCCGGATAGGCGCGCACAAACAGATTGCCGGTCGACGACTTCAGACCGCTCACCGCGATCCGCACGGCCGGGCCTTTCCCCGCCGCGCACTGGCTGAGGTCGTTAGGCCCTGAACGCGCATAGGTATAATTCTGCGCTGCAATCGGCGCGGCCGCCGCGCCTGCAAGAGCGAGGCCGGAAAGCGTCATTGGCAGCACAGCACGGCGGGCCGCGGGAAGGCAGATTGGAGTCAGGTTACCGATCATCTGTGTCTCGTCATAAAAGGGAGCAAAGGGACAGCGCGCAAGCAACGGCGCGACATTGCCGCCTTTTGTTTAGATGCCGCTATTCGCAGGCGCCGCCTGAATTGCGGCTTAATCATCCGCCACCAGAAAGGCCCGGCACGATTCGCGGCGGTGGAAAAGGCGCGATTGCGGCTTGTCGCACGATTCGCGGCTCCCGTATGGCCAAAGGAGCCTTACGAAAGGGCCCGCGCCGCGCCATGCCAGCACCGTTGATCTCTCCATCGATCCTGTCCGCCGATTTCGCCCGGCTCGGAGACGAAGTGCGTGCGATCGACGCGGCCGGGGCGGACTGGATCCATATCGATGTGATGGACGGCCATTTCGTCCCCAACATCACCATCGGCCCGGCGGTAATCAAGGCGCTGCGCCCGCACAGCTCCAAGCCGTTTGATGTCCACCTGATGATCGCGCCCGTCGACGCTTATCTTGAGGCCTTCGCCGACGCGGGGGCGGACATCATTACCGTCCACCCCGAGGCGGGGCCGCATATCCATCGCACGTGCCAAGCAATCAAAGCGCTGGGCAAGAAGGCCGGCGTGGTGATCAATCCCGGCACGCCGGTTGAAGTGCTCGACAATCTGATGGACCTGGCCGATCTCATCCTGGTGATGAGCGTCAACCCCGGATTCGGCGGGCAGAGCTTCATCCCCTCTAGCCTTGAAAAGATCGCGCGCATCCGCTCGATGATCACCCGATCGGGCCGAGCGATCCATCTTGAGGTCGATGGCGGGGTCAATCCCGAAATTGCGCGGATGTGCGTCGAGGCCGGGGCTGATGTGCTGGTCGCAGGCTCGGCCGCGTTCAAGGGCGGACCGGAGGCTTACGCTACCAATATCGCAGGCCTCAAGGGCGGGCGCTGATGGCGACCGTGCTGCGCACCCCGGGCGGCGCAAGCGCCATCGCTCGGGCCGATGCCCTGGTGACGCGGATCGCGGACAATCCGGCGCTGAGGCTCGCCGAAGGGGCCGAGCCCAGCACTCTGCAGCCGCCGGCGCCCCAACTTGCCGAACCGTCGCGCGCGCTGGCGCTCTCTGACGTTATCGCGGACAAGGCCGGGCCGGGCGAGGCAATGATCCGGCTCGCCTATCGCATCGGCGTCCCCGGCGCTGCGCTCAGCCACCCGTCCCGCCGCCCGCAGCCCCTGCGCGTACTTGCGACGGTGGAGAGCCCCAATCGCGGTGACCGCGCGGCCGGCACCGCGCTGCGCGCCGGTCATTTCCTGATCCAAGGCATGCGCCTGCCGATCGCCAGCTTTGATTTCGCTCCCGCTGCGCGCCATGCGCCGGGGGTGGAGCGAGTGCTGCATTCGTTCAGCTGGCTCGCCGATCTCGCCGCCAGCGCCCCGCGCGCTGACGCTGGCGCAGTGGCTGAACGGATCACAGCGCAATGGCTCCACGCCCACCGCGAGCCCGGCAAGGGCCCTGCGTGGGAGGCCGAGCACGCCGGGCTGCGGCTGGTGGCATGGCTGGTCCATGCGCCGCTGGTGCTGGGCGCGCAAAGCGCCGAGGGAAGCAAAGCCCTCAAATCCCGCCTGCTCGCCGCGATTCCCGAAACCGCGAACTGGCTCGACAAGCGCGCACCGCGCGAGGGCGCGGGCTTCGGACAGGTCGCGGCTTGGGCCGGGGTCGTGGCGGCAGGCCTGCTACTCCCCCACGGCAGGCCCCGGCGGCTGTATGGCGAGGCTGGCATTGTGCGCGCGCTTGGTGACATGGTGGGCGAAGATGGCGGCGTATTGTCGCGCTGCCCTGCGGCGCAGATGGACGCGATCCGGCTGCTGACCGATTTGATTGCCTGCTACCGGGCGGTGGACACCGCGCCGCCCCCGGCGCTGGCTGTCATGCGCGAATTGCTGGTGCCGCCGCTGCTGGCGCTGCGTCACGGCGACGGGATGCTGGGCAGCTGGCAAGGACAAGGAGCAATTGGCGCTGACCGGGTCAATGCGGTGATCGAGGCCTCGGGTGTGCGCACCCGCCCGCTCGCCGCCGCCGCCGCGTGGGGCTACCAGCGCATCCGTGCGGGCGAGACGCTGGTGCAATTCGACGCGGCCCCGCCGCCGCGCGCGCGCCATGCCCGCACCGGCTGCGCCTCAACGCTCGCGTTCGAATTGTCGGACGGACCTGCGCGCGTGGTGGTCAATTGCGGCGGCGCGGCGCTGATCGGCGGACAATTGCCCGCACGCATCGGTCAGGCGCTGCGCGCCAGCGCCGCGTTCTCGACGCTGGTGCTCGACAATGCCAATTCGACTGCGGTGCTGCTCAATGGTCAGCTCGGCAAGGGCGTCGAGACCGTCGCGCTCGAACGACGGATGGTGCCCGGGCGCAACCGCCCAAATTCGCTACAATCGACCCGGATCGAGGCCGCACATGATGGCTATGCCAGCCGCTTTGGCCTCACCCACCAGCGCGTCCTGACATTGAGCGCCGATGGCACGGAGCTGGCGGGCGAGGACATTCTCATTCCCACCGCGCGCAACGGGAAGCGCGGGAAGATCGGCTTTGCCATCCGTTTTCATCTCGGGCGCGGGGTCGAGGTGCAGCTGTCGGGCGACAAGCGCGGGGCCAGCCTGCTGCTGCCCGACGGCAGGCTCTGGCAATTCCGGCTGGGCGGCGATAGGGCGGGCGCGGGCGAGATCACCTTATCTGCCGAGGACAGCCTGTGGGTCGACGGCGATGGCCGCCCGCACGCCACCGAGCAGCTCGTGATCGAAGGACTGGCATTGCGCAGCGGGGGGCAATTCTCCTGGCTGCTAAGGAAAACGGGGTAGGCTTAGCCATGAGCGAGACGGCAATCACCCGGGCGCTGCTGTCAGTGTCCGACAAGACCGGTTTGGCTGAGCTTGGCGCGGCGCTGGCGGGGCGCGGCGTCGAACTGGTCAGCACTGGCGGCACCGCCAAGGCCTTGCGCGATGCGGGCCTGACCGTGCGCGATGTGTCCGATCTGACCGGGTACCCCGAAATGATGGACGGGCGGGTCAAGACGCTCCACCCTGCAGTGCATGGCGGGCTGCTGGCGCTGCGCGACAATGCCGAACACCTCGCGGCGATGGCAGCGCACGAGATCGGCGCGATCGATCTGGTGGTGGTCAACCTCTACCCGTTCGAGGCGACGGTGGCCAAAGGTGCATCCCGCGCCGAGATCATCGAGAATATCGACATCGGCGGGCCTTCGATGGTGCGCTCGGCGGCGAAGAACCATGGGTTTGTGACGATCCTGACCGAGCCGGCGGATTACCCCGCGTTGCTGGCGGAGCTTGAGGCTCACGGCGGTGCAACCAGCCCGGCTTTTCGGATCCGCATGGCGGGCATGGCCTATGCCCGCACCGCATCATACGACGCGGCGATCGCCAATTGGTTCGCGTTTGGTGACGCCTTTTCGAACCCGCTGGGGGCCGAAGCCCTCCACGCTACGCCTTTTGTCGAAACCATGCCGCTCGCCTTCAAGCGCGCCGATGTGCTTCGCTATGGGGAGAATCCGCACCAGTCGGCGGCGATCTATGTGCCGCAGGTTGTCGGCGCGCGCGGTGTGCCGCAAGCCGTGCAGTTGCAAGGCAAGGAGCTCAGCTACAACAATCTGAACGACGCCGATGCCGCGCTCGAACTGGCGGCGGAGTTTGCCGGGCAGTCCCCAGCGGTGGTGATCGTCAAGCACGCCAACCCCTGCGGTGTGGCGCAAGCCGGATCGTTGCTGGCGGCATGGGAGGCCGCGCTGGCGTGTGACAGCGTCTCGGCATTCGGCGGGATCGTGGCGGTCAATTGCGAACTTGACGGCGCGACAGCAGAGGCAATTGCCGCGATCTTCACCGAGGTCGTGATCGCGCCTTCGGTCAGCGCCGAGGCGCGCGCGGTGTTCGCCAAAAAGAAGAACCTGCGCCTGCTCGAATGCGCCGCCCTGCCAGATCCGCGACGGGGCGGGTTTGCGATGAAGTCCATTGCGGGAGGGATGCTGATCCAGTCGCGCGATGCGGGCGCGGTCAGCGTGGACGACCTCAAAACCGTCACCAAACGCGCACCGACCGAGCAGGAGCTCAAGGACTGCTTGTTCGCCTGGACCGTGGCGCGCCACGTCAAGTCCAACGCCATCGTCTATGCCAAAAACGGCGCGACTGCCGGGATCGGCGCGGGCCAGATGAACCGCCGCGATTCGGCCCGGATCGCCGCGATCAAGGCGCGCGAAGCCGCCGAGACCCACGGTTGGGATGCGCCCCGCACGCATGGCAGCGCGGTTGCTTCCGACGCGTTCTTTCCCTTCGCCGACGGGCTGCTCGCCGCCGCCGAGGCAGGTGCGACCGCAGTAATCCAGCCGGGCGGCTCAATCCGCGACGACGAGGTGATCGCCGCCGCTGACACCGCCGACCTTGCGATGGTGTTCACCGGGATGCGGCATTTCAGGCATTAGCGTGTTTTTCGCTCGCCGCTCCGGGCGAGCGTCCTCGGTGCTGTTCCTCTGCTGCGGTCCGGGCGGCCAGTCGGCCGGTCGGCCTTGCAGCCCCTTGGGCCGTTTGTTTGGCGCAGGCGGCGGCGATCGCGCTTGCGGCCGTGTGTGCCGTTTGCATTGCGCACCGCCCCGCCGCACGCTCGGCACGGCTCGACCTGCGTTGTGCTCGCACGCAACTTTTTCTCAGCCACTTCGTAACCATCAAGAGCTCGCAACCTAACCGTGCCTGACCGCCATGTTCATCCCGCTGCAATTCGGCATCGGGCACCAACCAGCGGCACACCAACGAAACACGAGTCATCCGATGCGCTTGTTCTCTTCTGATCTTATCCGCAATTTCGGCATCGGCTTCATTGTCGGTACCGTGCTCGTGGTTGGCGCGGACGCGGACAATTGGGGCGGGGCGATCGCCTCGCCCGCGCAGGCAGCGCAAGTGCTGCAAGCGCCCGCACCATCGGCTGAGTTCGTGATCGCGCCTTAAGGACGCTAAATTATGGATCGCTTCGCTGTTCTGCTCGCCGCCGGTTCGCTGGCGCTTACCGCCTGTGCTGGCCCGGCCATTGCCGAAGAGCCGGTCAACGCCCCTGCTGCGACCCGCGTCGCCAAGGAAGCCAAAGGCCTCAAGACCGCGATCTTTGCGGGCGGCTGCTTCTGGGGTGTCGAAGGCGTGTTTAGCCATGTGAAGGGCGTGACCTCGGCCGTCTCGGGCTACCACGGCGGCAACGCGGCGAGCGCCAAGTACGATATCGTTTCGGGCGGTGTCACCGATCACGCCGAGAGCGTGAAGATCACCTATGACCCGGCGGTGGTCCGCTATGACCAATTGCTGCGGGTATTCTTCGCTGTGGTCGCCGACCCGACGCTCAAGAACCGTCAGGGACCGGACACAGGAGCCCATTATCGCAGCGCGATCGTGCCGCTGAATGCCGAACAGGCGGCTGTGACCAAAGCCTACATCGCCCAGCTGAGTAAAGCAGGCCTCTGGGCCAAGCCGATCGTTACCAAAATCGAGCCGTACAAGGCGTTCTACGCAGCCGAAGCCTATCATCAGGATTTCATGGCGAACAACCCGCGCCACGGCTACATCAGGCGCTGGGATGCGCCCAAGGTGGCGGCGTTCAAGACCATGTTCCCGAACCTCTACCGCGCCAGCTTCCTAAAGGATGCGGGCTGATCGCACTGGCCTAGCGGCGCGGCTGTGCTTATATCGGCGCCCATGGGACAGCTCTCACACCCGCACGCGCATCACGAACATAGCGGCCCCGGCCTTGTCGCCGAGGCGGGGCGCGCGCTGGTGGCGGCGGGCGAGCAGTGGACTTCCATGCGAGAGGCGGTGTTCGCCGAACTCGCCAAGCACGAGCGACCGGTCTCGGCCTACGACATCGCCGACAATCTTTCGGCCGCGCGCGGCAAGCGGGTTGCGCCCAATTCGGTCTACCGCATCCTGGATGTGTTCGTGGCCAACAACCTCGCGATGCGGGTCGAAAGCGCCAACGCCTACCTCGCCAACACCCACCCGGGCTGCGCGCATGATTGCATCTTCCTCGTCTGCGACGAATGCGGCGAGGCCGTGCATGTCGATGACGAGGATGTGAGCCGCGCCGTCCGCGCCATCGCTGCCGCCCGCGCCTTCAAGGCATTGCGCCCAGTGCTGGAGATCAGGGGGCTGTGCAAGGGGTGCGTGTAGCGGCGGCTTGGATG
>JBBQWH010000009.1:0-45807 GCA_038210785.1 Sphingomonadales bacterium | reverse complement strand
GGGGAGGGGTTGGGGGTGGGGGTACGGCATCAGCGGGCGTCGCACACCCATCCCCAACCCCCATACCACAAGGGAAGGGGCCTTATGTAGAGCAATAGCCCATGACTGACCCCCTCGACTTCACCGGCAAGCGCATCCTCGTCATCGGCGGGTCGAGCGGGATCGGGAATGGGATTGCGCATGGGTTCCGCCAGCGCGGGGCGAGAGTGACGGTCACCGGGACGCGGCCTGATTTCGGCGACTACCTTGAGGCAGAAGACAGCGATTTCACCGGGCTCGACTACCGCCAGTTGGACCTCACCGACCGAACCGCCGCTGACAGGCTGGCGGCCGACCGCGGCCCGCTTGATGTGCTCGTCCTCTCCCAAGGCACGGTCCGCTATGGCCGGCAGGAGTTCTCCCGCGAGGGCTGGGATGCGGTGGTCGATATCAACCTCAATTCGGTGATGGATGCCGCCCGCGCCTTCCACCCCGCGCTGGCCGCAAGCAAGGGCGCGATCATCATCGTCTCCAGCGTCGCCGCGTTCAAATCGACCATCGGCACGCCCGCCTATGCGGCATCGAAAGCCGGCGCGGCGAGCCTCACCAAGACGCTCGGCGAGGCCTGGGCGAGGGACGGCATCCGGGTCAACGGCATCGCGCCGGGGCTGGTGCCGACCAAGCTCACCAGCGTGACCACCGATAACCCCGAACGCCTCGAAGCGTCCTTGCGCTCGATCCCCCTGCGCCGCATGGGTACGCCCGAGGATATGGCCGGCGCGGCGCTGTTCCTCGCCTCGCCGCTTTCCGCCTACATCACTGGGCAGACGCTGGTGGTGGATGGCGGCCTCACTCTTTCCTGAAGGACACCCGCCCCATGCAATTCACCCGCCTTGGTCGTTCGGGCCTTACCGTTTCGCGGCTGTGCCTCGGCTGCATGTCGTATGGCGACACCGCGCGCGGCTGGCATGGCGATTGGCTGCTGGGTGAAGCTGCCGCGCGCCCGTTCTTCCGCGAGGCGCTTGAAGCCGGGATCAATTTCTTCGACACCGCCAATATCTACGCGGGCGGCAGTTCGGAGGAGATCACCGGCGCGTGCTTGCGCGACATGGCGCGGCGTGACGAGATCGTGGTCGCCACCAAGGCCTTCGGGGTGTGGCGCAACGCTCCCAACTGCGGCGGGCTGTCAAGGAAAGCGCTGCTCGCCGCCATCGACGACAGTCTGACCCGGCTGGGTATGGATTATGTCGATCTGTTCCAGATCCACCGCTGGGACGATGTGACCCCGATCGAGGAGACGATGGAGGCGCTGCACGACATCGTGAAGGTGGGCAAGGCGCGCTATATCGGCGCGTCGTCGATGTATGCGTGGCAATTCGCCCGCGCACAGGAGGTAGCCCGTGCGAACGGGTGGACGCCGTTCATTTCCATGCAGAACCAGCTCAACCTGCTGTACCGCGAGGAGGAGCGCGAGATGCTGCCACTGTGCGCGGCCGAAGGGGTGGGGGTGATTCCGTGGAGCCCGCTCGCGCGCGGGCGGCTGGCGCGGCCTTTCGGCGAGACCACGGTGCGCAGCGAAACCGACGCGGTTGGCAAGGCGCTCTACAAACTCGAGGACTCGGACGACCGCGCAGTGATCGATGCGCTTGCCGCGCTGGCGGCGGCGCGCGGGACGCCGATGGCGAGCCTGGCGCTGGCGTGGCACTTCACCAAGTCCGCCGTAGCCGCTCCGATCATCGGCGCGACCCGGCCGCAGCATATCGCCGATGCCGTCGCTGCGCTCGACGTTGCGCTTTGTGCTGAGGAGATCGCGGCGCTTGAAGCGCCCTACCGCCCCAAATTCCCGACCGGCATGGGAATGCCGCTGCCCGCGATGGATCAGGTGAGCGTGCTTAGCTCCTGATCCTGTCCCGAACCGGGCCGCTCGCAGGCATGTATCGCAGCGCATACACATAGCTGCAATCCAGTCACAAACGCGTCATACCGCTGCGCCACTCCGTGTTGAAATGGGGCTGGTTGAACATGGATGTCGTCAATATCTTTCTGACGAGTGAACTGGGCGAGAGCCTGGACGATTTCGTCCATGATCAGCGGCGCTTCACCTTCGACCGGTTGGGGGCGGAAGGTCCGCGGCGGCTGGTCGAAGGGCCGATGTGGGCGTTTGTCGACTGGGTGATGGCCGATCTGGCGGGGCTCGAGATGTGCCGCCGGTTGCGCGCCGACCCGCGCACCACCGAATCGCATGTGACAATGGTGCTTGAGGAGGACAACCCCGATGATCGCCGCCGGGCGCTAAGGGCCGGGGCGGATGATTATGTGATCGGCCCGCTGACCCGCACTGCGGTGCTCGACCGGGTGCTGGCGCTGCAATCGCGCGGGGCCGAGCGCCACGCCACCCGCCGCTTCGAGCTCGGCGCGCTGACGATCGACATGGCCGCGCTGCAGGCGCGCTGGACCGGTGAGCCGATCGTGCTTCGGCCCAACGAATTCCGGCTGCTGCGCTTTCTGGCCGAAAACCCCAATCGCGTGCTAACCCGCGAGGATCTGATCAACGGCCTCGGCAAGCGCGAACCGCCGATCGATGAACGCACAGTCGATGTGTGGATCGGACGGCTGCGGCGCGCGATCAAGTCGGCGGGCGGCGGCAACCCACTACGCACCGTGCGCTCACTGGGATATGTCTTCGACTTGGGATGAAAGTTGCAAGGCCGCTGCTGAAGCGCCAAACGGGCTGGAGGCCCGCTGGACAAACCGGCCGCCCGCAGCGCCAAAGGCACGAGGAAATCGCAGCGCGGAGGTGTTGCGCAAACTTACAACGACTGCGAAAAACAAAAAAGGCCGCCCGGTGAGGGGCGGCCTTTTGGTATCTGGCGGGAAGTCAGCCGATCAGAAGCTGGCCTTGACCCCGAAGCTGAACGACGTGCCGACCTGGTAGGTGTTGATATCGATCCGGTTGCCCTGAAACTCCTGAAACTCGAAGTTGTCACGGCCAAAGATGTTGCGCGCCTCGAAGCTGAGTTCGAGCGGCAGGCCGCCCAGCGACAGTTCCGACCGCGCCACCACGTCAACAGTCAGGCCCGGATTTTCGACCACGTCGGGCAGCGGGCCACCACGCAGAGTGGCACGCTCGCTCGCATAGTTGAGCAGCACGGTGAACTGCTGCGTCTTCTCGGTGTCCTCGACCCCAAGCGACAGGTTTGCGACGTGATCGGACTGGCCGACCAGCGCGGCGCCTTGGTCGAACAGCCGGCTTGCATCCTGATTGGGTGTGCCCGGGATCGGCGCAAGGTCGCCCGGCGAGACCGAGATGCTCGAGTTCGAGTAGGTGTAGTTGGCCTGCACCAGCAGCTGCTTGGTCGAAAAGAAGCCGCCCAGATCAAACAGGTCGAAGGCATAGGAAGCATCGATTTCCGCGCCGTAGAGATCGGCCGACGGGGCGTTGGCGAAGCTGGTCCGGAACTCCCCCGGAATGAAGATCAGGAAGTTCTCGATCGGATTATCGATCTTCTTGTAGAAACCGGCGATGCTCACCCGGTTGCGCCCACCGAGGTAATATTCGGCCCGCGCTTCGGTGTTGATCAGCTCACTATCCTGAAGGAACGGGTTGCCAATGTAGCGACGGTTCGATTCCGGATCAAAGTAGAGCTGTTCCACCAGCTCGCGGAACTGTGGCCGCGCGATGGTCTTTGAGCCCGAGATGCGCAGCTGGAGATCATCGGTTGCTTCCCAGGTGATCGTGCCGCCCGGCAGGAAGTAACTGTTGGAAATGTTGGTCGGCGTTGCACCGGTGATCGGTGTGGTGAAAACGGTCTGGTCGAGCGCGACCGCTTGGAGCCCGTCTTCGTAACGCACGCCGACATCAACCGTGATCCCTTCGATCGGCAACCAGCGGATCTGGCCGTAACCGGCGTGAACCCGTAAGCTGGCGTCGAACACCGGGAATGGCGAACGCTCGAAAATCGAGACATTGAAGCCGGCCAGTGTGGCCCCGTTGACGATGTCGCCCGGACGGCGCAGACCAATCGCCTGAATGAGCGCACTGGACTGCTGACCGCTCAGGAACGCGCACACCGGGCCGCAGGAAACCAGCGGCAAGAAGGCGCGGCTCGTCGAGCGACGCTGGGTCTCGGTATAGGCATAGCCGACCGTCAGATCGAGCGAATCGAACACTTCGTAAGAGACGTCGATGCCGCCGAAATACTGGTCTTCCTGAAGGTCGTCGAACTCGACCACGGGGCGCGAGGCCTGACCAACCAGCCCGCCGATATTGACCAGGAACTGGTTGCCGAAGGCGTCACCCGGGTTGTTGGTGCGGACATATTCGAAGGTGGTATTGAACGGCGCCTCACGATCAGTGCGCGCATAACCACCGCGCAAATCGATGCCAAGCTTGTCGAAGTTCAGTTCGGTGACGATCTGGCTGTCGATCAGCTGCCGTTCGAAAAAGGCGGTCTGCTGGGTCTGGAAGTCGAAGCCGCCACCGCCCTGCGTGATATCGTTGCGGGTTCCCAGACGCGCGGTCTTGAGCGAATCGCGAATATAAAGGTTGGTCCAGCGCAGGGTGTGCTCGCCGATGTCGAGACCCACACCGATCAGCGCGTTTACCAGCACCCTGTTGTCGGTGATGAAGGTATTGCTGGTTTCAAACACTTGGCTGAGGTCAGCGTTGCCGACCTGGTTGAGCACCGAACGGTTGCGCCATTTGTTCGAGATGCCAGCGGTGGCGATAATGCCGAGGTAGTTGTCGCCCCCAAGCTCGCTTGAAATGCCGCCTGTGATGTTGGCATTGAAGTTGATCGGAAGGTTGCCGATCCTCTGAGTTGTGACCAGATTGGTCGGGAACAGCTGGCCGGCAATTGCGCCGCTGACCGCTGGGGTCAACGAGTCGGCGCGGGCGCCGCTGTTGAAGAATGCCTGGAGGTTCGAGGGGATGTCACGGTTGCCATTGTCGAAACCGAAGGTGTCGTACTGGCTGCCAAAATAAGTCAGGCCGTTCTCGAAGGTGGTCTCGGTGTCGCCGCTGCCGCTGAAGCTGAGCGTGAGGAAGTCTTCGGTTGGCACCGCTTTGGTGGTGAGGTTGATCACACCGCCGCCGAATTCGCCGGGGAAGTTGGCCGAATAAGTCTTCTGCACGAGCGAGGAGGAAACCACGCTGACCGGGAAGATATCCAGCGGGACCACACGGCTCAGCGGTTCGGGGCTGGGGAGCGGCAGGCCGTTGAGCAGGGCGAGCGAGTAGCGATCACCCAAGCCGCGCACGAAAATGCGGCCGTTGCCGACCAGCGAAAGGCCGCTGACACGGCCAAGCGCGCCAGCGATGTTGCTTTCGCCGGTGCGGGCAATGTCGGCCTCGGTGAGCACGTTGAGGACCTGGGTCGAGGCGCGCTCCGGATTGCGGTTGCGCCGACCGGTAACGATGATGCCGCCGCCCGGAATCGAAACATCGGATTCCTGAAGCTCTTCTGCCGGCGGTTCACCTTCGACTTGCTCAGTGAGCGGATCCTGCGCAGCTTCTTTCTCTGCCGCCATTTCGTCCGGCGCTTCTTGCGCATGGAGCATCGATGGAACGGTGAGTGACGTGGTGAGAAGCAGCAGCCCTGCCAGGCGCGCGCCGGTCGACATAATGCTAGACCCCCTCATGATTAGGCCTTTTGATATTGCCGGCCAGCAAAGGCCGGAAAGAATGAAAGCGGGAGGCGCGCGTTAGAACGCGGCGCCCCCCACATTTCGAAAGGCGCGATCAGGTGAAGATCGGCAGACTGGTGCAAGCGCCGAGGCTGCTGCCGAAGTCGAGCGTTCCCGAGTTGCACGTCCAGTTGCGGAAGGTCGCCAGACCGGCCGCGTTCTGAACGGCACCGATGAAGGTGCGAACCGGGAAGAAGCTCGAACGGGCCGTGGCATCGAACGCGGTCACGCCGGTTTCATTGGCACCATTGACCACACCGCCGGTGAGGGTGATCGTGAAGTTGAGGTTCACGTTGGTATTGGCGGCCGCCGTAATCGCGGCGAGCACGGCAGCGTCGGTCGTGGCGTTGGCGCCCGACCCACGATCGCCGCGGGCGCCGTTGGCAGCGCCGCCATCACAAACCACCGAGTTGACGCCGATCAGCGCTGCCAGCGTTTCCGATTCGTCGATCCGGAAACAGAAGGTCGTGGTGCCGTTGATCTTGTCGATCACGCCGTTGGTGAGGCTGAGCGCCGCACCGCCGCGCGCACGGACCACCTGCGTCGAGATCGTCGAACGCTCGACGAAGGTGAAGTTGTTGACCCGCATCCGGGTGATGGGACGGGCAGGGATCGGGTTCCCGACGCTGTTGGGAGAATCAAGCTCAATGGTCGAATCACCGGTCGACGCGCGCTGCGCCACGATGACACTGTCGAAATTGGCCTGCGCGCCGGTATCGACATCCAAACCGTCATCCGAGGCGCCGATCACTGCGATATTGCGCATGTTGACCGAGCCGCCGAACACTTCAAGACCGTCATCCGAGCTGTTGTAGGTCTGCATGTTGGTGATCACGGTGCCCGAGCCAGCCCCGCCGGTAGTCAGCGACTGCAGTTCGTTGCCCGGTGCCAGTTCGAAGCCCGAGAAGCGGATCTGGTTGAAGGTGAACGAGCCCGAGTTGTCGGTGTCGAGGTTGCCACCATAAGGGATCGTGGTCGCCGCGCCTTCAAGGTTCTGCTGGCAGGTCGGGTTCTGGGCGAAAGTTTCATCGGTGTTGACACCGCCGGTGGCGCAATCGGACACGCGCGCACGGCCGAGCAGCACAACGCCGCCCCACTGCTGCTGGCTTTCCTCATTTGCGAGGCCAATGATGTTATCACGGCTGGTCCAGATGATCGGACGATCAGCGCTACCGTTCGAAACCAGACGATTGCCGCGGCGCACGATCAGCGCCGCGCTGCCCTGACCGTAGATGATCACACCCGGCTGGATGGTCAGGATGGTCGGGGTCTCGACTGCCGGTGCGGCTGGCCGAGCAAATCCGCGATCCGGGCCGACAAACACTTGGCCGCCGAGGTTGTAAACCAGGCCGCGAATAAACGGCAGGGTGTCATCCTGCGTGATGACGCCCGGAAGGGTGCAGACGCGGTACGTTCCGGTCGGTCCGGGCAAGGTGCCGTCGTCACGCAGGCCGCCAGCCGAATTGATGGTCGGGCAGCCGGCGGCCGGGGTCACGCCCGTCTGCGTTGGCGTCGGGGTCGGGGTCGGGGCCGGCGGCGGGTTGTTGATGTTTACCGTGATGTTGCCACTGGTGCCGGGCGAGACGATTTCATCTGCGCCACAACCGGCCAGAGCGACCAGGCTGCAACCCAGGATCAGAGTGCGTTGGATGTTTTTCACAGCGTTGGTCCCCTCTTGTACCGAGAATCATATTGCGCGGTATGCGTATGCGCTGAGGGCTGGCTAGGCGGCGTTCATGACAGAATTCTTGCAGGATGACAGCGGGATTGCATTTACCGCATTATGACTGAAGAAAGACAAATACGACAAGTTCATCCGCTGTGGCCACTCCGCCTTGCCGCCGCAGAACTGCAAAAAAACGAAATTAGGTCAATTATTTGGCATTACAAATTACAAAAATAAGACAATGTTTCAGTTTTGTTGCATTTCTTCTGCTATCTGGCATCATGCGGCTTAGTAGAAGAGGAACCATGCTCATGACCGTTACCCTTGTCACTTTCGCTTTGATCGCCGCGACCCCGCTGGCAATTGGCCCTACGGTGTCTGCTGCATCGGCCGCGCAGGCGCCCGAATTGGCTGTGCAGCCATTGGTGGCCGGCCGCGCGGATCAGGCGCTCGCCGCGCTGGAGCGGGCCAGCGCTGCGGATCCGCAAGATGCCGCAGTGCTGATCAATCTCGGCATCGCTTACGCCCACATGGGCGAGGATGCGAAGGCGCGCTTGGCATTCGAGCAGGCGCTTGCCTGCGACACGGTGGCCGAACTCGACACCGCCGATGGCACCGCCACCGATTCGCGGCGGCTGGCGCGCAAGGCGCTCAAAATGCTTGCGCGCGGCGAATTCCGTGCAGCGCCTGCGCGCGGCGAGCAGTTGACCTATCGCCCGTGAACTGACTGCTTGCGCCGCGCGCCGCTGGTGTTGTCAGGCCCTGGCGCAGCGCGGCTTGGCAGGCGAACAGTACGGGCTGTCACCCGCCTGTCATTTAGGATAGACAAGGGAGGTCATCCTGGAGGGCTGAGAGATGATTCTCGCCGCGGCATGCCGCGTCATGATTATTGCCGTCGCGATCGGTGTTGCGGTTGAAGCGCGGGCCGATGTGCTCGAATTGGGTGCTGACGGCGCGCGCTGGGTGGCGGGCCCGCTTTCCGGTGCTTCGCCTGCGCCCGATTCCGCCGCCACGCCCACCGCTCCGCTCGCCGCCGAGCTGGTTGACGGGCTCAATCTACCCGATTTTGCGATTGCCGATCCGGCACGCCATGCCGCCGGGATTCCGCCGCGTTACCACGCCAAAATCACCGAACTTGCCGCACGCTTCGACCTCTCGCCAAGCCTGCTTGAGGCGCTGGTGTGGCAGGAGAGCCGCTGGCGCGAAAACGCAGTCTCGCCGGTTGGCGCGCGCGGCCTGGCGCAGCTGATGCCTGGCACGGCGCGCTATCTCGGGGTCGACCCGAGTGATCCTTTCGCCAATCTCGAGGGCGGGGCGCGCTACCTGCGCGAACAGCTTGACCGCTTTGGCGGCGATCTGGAGCGGGCGCTGGCTGCTTACAACGCCGGGCCGGGCCGGGTCGAGCGCGCTAATGGCGTCCCCAACATCCGCGAGACAAAACAATATGTCGCTGCCATCATGGGGCGGCTCGCAAACCATTCCCGCGCACCAGCGTATGAGAAATAAGACCAGTGGTGAGTGATCGCTGCGACCGGAAGGATCATGAGAAACCCGATGACTTCGCTTTTTGGCCTACCTATCCGTTTTGTGGCCCGTCTCGCTGCCATGCTTATGTTGGCCGTCACCCCGGCTGCCGCCTACGCGCAAGCGGCTGACCCGGCAGGGTCCGGCCCGATCAACAATGCTCTTTTGTGGCTGCAGGGTACGCTGCTCGGCACCGTTGCCACCACCGTGGCGGTGATGGCGGTGGCGGCGATCGGCTTTATGATGCTGACCGGACGGATGAACTGGCGCTTCGGCGCGACCGTGATCGTCGGCGTGTTCATCCTGTTCGGCGCGACCACAATCGTCGCCGGCATCCAGACGGCGGCGGGGTAGGCGAGGGCGATGAGCGAGCTCACCCGCAACCCCGTGCACCGCGCGCTCACCCGCCCGCAGATGTTTGCTGGCGTGACGATGAACTTTTTCATCATCAACCTGATGGTGACCACGATCGCCTTCCTGATCCTCAAAAGCTGGTGGATCCTGCCGGTGCCGGTGCTGATGCATACCATCGGATACTTCGCTTCGCTGCGCGAGCCGCGCATTTTCGACCTGTGGATCACGAAGGTCTCGAAATGCCCGCGCGTTCCCAATTTCAAGCGCTGGGGCTGCAACAGCTACGCCCCGTGACGCAAGCTATGAGTGGCCTCAACAAGGAGGGCCGGACATGATGAAATGGATCGGAGCCGCCGCCTGGAGCGCCAAGGAAGCGCGCGTCGGCGACCGGCTGCCTTATGCTCGGCTGGTGGACGAAAACACCGTGCTGCTGCGCGATGGATCGGTGATGAGCGCAATCCAGGTGCCCGGTCTGCTGTTCGAAACCGAGGATTCAGACGCATTGAACGCGCACTCCGCCACCCGTGAGGTGATGCTGCGATCAACGCTGGATGCGCGCTTCGTAATGTATCACCATGTCATCCGCCGCCGGGTCGAGGTGGAGTTGGAGGCCGAATTCCCCGACGCGCTGTCGCGCCACATCGATGCGCGCTGGAAGCAGCGGCTGGCGGGCGGATCGCTGTTCATCAACGATCAGTTCGTCACGCTGATCCGCCGCCCCGCGCGCGGAAAAACCGGGCTGCCCGAGCGGGTCGCAAAGCTGTTCTCGCGAAGCCGCCAGGACGAGCTAGAAGCCGATCCCAAGGATATCCGCAGCCTCAAGGCCGCGATCACCGGGCTGGTCGCCTCGCTGCAAAGCTACGGTGCGGCGGTGCTAGGCGATTATCAGGCTCCGGCTTCGGCCAATGGCGGCACCAATTCGGAAATGCTCGAGCTGCTCTCGGCGCTTTATAATGGCGAGATGCGCCCGGTGCGCCGCCCTACGCCGGAGACCGATATCGGCCACATGCTGCCCTACCGCCGGGCGAGCTTCGGTCTCGATGCGATGGAGCTGCGCGGCAGCGCAGCGCCCGATTTCGCCGCGATCCTCGGTCTGAAGGACTATCCCGAGGCGACTTCGCCCGGCCTGCTCGACAATCTGCTGCGGCTGCCGTTCGAGATGGTGGTATCTGAAAGCTACGCTCCCAATGAACGCACCACCGCGCGCGAGCGGATTGATCTTGCGCTGCGCCGCTCGCGCTCGGTCGACGAGGAAGCCGCGGCTGAACGCAATGAGATGATGGCGGCGCGCGATGCGCTCGGCAACGGGGGCGTAGGCTTCGGTGACCACCACCTTACCGTGCTGGTGCGAGAGCGCAGCCTTGACCGGCTTGACGAGGCGATGGCGTCCTGCACCGCCGCGCTCGCCGATACTGGCGCGATCGCGGTGCGCGAGGACACCAATCTCGAACCGGCGTTCTGGGCGCAGTTCCCCGGCAACGAGGAATACATCGTCCGCCGCGCACTGATCTCGTCTGCCAATATGGCGGGTTTCGGCAGCTTCCACGGCTTTGCGCTGGGGCAGGCGAGCGGCAACCACTGGGGCGAGGCCGTAGCGCTGCTGGAAACCACCAGCGCCACCCCGTTCTTCTTCAATTTCCACCACGGCGACCTCGGCAATTTTTCGGTGATCGGGCCGAGCGGTTCGGGCAAGACGGTGGTGATGAACTTCCTCGCCGCGCAGGCGCAGAAATTCAAACCGCGCACCATCCTGTTCGACAAGGATCGCGGGGCAGAGCTGTTCATTCGCGGGATCGGCGGCCGCTATGACCGCATCTCGCCGGGAGAGCCGACCGGGTTCAACCCGCTGGCGCTGCCCGATAGTCCGGCCAACCGCGCCTTCCTGCGCGACTGGTTGGCGGTGTTGCTGAATGCCGATGGGCCGGAGGAATTCGCGCTGGTTAGCGGCGCGGTCGATGCGACCTATGCCAATGATCCGAGCTTGCGCCGCCTGCGCCACTTCAAGGAGCTGCTGGCCGGCGCACGCCGCCCCGAACCGGGCGATCTGGCCGACCGGCTCGGCGCATGGATCGGCAGCGCGAGCGGGGACGGCGGCGAAAATGCGTGGCTGTTCGACAATGAACGCGACCGGCTCGATCTGGCCGAGCGGGTGCTCGGCTTCGACATGACCGCGTTGCTCGAAAACCCGCGCTTGCGCACGCCTGTCATGATGTATCTGTTCCACCGCATCGAAGAGCGGCTGGACGGGCAGCCGACCATGATCCTGATCGATGAGGGCTGGAAGGCGCTCGACGACGAGGTGTTTGCCGCGCGCATCCGTGATTGGCTCAAAACCTTGCGGAAACGCAACGCGCTGGTCGGGTTTGCGACGCAATCTGCCCGCGATGCACTCGACAGCCGCATTTCCACCGCATTGGTCGAGCAGACCGCGACCATGGTGTTCATGCCCAACAGCCGCGCCCGGCCTGAGGATTATTGCGACGGCTTCGGCCTGACCCCGCATGAATTCGCGCTGATCCGCTCGCTGCCGGCGCACAGCCGCTGCTTCCTCGTGCGCCAGCCCGATGCGAGCGTGGTGGTGCGATTGGACCTGTCGGGCGCGCCTGAAGTGCTGACGATCCTGTCGGGCCGCGAGAGCGCGGTGCGCAGGCTCGATTTGCTGCGCGAGGCGGTCGGCGATGCGCCTGCGGCATGGTATCCGCCGCTGACCGGCCGCGCGTGGCCCGAATATGGGCCGGATGCTCTGGGCGATCCGGACGAGGACAGCGCGATGTGGCAGGCAGCGGAATGAGCATGACCTGCGATCAGGCCGCGCAGGCAATGGGCACCGGGGTCTCCGCCGCGCTGACCGCGGTGGATTGCATCGCCAGCGGCATGTCCGAACAGGCCTTCAACCGCTTGTTCGGCACCGAAGGCCAGCTGGCCTTCGCGCTGACGCTGCTGCTGGGCCTGTATGTCGGGTTTTTCGGCATCTCGCTGATGATGGGGCGGGCCAACCTGTCGGTTCGCGCGCTGCTGCCCAAGATGATCACGCTGGGGCTGGTGCTGAGCTTTGCCACCAGCTTCGTCGCGTTCTCGACGATCTTCTACAATATCTTCATTGGCGGGCCGGACCAGATTGCCGGGATCCTGACCGGCACCGACGGCTCGGCCACCACGACCTTCGCGCAGAAGCTTGATGTGGTGTTTCTCGCGATCCAGAAGGCGAGCGGAGATACCAAGGACATCAGTGCTTTCTCGCCGCCGGGCATGATGTGGCTGGGGGCGATGCTGCTCCTGCTCGGCACGGTCGGCTTGCTGGTGACGGCGCGGATCGCGCTCGCGCTACTGCTGGCGGTCGGCCCGATTTTCGTGGTGTTGGCGCTGTTCGATGGGACGCGCGGGCTGTTCACAGGCTGGCTGAAGTCGCTGGTGATGCTCGCGCTGGCGCCCCTGTTTGCGGTGCTGGGCGGATCGATCATGCTCGAACTTTCGGTGCCGATCCTGTCGGCGCTGGTCGGGGTGGATGGCAAGATCGATCAGCAGGCAGCAATGGGGTTCTTCCTCGTCGGTTCGGTCCACGTGGCGTTGATGTTCATGGCCTTGAAGGTTTCCTCGACGATGGTGGCGGGCTGGCAGGTGTTCGGCCTGGTGCCCGATAAGGAGCGCAGCCGCAGCGATGAAGGCCCGCGCGCAGTGCCGGTGGCCGCCCCGTTAGCGAGCATGCCGCGCAGCACCAATATCGCCCCCTCAAGTAGCCCGGCTTCAGCCCCCCGCAGGCTCGATGTCGCCCCGATGCAGCCTGTGGTTGTTGCCAATGACACCGGGCCAGCCGACAGCGTTTCACGTGAAACACGGGTCTATGCGACCAGCAGCGCCGGCGGGCAGGTGACGCCGCTCAACCCCTCCACTTCGCGCACCCGCGGCATCGGCAACCGCTTCCGCTCGGCCCCGGGCAGCACTGCGGCCACGCCCGCCCCCTCTGCCAAGATGCCCCCCCCGGAGACCTATCAATGACCCGCGCCGACACCTTTCGGCTGACCCCGATGATCCTGGCCGCCGCTGCGCTGCTTGCGCTCGCGCTCCCTGCCCGCGCGCAGGATGATCGCCTGCAAACGCTCGTCTATGATGATGCCGCCGTCGTGCGAATCGATGGAAAGGTAAAGGTCCAGACCACGATCAAGTTTGCGCCTGACGAAATGATTGAAAACGTTGCGATTGGTGACAGCGCGGCGTGGCAGGTGCAGCCCAACAAGGCGCAGTCGATCCTGTTCATCAAACCGCTTGAACCGGCGGCGCGCACCAATATGACGGTGGTGACCGACAAGCGGACCTATCTGTTCGATCTGGTCGCCAGCCCCAAAAACGCGCCGCTTTATGTGCTGCAGTTCCGCTATCCCGAGCTTGAGAAAGCGGCCGAGGAAGCGCGGCTCGCCGCCGCTGCCGAGGCTGAGGCCGAAAGCTTGCGCGCGGCCGCCAATCCGACCGAGCTTGCGGCCGCGGGGGATCCCTATGCAGTCACCGATCCGGCCAACCTCAACTTCGCCTGGGCCACCGCCGGGGCGATCGAGCTGCTGCCCGCCCGCACCTATGACAATGGCGACGCCGTGTTCCTGACCTGGCCTGCAGGCATCGCGGTCCCTGCGATCCTCGTCACCAACGCGGACGGCGATGAAGGCCCGATCAACTTCACCGTGCGCGGGGAGACGATCGTGGTCGATGGCGTGCCGCCGCAGATCATCCTGCGTTCGGGCCGCGATACCGCCACGCTGACCAACACCGGTCCCGCCCGGCCCACAGCCCGCAGCGCCGGACTGAGCGCGCCGCGCAAGCGGGGTTCGAAATGATCCGCAATCCCGTTCAAATTGTCCCAATTCCAATCGTCCCAGTTCCAATCGTTAAGGAGAGCATCTGATGCGTCTGGCCATGCGTTTGCCGCCCAAAAAGGGCGACGGGGGAAGCAACGAAGCGGTTGATCCGCGCACCCGCGAATCCGCCGAGATCATCGATCTCGCCAGCCGTGCGGCGTTCCCGGCCATCATCGATCGCAAGTCGCGGGGTGACGGTTTGGGTCTTGCTGCTGGGGTGGCGGTGGTCGGCCTGCTGGGCGCGGTGACATTCTGGGCGATGAACTCTGCGCGCCTGCCCGATCAGCAGTCGGGCGTGACGACCGGTGGTGTCGCTCCGTCCGCCGCCCCGGTGGTGATGGCGCCTGCGGTTGCTCCGGTGCCCGTGACTGCACCCGTGCCTGGTCTGCCGATGTCCGATCCGGCGCCCGCGCCGGTGCTGGTGAACAATCCGGGCATGGTGCAAGGCACCGCGACCAATCCCTATGACAGCCCGCAGCTGGTGTTCGACGCCAGTCGCTCGGCCAGCAGCCCGCGTTTTGCCGAAGCCCCCGCGATGGCGGCAGCGCCGAATGCGGCGGGCGCCGAAGGCAGCGGCGCTGCGGCGGAATTCGCCAGCCGGGTCGGAGGGGTCGGCGGCGCGCCCGCGCAGGCCCGTGCAATGGTCAACCCCACCACCACCGTGACCGAGGGAACACTGATCCCGGCGATCCTTGAGACCGCGATCAACACCGACGTGCCGGGCTATGTCCGCGCGGTGGTAAGCCAGGACGTGCGCAGCTTTGATGGCAAGCGCGTGCTGATCCCGCGTTCCTCGCGCCTCATCGGCCAGTATCAGGCTGGCGTACAACAGGGGCAAAAGCGCGCCTATGTGATCTGGACGCGGCTGATCCGGCCCGATGGTGCCTCGGTCAACCTTGCCTCGCCTGCAATCGGGTTTGATGGCACCACCGGGCTTGAAGGTGACGTCAACAGCCATTTCTTCAAGCGCTTCGGTTCGGGCCTGCTGCTTTCGGTGGTCGGCGGGCTCGGCGCGCTGGCGACCGGCGGGATCGGCGGATTGATCGTGGCGGGCGGCGCGCAAAGTGCGGCCAATTCGGCGGTCCAGACGCAGGGCCAGATCAGCCCCACTATCCGCGTGCGCATGGGTGAGCCGATCCGCGTGTTCACCGCGCGCGATCTCGACTTCAGCGCGGTCGGCAACTGAGCCAAGGGATGAGCGCGGATATCCACCGGCTGATGGCAGAGGCGGATGCCAATGTGAGCGAGAGCGGGAGCGAGAACATCGCGGCCGTGCTGGCCGAGCGCTCGGTCTATCTCGACGCCTATCTCGCGCCGTTCCGCCGCTGGCTTGACCGGGACACGGTGACCGAAATCATGGTCAACCGCCCGGGCGAGGTGTGGATCGAAGACGCCTCGAACCCCGGGATGCAGCGGATCGAAACCCCGGAGATCGATGATCGGCTGGTGCAACGCCTCGCCGAACAGGTCGCGCGGGTCAGCCACCAGGGGATCAACCGCGAACACCCGCTGCTGGGGGCGACATTGCCCGATGGCGCGCGCGTTCAGTTCTGCGGCCCGCCTGCGAGCCGCAAGCACTGGGTGATGGCGATCCGACGCCACCGCCGGCTCGATCTGCCGCTCGATGCCTACGACACCGGGCCGTTGGTGGGCGAGCTACAGATCGAGCTGCCCGATCCGCAGTTCCAGCCGATTGCCTACCTGCGCGAAGCGATCCGGGCGCGCCGCACGATCCTGATTTCGGGCGGCACCAGCACCGGCAAGACCACCTTCCTCAATGCCATGCTCGGCGAGATTCCCCGGCAAGAACGCGTGGTGCTGGTCGAGGATACGCCTGAATTGAAGCTGCCGGGGGAAAACGGCGTCGGCCTTGTCGCGGTCAAGGGTGAGCTCGGCGAAGCCAAAGTCACCGCCAACGAATTGCTCCAGGCTGCGCTGCGTCTGCGCCCTGACCGGATCGTGCTGGGCGAATTGCGCGGCAGCGAAAGCGTCAGCTTCCTGCGTGCGATCAACACCGGGCATCCGGGCAGCTTCTCGACCATCCACGCCAACTCCTTGCGCGGCGCGCTCGAGCAATTGTCGCTGATGGTGATGCAAACCGGCATCGGCCTCACCCGCTCGGACACCATCGCTTATGCCGCAAGCGTGATCGACGTGCTCGTGCAACTGGGCCGCGATGCCAATGGCAAGCGCGGTATCACCCAGATCGCGAATAGCCGTGACCTTCTGTGATTTTCGGCCGCGCTGACCTGCGCGGCACCGAAATGGACATTAATGTGACAAGCCCTTCAAGGTGATTTACACCTCGCAGCCGAGCGAACATGGGCGTGCGAGGGCGCTGCAATAAATGCACCGGCGCGAGGCGGAACAGGAACGCGATGACCACGTCACCGATCGGCACTAACGATGGCTCCGCAGGCGCGGGCGCGGTGCAAATGGCCGAACTTTCGCCCGGCGAATCGCCCTATTTCAACCGCGAGCTATCGTGGCTGCAATTCAACCAGCGCGTGCTGGCGGAGGCCTGCAACGAGGCTTATCCGCTGCTTGAACGGCTGCGGTTCCTGTCGATTTCGGGCAGCAATCTTGATGAATTCATGATGATCCGCGTCGCAGGGCTGGTCGGCCAGGTGCAGCGCGGGCTGGCGACGCCGTCGATCGACGGACGCAGCCCGACCCAGCAACTCGCCGCGATCCGCGAAATGCTGGCCGAGCTTTCGCAGCGCCAGCAGGCAATCTGGCGCAGCGTTCGCGCCGGGCTGGCAGCGGCCGACATCCACATCGCCGACGAACAGCGGGTCAGCCCGGCCGCGCACAAGTGGCTCAAAACCTACTTCCTCAACGAGATTCTGCCGATCATCACCCCGCAGGCGCTCGATCCGGCGCATCCTTTCCCGTTCGTGCAGAACGAGGGCATGGGGCTATTGTTCACGCTCACCCGCGATGACACGCGCGAACAGCTGATCGAGATGGTGCTGATCCCCAGCGCGCTGCCGCGGTTCGTGCGGGTGCCCGACGATGTCATCGGGGACGGCAGCGTGCTCTACATCTCGATCGCGCGGCTGATCCAGCGCTATGTCGCGGCGCTGTTCCCCGGCTTCACGATTCAGGGCGACGGGTTGTTCCGGGTGCTGCGCGACAGCGATATCGAAATTGCAGAAGAAGCCGAAGACTTGGTGCGCACCTTCCGCAGCGCGATCCAGCGGCGCCGCCGGGGCCAGGTGATCCAGCTCGAGATCGAGGAGGATTTCGATTCCGCCGCCGAAGCCTTGCTGCTCGACCAGCTCGGCATCAACGAAGCCGCGCTGATCAAGACCGACGGCATGATCGGGATCGACGGCCTAGCGGAAATCGTGCGCGAAGACCGACCTGACCTGAAGTTCGACGCCTATTCCCCGCGCTTCCCCGAACGCATCCGCGAGCATGATGGCGATGCCTTCTCCGCGATCCGCGAGAAGGACATCATCGTCCACCACCCTTATGAAAGTTTCGAGGTGGTGGTAGACTTCATCCGTCAGGCCGCCGCTGATCCGGATGTGGTGGCAATCAAGCAGACGCTCTACCGCGCGGGCTCGCAAAGCGCGGTGATCAACGCGCTGATCGAAGCTGCGGAGGCTGGCAAGTCGGTGACCGCTGTGGTCGAACTCAAAGCCCGCTTCGATGAGGAACAGAACCTCAAATGGGCAAGCAAGCTCGAACGCGCAGGCGTGCAAGTGATCTACGGCTTCACCGAGTGGAAGACCCACGCCAAGGTTGCAATGGTGGTGCGCCGCGAGGGCGATGGCTTCCGCAACTACTGCCATTTCGGCACCGGCAATTATCACCCGGTCACCGCCAAGATCTACACCGACTTGAGCTTCTTTACCGCCGATCCCAAGCTTGCGCGTGATGCAGCCAAGATGTTCAACTTTGTCACCGGCTATGTCGAACCGCACAGCCTTGAACGCATTCACATCGCGCCGATTGATCTGCGGACCGAAATCTACCACCGGATCGATGGCGAAATCGCGAACGTTCAGGCCGGCAAGCCTGCGGCGATCTGGTTCAAATGCAACCAGTTGACCGATGAAGGCGTGATTGACCGGCTGTATGCCGCCAGCAATGCCGGCGTGCAGGTTGAACTGATGGTGCGCGGGATTTGCTGCCTGCGTCCTGGCATTGCCGGCCTTTCGGAGAACATCCGGGTCAAGTCGATCATTGGCCGGTTCCTCGAACATAGCCGCATCTATGCCTTCGCCAACGGCCACGCGATGCCGAGCGACCATGCAGCAGTGTTCATCGCGTCGGCTGACATGATGGGCCGTAATCTCGACCGCCGGGTCGAAGCGCTGATTCCGATCCTCAACCGCACAGTGCACGATCAGGTGCTCCAGCAGGTGCTGCTCGCCAACATGCTCGACAGCGAGCAAAGCTGGTGGTTGCATCCCGACGGCCATTATTCGCGGGTTGTTGCAGAAGGCAAGCCGTTCAACTGCCATCGCTATTTCATGACCAATCCGTCGCTGTCCGGGCGCGGCGGGGCACTTGAGGCGGGCGCGGTGCCCAAGCTTTCGCTGCGCCGGGGTGCGGTGGCATGATGCAGCGACGTCGGCGGGCAGACCGCGACGGCGCGTTCGGCAGCAGCACGGCCGAACGCGCGATCATCGATATCGGCTCGAACACCGTGCGCCTGGTGTTGTATGGCGGCACGATGCGCGCGCCGATGGTGCTGCTCAACGAAAAGGTCACCGCCAAGCTGGGGCGCGAAATTGCCGCGACCGGCAGGCTGGCAGACGAGGCGATTGCGCTGGCGCTGCGCGGCCTCCAGCGCTTCGTGCTGGTGCTTGCCGACCTTGGCATTACCGATATCGAGACGGTGGCCACCGCGGCAGTGCGCGATGCCGCCAACGGCCCGCAGTTTGCCGAGCAGTTGCGCGCCATCGGGCTTAACCCGCGGGTGATCTCGGGTGAGGAAGAGGCTCTGCTGAGCGCCCACGGCGTGATCGGTGCGTTCCGCGAAGCGCGCGGGATCGTTGCTGATCTTGGCGGCGGGAGCCTTGAACTGGTGCGGGTGGCCGATGGCCAGACCGACAGCGCCAGCACGCTGCCATTGGGCACGCTGCGCCTGCCCGATTACCGCAAGAATGGTCGCGTCGAGATGCGCAAATCGCTCGACAAGGCGATCCGCAAGGCCTGCTGGGACCTTTCCGGAAACGCCCCGACCGAGAACGGCGCGCTCTATCTGGTCGGCGGCACATGGCGTGCAATGGCGGTCTTTGCGATGGCGGCGCGCGGCTATCCGCTGAGCGATCCGCACGGGTTCGAACTCGATGCCGCTGCCGCGCAGGACCTCGCTGTAGGGCTCGCCGCGACCGAGACCGATGCTTTGAAGGAGCGTGACCGCATCTCGACCATGCGCGCCGAAACGCTGCCGGATGCGGCGGTGCTGCTGCTCGCACTGCTGACGCGGCTGGCGCCCGAAAAGGTGGTGTTCTCATCGTGGGGCCTGCGCGAAGGGCTGCTTTATGACCGCCTGCCCGCGCACACCAAGGCGCAGGATCCGCTGCTTGCCGGGGTGGCGGTGTTTGCCAGCCAGCGCGGATCTGCCCCGACACTGGCGGCGCGGATGGCGGCCTGGACGCTCGACGCAGCGCCTGCCCGCGAGCACGGCAGCGAGCGGCTGCGGCTGGCAGCGACGATGCTCGCGCTGGCAGCGATGCAGATCGAGCCCAATATCCGTCTGCCCCAAGCGATCAACTGGGCGCTGCACAAGCGCTGGATCGCGATTGACGGCAAGGGCCGGGCAATGCTCGCTGCAGCGATTGCGGCCAATGGCAACCAATTCAGCCTGCGCGCCGAGGTGCGCGCATTGGCGGGTGAGGATGCGCTCGAGGAAGCGGTGCGCTGGGGGCTTGCGCTGCGGCTGGCGCGCAGGCTGGGCGCGCAATCGCGCCGCTCGCTCGAGGTTAGCCGGCTGGTGATCGCAGACGGCGCGCTCGAACTGCGCCTGGCACAGAGCCATGCGGCGCTGTTCGGGTCGCCGACAGAGAAGGACCTGAAGCAGCTCGCCGGGCGGCTGGGGCTCGGCTGGCGTGTGGCGGTCGTGCCGGAAAGCGAGCTCTAGGCCGCGCGCGCTTCGGTGCTGGCGAAGGGCGAGAAATCGGTGTTGGTGTCGAACAAGTCGACCCCCTCGGCTGCCTTCAGCCGGTTCACCACCACGTAAGTCACCGGGGTCAGCACCGCCTCCCACACGACCTTGAGCGCCCAGTTGGTGACCATTACGGTCAACACCGCCTCTGTGGACCAGATGCCAAGGAAGGCGATTGGGTAGAAGATCAGGCTGTCCACACCCTGGCCGACAAAGGTCGAGCCGATGGTGCGGGTCCATAAGGCGCGGCCTTTGGTCCACACCTTCATCTTCGCCATGACGAAGGAATTGACGAACTCGCCTGCCCAAAACGCGATGATCGAGGCGAGTACGATGCGCCAGGTGCTGCCGAACACGCTCTCGTAGGTCTGCTGGCAGATCGCACCGTCGGGGATCGCCGGGTCGGTCGAAGAGGTGAGGGGGCGCGGTCCCCCAAAGCCGCTCGCGCTGCACGACCAACCGTCGAAGGCGGGCAGGCTCACGACGACATAGGACATGAAGGCGAGGAACAGCAGCGCCGCGGTCCCCACCCAGATCACCCGGCGCGCGCGGGCGAATCCGTAGATCTCGGTCAGAATGTCGCCGATCACATAGCCCAGCGGGAAGAACAGGATGCCCGCACCATAGATGAATGTGCCGCTGGGCGCGGGCCACCAGCCTTGGGGCCAGAACGGCACATCGAGATAGGCTAGCTTGGCCGCGCCGATGATGTTGGACAGCAGCAGGATCGCCACGAAGGCGGCCATCACGATGTCGTAGTAACGGAAGGTGACAGGCGGGCGGCTGGTGGCAACGATGCCATCGCCGGGATCGCGATCAAACGCGCTTGCGAGGTTTGGGGCGGGATCGGCGGCGGGCGCAGGAGCAGTGTTTTCCATCACTTCCCCGGTTAGCGCGATTCCCTTTTGCAGAAAAGCACGCTATTGGCAGGGGCGTACCCCGAGGGGGGCGCGCGCCCGTAGCTCATCTGGATAGAGCGCGAGACTTCTAATCTTGAGGTAGCAGGTTCGAGTCCTGCCGGGCGCGCCAACTCATCCCATGGCAGTGGTTTTGATAACCCCAAATTCGCTACAGGTTTGAGCAATGCCTCAATACCTGTGTGGTGTTATGACAGGATGAACGCGCTCGTCATCTTGTTGGCCGCTGCCCTGTCTTCCGAACCGGTTTCGGCGGCGTCGGCCGTTGATCAAAGCGTCCCCGCCAATCCCGCCATCCCGATTGCAGGAACGCCCGATGCGGCAGGTGTGCCCGCGCCGGTGCGAGGCCAGCCGCGGGTTTCGCGAACACGCTGTGCCTTGGTCGCTTGCGACGCAACCTGCAAAATCACAGTAACGATGCAGGTGCCCGCCGATACGGTCAAACCCGCACCTTGTGAGGTGCGGCGCCCCGAAAGCTGACCGGCTCCGGCAGCGTCCCTGCACTGGCTTAACCTCGCGCCACATTCTCCAGCAGCTCCGCTGTCACCGGGTAGCCCGCGTCGGTGAGGATCGTCAGCCACGCCTTGCCGCCTTCTTCTACCACCTGCGGCTTGATCGTGCGCACCGGGATCGCTTCGGCCTGAGCGCGGGCCTCGTGGTAGCTGGCGAACAGCGCGAGGCGTTCAAGGTTGCGGCGGGTGGGGAAGATCAGCTTGATCTCGCCGCGTTCCGCTGCATCGAGCGCGCCTTGCGCCGAGACCCAGAACAACTGTGTGTTTTCGGCATGGTCGATCGACACCTCGACCGCGCCGGTGCCGAGATTGGCGAGGTAGAAGCGGGTGTCATAGACGCGCGTGATCGCCTCGTTTTTCGGGAACCAGCGCGCAAACGGCGTGATCTGGGCGAGGTCGAGCCGCCAGCCGAACGCGTCAAGTACCGGGCCGAGCGCGCCGACTTCGGCCAACATGGTACGCGCTTCGGCGGCGCGCGCGGCGTTGATGTCGCCTGCAAGGCCGAGCGCGAGGCCGGTCTCCTCGAGCGTCTCGCGCACCGCTGCGATCTGATGCGCGGCTTCGTCTGCCGTCATGCCGCCAGCGGCTGCCACCGCCTCGCCCAGCGCATAGTCGGCCGGATCGACACGCCCGCCGGGGAACACCGCCATCCCGCCCGCAAACGACATGCTGCGCGAACGCACAGTCATCAGCACCTCCGGCGCGCCGCCGAGCGGGGCGTTGCGGAAGATGATGATGGTTGCGGCGGGAATGCCTTGGGCTGCGGAATCGGAGTTCATCGCGGCAAAGAATGGCCTCATGGCACGCGCTTGCCAAGGCCCAAGGCGCAGACCTGCCGGTTTGTCAGAATGGGTGTCGGGCTACTTTACAATCGGGCCATCGGATGCTCCGCTGAAATCCGGAAAAATGCTGCAATTCCGTGGTTTCGTCAGTTTGGCACAGGCCGTGCATAACACGCTGCGGTCCCAATGGTCTTCGAAGCGGGGCGCGATCTCTTCTGGTCTCCGGATCGCGCCCCCCCGAAAACGAAAAGCGCTCCGCACTGGTCCTGCGGGGCGCTTTTTCTTGTTTGGTCCTCAGGCGCCGGGCGCAGCGCGTCCGCGCTGCTTGGCTTTCGGCCTGACCGGCCGGCGCGCGGTCGCGCTTGCGACCCTGGGGGCCGTATGCTGCTTATCGCAAGATACGGGGCTTGCCGCGGACTTATCCTACCTTCGCGACGCCGTGCTGATCGAGTAGTTGCTGCAATTCGCCCGCTTCGAACATCTCGGACATAATGTCGCTGCCGCCGACGAATTCGCCCTTGACGTAGAGCTGGGGGATAGTCGGCCAGTCGGAAAAGCTCTTGATGCTCTGCCGGACTTCCATGTCTTGCAAAACGTCAACGCTTTCGAAGGCGACGCCGCAATGGTCGAGGATCGCCACTGCGCGAGAGGAAAAGCCGCATTGCGGGAACAGCGGCGTGCCCTTCATGAACAGCACCACATCGTTGGCGGTGACGAGATCGGAAATGCGCGAGTTAGCGTCGGACATGGTGTTTTGCGCCTTTGAGAGGGATTGTTGCGTTTTACGTGGGGACCACGGTGGTGACTTGCAAGGCATGCAGTTCGCCGCCCATGCGTCCTCCGAACGCGGCATAGACCAGCTTGTGCTGTGCAACGCGGCTAAGGCCGACGAATTGCGGCGCGGTGACGGTGGCGGCCCAGTGGTCGTCGTCCCCTGCAAGGTCGGTCAATTGGACGCTCGCGCCAGGCAGTGCGGCGAGGATAGCGGCTTCGATAGTGGCGGCGGACATCGGCATGGCAGTTTTCCTGTGATCAGGCCCCGCCGAGCAGCTGGCGGCGCGCCTCGATGGTCATTTCCTCAAGCTTGGCGCGAATTTCGGCCTCGCTGACATCGCCATTTGCAGCCGTGAGATCGCCGAGCAGCTTGCGCACCACGTCCTCATCGCCCGATTCCTCGAAATCGGCTTGCACGACCGCCTTGCGATAGGCGTCGGTCTCTTCGGGGGTGAGCTGCATCAAGCCCGCGGCCCATTCGCCCAGCAGACGGTTGCGGCGCGCGGCGACGCGGAAAGCGGTTTCGCCGTCGAGCGCGAACTTGGCTTCCTCGGCGCGTTCGCGGTCCCTGAAGTCGGTCATGTCTGGTGTTCCCTTGGATACGTTCCGTATTCGGCGATAAAGCGGGCGAGCCGCGCCTTCAAGCGCCAACCCTTCCTAGCTGGGCACTATTCTGCCGCACTATTCCACCGCGCTACTACCCCGCATTACTCCATCATGACGACCAGCTTGCCCACCGCTTCGCGGTTCTCCAGCTTGGCGATAGCATCGCCTGCGCGGGAGAGCGGAAAGATCTCGCTGACCAGCGGGTCGATGGTGCCTGCCGCCATCAGCGCGAACAGCTCGTCAACCTGCGCGCGGAACGCGAGCGGCTCGCGCGCGGTGAAGGCGCCCCAGAACACCCCGCAGATATCGCAGCTTTTGAGCAACGTGAGGTTCAGCGGCATCTTGGCGATCCCGGCGGGGAATCCGACCACCAGAAAGCGTCCCTCCCACGCGATTGCGCGCAGTGCCGGCTCGGAATATTGCCCGCCGACGATGTCGTAGACGATGTTTGCGCCGTTCGGCCCGCAGGCGACCTTGAATGCTTCGGCGAGCGCTTTGGACGCATCCTTGTCCATCGCCTCGCGCGGGTAGATCACCACTTCGTCGGCCCCGGCCTTGCGCGCGACCTCACCCTTGGCTTCGGAGGAAACCGCGGCAACCACCCGCGCGCCGAACGCCTTGGCGAGCTCCACCGCCGACAGCCCCACGCCGCCCGCCGCGCCCAGCACCAATACGGTGTCGCCCGGCTTGATATGGCCGCGATCCTTGAGGCCGTGGATGGTGGTGCCGTAGGTCATCAGCAGGCTGGCGGCCTTTTCGAAAGGCACGCCGTCCGGCACCGCGAACATGCGCCCTGCGGGCACCACGACCTTCTCAGCCAGCCCGCCATTGCCAATCCCGGCGAGCACCTTGTCGCCCACCTTGAAGTCTTCAACGCCTTCGCCAACCGTCTCGATCACGCCCGAAATTTCGCCGCCGGGGGAAAAGGGGCGCTGCGGTTTGAACTGGTACATGTCGCGGATGATCAGCCCGTCGGGATAGTTGATCGCGCAGGCCTTTACTGCGATCAGCACTTCGCCCGGGCCGGGGGTTGGGGCATCGATCTCGTCGAGCGTGAGCGTCTCGGGCCCACCGACAGCGTGGGTGCGGATGGCTTTCATGTTGTCCTCTCCCTGTATTCGATTGTGTCAGGCGGCTTCGGTGCCGCGCATCAGCCAAGGTTGGACTGCATTACGGCTGGCTTCGAAGCCGCCGATCGCTGCGTCCCGCGCCATCGTCAGGCCGACTTCGTCGAGCCCGTTCAGTAGGCAATCGCGGCGGAAAGGATCGAGCGTGAAGGCGAAGCGGTCCTGAAACGGGGTGGTGACGGTCTGGGTTTCCAGATCGACCGTGATCGGCTGCCCTTCGCGCGCAACCTCAAGCAGCCGGTCGACCGCGTCCTGCGGCAGCACGACCGGCAGGATGCCGTTCTTTACCGCGTTGCCCGAGAAGATGTCGGAAAAACTCGGCGCGATCACCACCCGAATGCCGAGATCGCCCATCGCCCAGGCAGCGTGTTCGCGGCTTGATCCGCAGCCGAAATTGTCGCCCGCGATCAGGATCGGCGCGCCGGCGTAGGCGGGATCTTCGATCACGTTGCCCGGTTCTGCCCGCAAGGTCTCAAACGCGCCCGCGCCCAACCCCTCGCGGCTGATGGTCTTGAGCCACCGGGCCGGGATGATGATGTCGGTATCGACATTCTTCAGGCCGAGCGGAATGGCGCGGCCCTCGACGCAGGTGAGCGGTTGCATAGCCGACCTGTCCTCAGTCGGTTTCAGGCGGCTCGCCCGAGGGGATCGTGCCGGGGTGCGCGGGTTCATCAGGCTTCTTCTTGTTCCAGCGCCGCCCCGCATACAACAAGGCTGCGGCCACAGCCGCCGAACCGATCGCCGCCGCGCCGATGGCGGCGGTGGTGCCAGTGGACATCTTCTCGGATTTTTTCTTGTCGTTCATGTCACTTCCATGCGCCTTGCGCGGGCGGGTTTCAAGGGCTTGGCCTCACACCAGATCGCGCACATCGGCGAGCCGCCCCGCAACCGCGGCAGCCGCTGCCATCGCGGGGGAGACGAGGTGGGTGCGTGCGCCGGGGCCTTGGCGGCCGACGAAGTTGCGGTTGCTGGTCGAGGCGCAGCGTTCGCCCGCCGGGACCTTGTCGGGGTTCATGCCCAGACAGGCCGAGCACCCCGGCTCGCGCCATTCGAACCCGGCGTCGGTGAACACCTTGTCGAGCCCTTCAGCTTCGGCCTGCGCCTTGACCAGACCCGAGCCCGGCACGACGATCGCCCAGCGCACATTGTCGGCCTTGCGGCGGCCCTTGAGCACGGCGGCGGCGGCACGCAGGTCTTCGATGCGGCTGTTGGTGCAGCTGCCGATGAAGACGTTCTCGATGGCGACCTCGGTCATCGGCGTGCCGGGGATGAGGCCCATGTAATCGAGGCTTTTCTGCGCCGCGACGCGCTTCGATTCGTCGGCAAAGTCGGCAGGCGAGGGCACCCGCCCACCGATCGCCACCACGTCTTCAGGGCTGGTGCCCCAGGTGACGCTCGGCTCGACCCCGGCGGCATCGATCACCACCGACTTGGCGAAGACCGCGCCCACATCGGTGTGGAGCGTCCGCCAGTAAGCCACCGCCGCGTCCCACTCCGCCCCGGCTGGCGCCATCGGGCGGCCTTTGAGGTAGGCGAAGGTCGTGCCATCGGGCGCGATCAGCCCGGCGCGCGCGCCTGCCTCGATGCTCATGTTGCACACGGTCAGCCGCTGTTCGGCGCTCATGCGCTCAAACACGCCACCGCGATATTCGATGACAAAGCCAGAACCGCCTGCCGCGCCGATCTGGCCGATGATGTGCAGGATCAGGTCTTTGGCGCTTACCCCGGGACCAAGTTCGCCTTCTACGCGCACTTCCATCGCCTGCGATTGCTGGAGCAGCAGCGTTTGGGTCGCCAAGACATGCTCGACTTCGCTGGTTCCGATCCCGAAGGCGAGTGCGCCGAGGCCGCCATGACACGCCGTGTGCGAATCGCCGCAGACGATGGTGGTGCCGGGCAGCGAGAAGCCCTGTTCGGGGCCGACCACATGGACGATCCCCTGTTCTTTCGCGGTTGCGGGGATATAGCGGATGCCGAATTCCGGCGCATTGGCCGCCAACGCGGCCAGCTGCGCTGCGCTTTCGGGATCGGCAATCGGCAGCACCGCGCCGTCTGCGCCAAGACGCTGCGTGGTCGGCAAATTATGATCGGGCACCGCCAGCGTCAATTCCGGCCGCCGCACGCCGCGCCCGGCTGCACGCAGCGCTGCGAACGCCTGCGGGCTGGTCACTTCATGCACCAGATGACGGTCGATATAGATCAACGCGGTGCCATCATCGCGCATCTCGACCACATGCGCGTCCCAGATCTTTTCATACAGGGTGCGGGGGCGGCTCGCCATGATTGCATCCATCCGGTTGAGGGCGCGGAGCGGCTCATTAGTCACGATTGCCCAGCCGTGGCAAGATTGCGGCGATTTCCCGGCGGTAGTGGGTAGAATTCGAAACAATTCTGCGCTAGCTTACATCCATGTTAGCAAGCTCTCCCCCTGCGTCCGCGTTCCTCCACCCGATCAAGGTCGAGGCGGCGGACATCGACTTCATGGGGCACGTCAACAACGCGCGCTATCTCAATTGGGTGCAGGATGCGGTGCTGGCGCATTGGAACAACCTTGCGCCTGCCGAGGACGTGGCGAGCAAAGCGTGGGTCGCGCTGAAGCATGAGATCACTTACCGTAAGCCCGCTTTCCTTGAAGACGATGTGATCGCGCAAACCGTGCTCGAACGCTTCAACGGCGCGCGCGCGTTCTACTCCACGCTGATCAAGCGCGGCGAGGACGTGCTGGCCGAAGTGCAATCGAGCTGGTGCTGCATCGATGCGGAAACGCTGCGCCCGGCGCGGATCGGTGAGCATTTGCGCGAGTTCTTCTTCCCCGCGCCTGCTGAGTGACGGGCGATGGCGTGGCTGAGCCTGCGCCGCTCAAGATTACGAAAGGCAAGGAACATATGGTCAAGGCAATTTGGAACGGCGCGGTCATCGCGGCGAGCGACGATACGGTGGTGGTGGACGGAAACCACTATTTCCCGCGCAAGGATGTGGGCGCGCAATATCTTGTTGCCAGCGATACCCATACGACTTGCGGGTGGAAGGGCGTTGCATCCTACCATTCATTAAGCGTTGAGGGCGCGGCAAATCCCGATGCCGCGTGGTACTACCCCGAACCGAAGGCCGCCGCCGCCGAAATCAAAGACCGCATCGCCTTTTGGAAGGGCGTCAAAGTGGGTTAACCCCACCCTGCGCGCCACAACGCAGCGGCCTCCACTCAACCAGCAACAACCTCCGCGCCATCGGCTTTCACCGCGACACTCTGGCCGTTCATCACCAACGGCCCGAACGCCGTCAGGAAGGCGACGTCGCCAATGTCGCGGCCGACCCCGATTATGGCCATGTCGCCCGCCGTCGCCATCCCCGTGGCATCGACCAGATGCCATGCGCCGCCCAAATACACCTCGGCCACAGCGTGGAAATCAGGCGGGGTTACGCCGGGCGCATAAACGCTGGCGATCCGCGCGGGGATGTCGGCCGCGCGGGCGAGCGTGATCATCAGATGTGCGTAATCGCGGCAGATGCCCTCGCCGCCATGGAAGGTGTCGATCGCCGTCGTCCCTGCATGGCTGGAGCCGGGCACATAGGACAGGTGACCGGCAATCCAGTCGCGGATCGCCATGATCTTGGCCCCACCTGCTAGCGCGCCAAACCGGGTCTCGGTAAAATCGACGAACTGGTTGGACGGACAATAGAGCGATGGCAGCAGATAGGGGACAGCTTCGCCCGGCAACATATGGAGCGGCACGGCGGGCAGCGCGGCGCAATCGGTCAGAACGCGATCAATCGTGACCGTGGCTTGATAATCAACGTGCATCTTCCCCGCGATCCGCAGCCAGATGCGTTCACCGATGGCGTCTTGCGCCGGAACCCGGGCGAAATGTTCGCATGGGGTGATCGTGATCTGCGCATGCTCGATCAGCTGCCCGGGAAGGGCAGCAGCCTCGATTTGCAATAGGACATCGCAAGATTGTTCGAACCAGTAATCAAGCTGCACGTCTATCTGGAGATTCACGATCACCGTCCGATTCGGGTAAGATTGCCTGCGGTTGCCGTGGCAGCGAACACGGCAACCTGCGCCACGCTGGTGTGTTTCGAGAACGGCAGCGACCGTCTGATGGGTGCACATAGCCTATCGCGGTTTCAACTCCACGGCAAAATAAGGCCTGACCGCCGGAGCCTCTCCCTGCGGTAGCCTTGCAACAAAACGCAATTGCCACTTCGTGCGCAGGTTCTATACGCAACCCAATGGCCTGCGCGCGCGTATTGTTATCCAGATGACCTCGCATTTCTCCCTTCCTGCGCGCGAGCAACAGGGCGCGATCGGCCTTGCACTGGCGCTGGCAATCGCCGGGAGCTGGCTGGGCATTCATGCTTACGGGATGTTCGCGTTCGAAATTTCGTGGAGCAACTGGCCCTTCGCGCTGATGCTGGCAATCGTGCAGTGCTGGCTTTCGGTGGGCGTGTTCATCGTCTGCCATGATGCGATGCATGGCAGCCTGGTGCCAGGGCGGCCGAAGCTGAACGGTGCGATAGGCACGGTGCTTTTGGCGCTTTATGCCGGGTTCGCGTGGCGGCAGCTGCGGGACGCGCATTTCGCGCATCACAAGCTTTCTGGCCGCGTAGGGGATCCTGATTTCGACGAGGGCCACCCGGACAACTTCTGGCGCTGGTATGGCACCTTCTTCCGGCGCTATTTCGGTTGGCGCTCGATCCTGTTTGTGCATACCGCGGTAGGGTTCTACTGGCTGGTGCTTGGTATTCCGATGGCGCAGATCGTGATGCTCTATGGCCTTCCGGCGCTCAGTTCATCGTTGCAGTTGTTCTATTTCGGAACCTACCGGCCGCATTGCCACCGCGAAGGTCAGTCCTTCGCAGACCGCCACAACACCCGCAGCGATGGCTTCGGCTCGCTCGCCAGCCTCGCCTCGTGCTTCCACTTCGGTTATCATCTCGAACATCACCGCCGTCCTGACGTGCCGTGGTGGGCGCTGCCGGGCGCGCGCCGGGCCGGGGTGGGCCGTAATGAAAAGATTGCGTCCGAATTGACTGAAAAGGTGCCCGCATGAGCTGGCTCGAGATTACCGTGACTGTGCTGTCGTCGCTGATCGGCATGGAGGTGTTCGCATGGGTTGCGCATAAATACATCATGCATGGGTGGGGCTGGGGCTGGCACCGCGATCATCACGAGCCGCATGACAAAGTGCTGGAAAAGAACGATCTGTTTGCAGTTGTGTTCGGTACCATTAACGCGGCGATGTATATCTACGGCGCGCTGTACTGGGACTGGCTGTGGTGGTTTGCGGTTGGGATCACCCTTTACGGCGTGATTTACACGCTGGTGCATGACGGGCTGGTGCATCAGCGCTACTGGCGCTGGGTGCCGCGCAAGGGCTACGCCAAGCGGCTGGTGCAGGCACACAAACTGCACCACGCAACCATCGGCAAGCAAGGCGGTGTGAGCTTCGGTTTTGTCATCGCGCGTGATCCGGCCAAGCTGAAAGCGGAGCTGAAGCGGCAGAAAGCGGCTGGACTGGCAGTGGTTAGGGACGCTGCGGTTTGATCGTTTGCAGGTCGGTCTTGACCCCCTCTAGACCCCTTCTAGCCCCGGTTTAGGCTCCAAAAAGCCAGTTTTGCGCTATGTTCCACGTGAAACATTGTCGGGTTGATGCAGGTCCTGGGGTTCAGGCCGCCGCCAGCCGCCCCGCATGCTCCTTCACCAGTCCGATCATATTGGGCACACCTTGGGTGCGGTTGCTCGAAAGCTGGTTTTTGAGGTCGAACGGAGCGAGCGCTTCGAGCACATCCATACCTGCGACTTCGGCGGCGGGCTTGTCCTGCACAGCGGCGATCACCAGCGCGACGATGCCCTTGGTGATCGCGGCGTTGCTATCGGCAAGAAAGTGCAGCTTTGCCCCGTCCGTTCCCGCCGGATAGACCCACACCGCCGCAGAACACCCGCGCACCAACGTCGCATCGGTCTTCAACGCATCGGGCATCGCCTCAAGTTCGCGGCCGAGTTCGATCAGCAGGCCGTAGCGGTCGTCGCCTTCGAGGAATTGGTATTCTTCGAGAATGTCTGAAAGGGTGCGCATGGACCGCAGTTAGGGACGGTGAATGCGAAACGGAAGAGGGATCGTTACCCGTTCAACCCGCCGGGCCGGGTGAAGGCGTAATAGACCACATAAAACCAGCTGAAAAACCCGTGGATGATCGCCCAGATGATCGACTGATGGAGGCTCCAGCTGATCGTCACAGCGATTGCGCTGCCAAGCCCGATCCCGGCCTGCGCGGCGGTGGTGCGCGGGCCGCTCACAATTCGACCCCGCTGGCGATCGCTTCCAGTTTGCGGATGCGTTCCTTGAGGTCGGCAAGTTCGATCCTTGCGGTGCCGAAGCTGGAACCGTCACGCGCTGCAGGATGGTGCGCGGCGCGGTCAAGCTCCTGGCGCTTGAGTTCGAGCCAGCCGTGCCACGCGCGCAGCAGCGCGGCGGCGACGACAACAAGGCCGATCAGGCTGCCGCTGGTCAGGACCAGCGTCGGGTCGAACAGGGGAGAGATCATTGCGCTATTCCTCCTTCAGCATTGGCGCAGCAGGGGGCAGGGTCCGCAGAGCTTCGATTTCGGCAGAGATGCGTGCGCGTTCGCGGGCATCGCCGCTGTTGGCATCGGTGGCGATGCGTTCGAGCACCTTGATCCGTTCTTTGAGCGCCGCCAGTTCCTGCCGGGTTGCTTCGAGTTCGACCGCCGCGCGCGCGTCGTCGCGCGCGGTGAGTTTCTGGTTGCCGTCCTCGTCGGTGACGATCCCGGCGCGCGCGCGGGAAATCTGGACGATGCCCCAGATCACGATAGCGACCAGCGCGACGAGAGCCCAGCCGCTGATCATTGCGCCGCGTTCTCTTTGTGGCGCTGCCCTGTCCCCAGCGCGAAAGTTTCACTGCGCAGCGCCTCAATCTCGTCGGCCAGCAGGCTGCCGCGATCGGTGGCAATCCGCTCGAGCACGCGCAGGCGATCCTCGATCATTTGGGTGCGGTCGGCGATGGCGCGCAGGTCGTGCCCCTGCGGGTCGGCCTTGGCTTGGGCTCCATCGCGCAGCCGTTTGGACTGCAACACCTTGTCGATGATGCCGTTCAGGCTCATCCCGACAATCAGGACAATCGCGATGATGGCAATTGCCGTGATAACCAGTTCGCCCATCATGCCGCTCCCTTGTCCTTGAGCCCCGCGAGCGCGCGATCCCGTAGCGCGTCAATCTCGGCGCCGAGGTGATAGCCGCCATCGGTCACGATCCGCTCGACATTGACGAGCCGGTCTTTCATCGAGCCGAGCTCGGCGCGCAGTTCCGCGTTTTCTTGGGTCAGCAGGGTGACGCGGTGCGCGGTTTCCTTGTCCGATCCCGGCTTCAGCGACTGGCCCCACATTCCTTCGAGCGGATAGCCGTTCTTGATCTTCATCCGGGTGATCTGGAACGAGGTCAGGATGCCGCCTGCGCCAAGCACGAACCCGCCGCCGATGAGCCAGCCGAGATAGGGGAGAAAGTCGGTAGGCTCCATCACACGCGCTCCTTCTTTTCAAGCCCGAGCGGCACGCCCGTACCCCCAATCGGATCGGCGTCTACCCGGCGCTGGTCGCGCAGCGCTTCGATCTGGGTCGCGATATCGTAGCCGCGGTCAGTGACGATGCGTTCGAGCACCTGCACGCGGTCTTCGAGCCGCTGGATGTGGGTCGCATATTGCGCGGCCTTTTCGGCGGTCTGCTCGGCCGTCGAGCCGATCTGCATTTCCGCCAGCTTCTGCTGGTGCTTGGTCCAGATTGCCACGATCGGGATCATCATCGCGATGATCGGGATCATCAGGGCAAGGTAACCTTCCATAATTCCAGTCCCCTGTTGCGTGTCGTTGGGCTTAGCGCAGCCGCTCGATTTCGGCGGTCAGGCGCGGGTTGCTGCTAACGTAGTGGGTTTCCACCGCCGCTAGCCGCCGGTCGATATCGCGGAAGTTGGAGCGGATTTCGCGCGCGGTGCGGCGTGGGCTCTGGCGCACGCCCTGCCAGTACTTCTGCTCGCTTTCATCGCGGTAAAGGTACGGCGGCTTCTTGTTGAGCAGGAAGCCAGCGATGAAATAGGCAAAGATCGAGGAGCCGCTGGTGATGAAGAGCGACGCCACCGCCGCCAGCCGGATCCAGAACACGTCGATCCCGGTATAGTCTGCAATGCCGGCGCAAACGCCCATCAGCTTGCCATTGTGCTTGTCGCGGTAAAGCGTGGTGCGGGGAGTGTTCATGCGCGGGTTCCTTTCTTCTCGGCCATCAGCGCTTCCAATTCGCGCAGTTGCTCGCTGTCGGCGCTGTGGTCCGCGATCAGACGGCGGGCGGGGGTGAATGCGGGATCATCGGCTGCGACCAAGCGCTCGACCGTCTCCATGCGTTCATCGAGCCGCCGCGCGAGGTTGTAGAGTTCCTCCAGTAGCACCTCGTCATCGGCGGTGATGGTCGGCGCAGTTTTCCACTTGGTCATGTAATGGAGCACGATCCAGGGCAAGCCGATGAAGAGTATCGCGGCGAAAAGGATTGCTTCTTCCATTGCTTATTCCCCCTTGGTCGCGCTGTCTTTGCCCAGCGCTTTCTTCATTGCGGCCAGCTCATCATCGATCGCATCCGACCCGGCGAGCGCGGCGATTTCATCGGACAGGCTTGGCGGACCGTCCTCGGCGATGCGCAGCGCATCGGCGCGGCCTTCGGCGTAATCGACCCGGCGTTCGAGCTGGTCGAACCGTGCGAGCGCCTCGTCGGTGCGCTCGGTGCTCATCAGCGTGCGCAGCTTGACGCGGTTCTCGGCGCTTTCAAGGCGCGCCGCGATCGCGGTCTGGCGGCTGCGGGCCTCGCGCAGGCGGTGCTGCAGCTTGGCGATATCTTCTTCGTAAGCGCGCAGCGCATCATCAAGCACTGCGATTTCGGCCTTGAGCTGGTCGGCCATGTCGGCGGACTTCTTGCGTTCGACCAGTGCAGCGCGCGCTAGGTCCTCGCGATCCTTCGACAGCGCCAGTTGTGCCTTCTCGGCCCAGTCGGCCTGCAACCGGTCAAGCTTGACGCAGTGGCGGTGCATTTCCTTCTGGTCGGCGATGGTGCGCGCCGCGCTGGCCCGGACTTCGACGAGGGTTTCCTCCATTTCGAGGATGATCATCCGGATCATCTTCGAAGGATCGTCCGCTTTGTCGAGCATATCGTTGAAGTTGGAAGCGAAGATATCGAGCGTACGGCTGAAAATGCCCATGAAGGCTACTCCATCGAGAAATGAACTGGCCCGGTCGCGCGGTGCGACTCGCTCTGCCTGGGGATCACCGGCAGTTTGGCGAGATTGCGTCGGGGCGGGGCTGCGGCGCAAGGCTTCGATTTCCTCATCGAGCCGCGTCAGCCGCCCTGACGACAGCAGGCGGGAGGGTTGGGCCGGAGCATCGCTGCTGCGGTCGGCGCGTGCGGGATGTGCGCCGCCGGCGGCGTCTGCGGGGGGGACGTCCCGCAGCGGGCGCTCCGGCCCAAGGGGATCATACGGCTCGCCCACGTCAGGCGATCTCGATCATCGCGACCGCTGTGGCAGCGGGGTGGGCGATCGGGGCGGCGAAGGCCGCGCCCGGTTGAACCTGCGAGGACAGCGCAATCATCATCACCATCGCAGCGATGCTGGCCATCGCGGCATGCCCGAGCTTGCTGTTCCAGAAGCGGCTTGCGGCGGGGTTGCGGTTGATCATTTTGGGCCTCCCAAGTGGTGTCGTGGTCTTGCAGGGTGTTCTGCAACCGGCGTGCCAAACTACGCGAATGGCGGATTTGCGCGGTTTTTCGCAAGGGACGGTCAGGACATGTTGGTCTCTATTGCCAAGCATTGGCGAATTTCACTATAGTTTGGATATGAAGCTTGAAAGCCAGTTCATCGGTCAATCCGGGGCCTTTCTCGATGCGGTCGAACGCGCCAGCCGTGCGGCAGCGATGAACCGTCCGGTGCTGGTGATCGGTGAACGCGGTACGGGTAAAGAACTGATCGCCGAACGCCTTCACCGTCTGTCGAGCCGCTGGGACGAGCCGCTGGTTACCATGAACTGCGCTGCGCTGCCCGAAACCCTGATCGAGGCCGAGCTGTTCGGGCACGAGGCAGGCGCATTCACCGGCGCGACCAAGGCACGTGCGGGTCGGTTCGAGGAGGCCGACCGCGGCACGCTGTTCCTCGATGAACTCGGCACGCTGTCGATGGGCGCGCAGGAACGGTTGCTGCGCGCGGTCGAATACGGCGAGATCACCCGCATCGGCGCCTCGCGTCCGATCCGGGTCGATGTGCGGATTGTGGCCGCGACCAATGATGATCTGCCCGCTTTGGCGGCGGGCGGCGAATTCCGCGCCGACCTGCTTGACCGTTTGAGCTTCGAGGTCATCACCCTCCCCCCGCTCAGGGTGCGCGAAGGCGATATCGGGGTGCTCGCCAATTACTTCGGACGGCGCATGGCGGCGGAGCTCGATTGGGAACGCTGGCCGGGGTTTGCCGACCATGTGATGGACGGCCTTGAGGATCATCCTTGGCCCGGCAATGTCCGCGAGCTGCGCAATGTGGTCGAACGCGCGGTCTATCGCTGGGCGGATTTCGAAACCCCGATTGCGCATGTGCAATTCGACCCGTTCGACAGCCCATGGCGGCCGCGCGCGCCCGAGCATCGGCGCAGCCGCGCAGTGGTGGCCGCAGGCCATTCTGCGTCTGAGGCTGCGGGCGGGATCGCGGCGGCGGGTCTGGCGGCGGGCCATTTCGATACAGTCGAGGACCTGCGCGCCGCAGTCGATGCGCATGAGCGCGCGATTCTTGAGCACGCGCTGGGCAAACACCGCTGGAACCAGCGCCAGACCGCGCGCGGGCTCGGCCTCACCTACGACCAGCTGCGCCACTGCATCCGCAAGCACGGGCTGATGGAAGGCCAAGACTGAAACCCCCTCAATGATTTTGAAAGTCTTTTCGATTATTGCGGCAAATTGGTGCAGGGGTGCAGCTCATGATGCGATCACTTTCCGATTGTTTTTCTGACGATATCGGCACTGACGGCCGTGGCATGGATGATGCTGTTTGGAATGCGGCTGTGCGCGGGATCGGATACTGACATGCGGCCAGATGTCTCCGCGATGCCCGACCATGCATTGCCGCTCTCGCCGGCCTCAATTGCGGTTAACGCGGTCACGCACAATCATACCGCCGAATTTCTGGCCGCCCCCCCGGCTGACTTGGCTGCGGTGAGTGATCGCCGGAGTGAGCAGCGAATGGTGGACGCGAAGCTTTGGGAATCGGATAGCGCGGCGGTTACGGTAGGGCGGAGAGCGGCTCCGCGCCTACGGTTGAGCCTGCCAGCGCAGCTGATTGCAGTCGAAAAGGCGCACACCTGCATCCTCCTCAACCTGTCACGCACCGGCGCACAGGTGGCGATTCTCGATGCGATGCGCGTAGGAGCAGGGGCCATGCTGCGCTGCGGGGTGATCAATCATTTCAGTCTCGTTACCCGGAGTGAGTTCGGCCTGAACGCGATCGAGTTCGACGAGCCGATTTCTGATGCTGTCGTGCTCGAGATTCGGCGCTATTATGAGAACTTCGAGGAGCGCGAGCGGCGCGCACTGATCGAGACCGCACGCAAATGGGTAACTGGCGACAGCGGCGACGACCGCCCGATCTGAGCGGTATACCTTGGGGGCGGATACGCAGACGTCCCTAGGCGGCGAAAGCGTCGATCTTCAGCAGTTCTGGCGAAAAGTGGCGGGCCATGATCGCCCAGCCATTTTCTTCTTTTGGTGATGACGCGGCAGCCATCGGTCGCCGATCCGCGGCCCGTTTGCGGCTCGCGGTTCCGGCCCGGTTCGTGTCGATCTATTCGACGCAGAACTGCATCCTGCTTGACATTTCCTGCTCGGGCGCGCGCCTCGGTCTTGCGACCCCGATCGCTGACGGCCAGTCCGGCTATCTCGAGATTGCCCGGCTGGAAGTGTTCGGTTCTATCGTTCGCGCCGAGCGCGGGATCGATGGCGGGATCAATGCGATGGCTTTCGATGACGTAATCGCCAAAGCTCAGGTGCTCGACATTCGCCGCTATGCCGAAGACTTCGCGGCGCGCGAGCGCCATGCGCTGCGCGAGCAGGTGCGGCGCTGGGTTACGGGCGAGCGGTGATGCGCCGCGATCCGGCCGCATGGCGGCTGCACTGATCGCTCTTGCCAAATCTGCTGCCAGCGACTAATTGGCGGATCAATCCCGACATTGTCGTAACAAGGTTTGGATGCTGGCGCCTCCGGGGGCTGGCCCGAACCGCGTTTCCGCAAGGTCGCATCATCACAACCCTTTGGGCGGAGACCCATGGCCGATATTGCGCGCTTGACCCAGTTGATTGAACCCGAAGCTTCTGTCCTCGGGTTTGAACTGGTGCGCGTGGCGATGATCGCTTCGGAGGCAGGCGATGGCGGCATGGCGCTTCAGATCATGGCCGAAGATCCGGCTACCGGGCAGTTGGTGATCGATCAATGCGCCGCTTTGTCGCGCCGGGTGTCCGACGTGATCGACGCCGCCGAAGCAGCGGGCGAGGAATTGATCGAAGGTGCGTATCACCTCGAAGTCAGCTCGCCCGGCATCGACCGTCCGCTTACCCGCGACAAGGACTTTGCCAATTGGGCCGGGCACGAGGTTCGAGTCGTGATGGACAAAGGATACACCGCCCAGTTTGGGGGCCAGCGCGTCAACAAGGGCGTGCTCGGAGGGCTTGAGGATGGTATGGTCCTCGTCGCCGAGGTCAAGGCGGGCGATGTCCGCCTGCCGCTGGTAGAAATTCACACGGCCAAGCTCGTCCTGACCGACGCGCTGATCGCCGCCACCCGCCCGCTCGATGTGAGCGGGGCTGACGAACTCATCGAAGTAGAAGAAAAGGCAGACGACTGATGGCCAGTGCCATTTCCGCCAACAAGGCTGAACTCCTCGCGATTGCCCACGCAGTCGCCTCGGAAAAGATGATCGACAAGTCGATTGTAATCGAGGCGATGGAAGAAGCGATCCAGAAATCCGCGCGCAACCGCTATGGCGCGGAAAACGATATCCGCGCCAAGCTCGATCCGGTGACCGGCGATCTGACGCTGTGGCGCGTGGTCGAGGTGGTCGAGGAGGTTGAAGACTACTTCAAGCAGGTCGACCTCAAGCAGGCCGAAAAGCTGCAAGCAGGCTCGCAAGTGGGCGATTTCATCGTCGACCCGTTGCCACCTGTCGATCTTGGCCGAATCGACGCGCAGTCGGCCAAGCAGGTAATCTTTCAGAAGGTCCGCGATGCTGAGCGTGAGCGCCAGTTCGAGGAGTTCAAGGATCGTCAGGGCGAAGTCATTACCGGCGTGATCAAGTCGGTCGAATTCGGCCACGTGATCGTCAATCTCGGCCGTGCGGAAGGCGTGATCCGCCGCGATCAGCAGATCCCGCGCGAAGCCGCCCGCACGGGCGAGCGGGTCCGTGCGTTGATTACCAAGGTCGAACGCAACAACCGCGGGCCGCAGATTTTCCTCAGCCGCGCACACCCCGATTTCATGAAGAAGCTGTTCGCGCAGGAAGTGCCCGAAATCTACGACGGCATCATCACCATCATGGCCGCCGCCCGCGATCCGGGCAGCCGCGCCAAGATCGGCGTGATCAGCCGCGATTCGAGCATCGACCCGGTCGGCGCCTGCGTCGGCATGAAGGGCAGCCGCGTGCAGGCTGTCGTGCAGGAATTGCAGGGCGAAAAGATCGACATCATCCCGTGGTCGGATGACACCGCGACCTTTGTGGTCAACGCGCTCCAGCCCGCCACTGTCAGCCGCGTGGTGCTCGACGAGGATGACGGCCGCATCGAGGTGGTGGTGCCCGATGACCAGCTTAGCCTAGCAATCGGCCGCCGCGGCCAGAACGTGCGGCTGGCAAGCCAGCTCACCGGCCACCAGATCGATATCCTGACCGAGGAGGAATCCTCGGAAAAGCGGTCGAAGGAATTCGCCGAACGTTCGAAGATGTTCGAAGAAGAGCTCGACGTCGACGAAACCCTGTCGCAGCTGCTGGTTGCCGAAGGTTTCGCCGAACTGGAAGAAGTGGCTTACGTCGATCTCGCCGAGCTCGCCACTATCGAAGGCTTCGACAACGATCTTGCCGAAGAGCTCCAGAGCCGCGCATTGGAAGCGCTCGAACGGCAGGAAGAGGCGCACCGTCTCGTCCGCCGCGAACTGGGCGTTGAGGATGCGTTAGCCGAAATCCCGCATTTGAACGAAGCGATGCTGGTCACGCTCGGCAAGGCCGGGATCAAGACGCTCGACGATCTCGCCGATCTCGCCACTGATGAACTGATCACCAAAAAGCGCGAAGCCCCGCGTCGCCGCAACAACGATGCCGCCGGCCCGCCGATGCGGCGCCCGCAGCGCGAGGTCGACAAGGGCGGCGTGCTTGGCGAATATGGCCTCAGCGAAGAACAGGGCAACGAAATCATCATGGCTGCCCGCGCGCATTGGTTCGAAGACGACACCGTCTCCGCGCCCGACACTCAGGAGGCCGCCGATGCGGACTCCCCACAATGAGCGCCTGACGTCCGACATCGACGTGCCTGAACTCCCGGCTGCGGCGGGGAGCGAACGGCGCTGTATCCTGACCGGGGCAAGCTCGGAGCGGGAAGGCTTGGTGCGTCTGGCGATTTCGCCCGATGGGCTGGTGCTGCCCGACGCTACCGCCAAGGCGCCCGGGCGCGGTGCGTGGATCGGAGTCGAGCGACCGGTGCTTGAAACAGCGCTCGCCGATGGTCATCTCCGCAAGGCGATGATGCGCGCGTTCAAGGGTGCTCCTTTGACCATTCCTGCCGATCTGCCCGAACGGGTCGATGCCGCGCTGACACGCCATTTGTGCGACCGGCTGGGGCTTGAACTGCGGTCAGGCAATATCGTCTTGGGCTCGGCCCGGATCGAAGAGCAAGCGCGCAGCGGCCGGATCGCAACGTTGCTCCACGCAGCCGACAGCAGCGAGGATGGTCGGCGCAAGCTTGATCAGGCCTGGCGAGTCGGCAGCGAGACGCAAGGCTCGGGACTGCGCGGCCAAGTCTTGCCACTGGACCGCACCGCGCTGTCTGTGGCATTGGGCCGCGACAATGTGGTCCACCTGGGCGTCGCCGGTCATCCCGGCGACATGCGCGCGGCAAAGCGCGTGCTTCAGGCGGTTTCCCGGCTCACGCACTATGCCGGGAGCGACCGGGCGAATGATACGAACGAAACGGTCCGGGATGCCTCCGGCCACGCCGATCAGCCGCAGGGCCGGTCGGCGGTATATGATGAATACGCGAAGGACTAACGAGTTATAATGAGCGACGACAACGACAACCAGCGCATCCGCAAACCACTGGGCCTCAAGCGCTCGGTCGATGCGGGCGAGGTCAAGCAGACCTTCAGCCACGGCCGCACCAACAAGGTGGTGGTCGAGGTCAAGCGCCGCCGCGTGCTCGGCAAGCCCGGTAGCGAGGCGGCTGCACCGCCGCCGGCTCCAGCTCCGGCTGTGGTTCCGGCTCCGGTGGCCGAAGCGCCGCGTCCGGTCGCCCCGCCGCCGCCGCCGTCGCCGCGTCCCACACGTCCCGCGCCTGCGGGAGAAACGCCGCAGGAGCGCGTGAAGCGGCTCCAGCTCGAAGCCGAGGAAGAGCGGCTGCTGCGGGCCGAGGAAGGGCGTAGGCGCGAGGAGCAGGAAGCCCGAACACGCGAAGAGGAGGAGCGCCGTCGCGTCGAGGAAAACCGTGCCCTCGAAAAGCGCGCCGAGGAAGAAGCCGAACGCGAGCGCGCCGCCCCTGCGAAAGCTCCGGTGCAAGCTGAGTCCGCGGCCGCCGCCGAAGCTGCGCCAGCCGCCGCCGCCGAAGCTGCGCCAGCTGCCGATGTCGATGTCGCCGCCGATGCGACTGCTGCCCCGGCCGCCAAGACCGAAGCCGCCACCCCTGCTGCGCGTCGCTTCACTCCGGTGGAACGCCCCGAGACTAAGCGCCCCGAGGTCAAGAAAAAGAAGGACGAAAAGCGCGCCACGCCGCTCGATGCCGACAAGGACAAGCGCCGCTCGGGCAAGCTGACCGTGACCCGCGCACTCAACGAGGACGAAGGACGCCGCGCGCGCAGCCTCGCCGCGCTCAAGCGTGCGCGCGAGAAGGAACGCCGCGGCCAAGGTGGCCCTTCCAAGCCGCGCGAAAAGCAAGTGCGCGACGTGGTCGTGCCCGAAGCGATCACCGTCAGCGAACTGGCCAACCGTATGGCCGAAAAGGGCGCGGATCTGGTGAAGGCGCTGTTCAACCTGGGCATGATGGTTACCGTCAACCAGACCATCGATCAGGACACTGCCGAGCTATTGGTCGAGGAATTCGGCCATAACATCACCCGCGTTTCGGCGAGCGATGTCGACATCGACAGCAGCGATGACCGTGATCCCGACGAGACGCTGATTGCGCGTCCGCCGGTGGTGACGATCATGGGCCATGTCGATCACGGCAAAACCAGCCTGCTCGATGCGCTGCGCGGAACCGACGTGGTGAAGGGCGAGGCCGGCGGCATCACCCAGCATATCGGCGCCTACCAGATCAACGCAAAGCTCAGTTCTGGGGACAAGCAGAAGATCACTTTCCTCGACACGCCGGGCCACGCCGCCTTCACCGAAATGCGGATGCGCGGAGCCAACGTGACCGATATCGTCATTCTGGTGGTGGCAGGGGACGATGGGCTGATGCCGCAGACGATCGAGGCGATCAATCACACCAAGGCTGCAGGCGTACCGATGATCGTGGCAATCACCAAGTCGGACAAGGCCGAATACAACCCGCAGAAAATCCGCGAACGCCTGCTCGAACACGAAGTGGTGGTTGAGGCGATGTCGGGCGATGTGCAGGACGTTGAACTCTCGGCCAAGACCGGCGCGGGGCTCGATACGCTGATCGAGGCGATCGGCTTGCAGGCCGAGCTGCTCGAACTTAAGGCGCGGCCCGACCGCGATGCCGAGGCGACCGTGATTGAATCCCAGCTCGACAAGGGCCGCGGGCCGGTGGCGACGGTGCTCGTCACCCGCGGCACATTGAAGCGCGGCGATAACTTCGTAGTTGGTACGCAAAGCGGCAAGGTGCGCGCGATTGTCGATGACAAGGGCCAGCAGCTCAACGAGGCCGGGCCGTCGATGCCGGTCGAAGTGCTGGGTCTGAGCGGCGTGCCGTCCGCGGGCGATGTCCTCACCGTGGTCGAAGACGAACAGCGCGCCCGCGAGGTCGCCAAGTATCGTCTCGAAATCGCGACCGAAAAGCGCACCGCGTTGGCACCTACCAATTTCGACACGATGTTCAGCAGCCTGTCCTCCAGCGTGATTGAATTCCCGGTGGTGGTGAAGGCCGATGTGCAAGGCAGCGTCGAGGCGATCGTCAATGCGCTCCACAACCTCTCGAACGACGATATCAAGGTGCGCGTGCTGAATGCCGGTGTCGGCGCGATTACCGAAAGCGATGTGATGCTGGCGGGAGCATCGAAAGCGCCGATCATCGGCTTCAACGTGCGTCCCAACGCCAAGGCGCGCGATCTGTTGAAGCGCGATAACGTGCGGATGATGTATCACGATGTCATCTATCACCTGACCGATGCGATCGCCAAGGAGATGATCGGCGAGCTTGGCCCAGAGCGGATCGAACATGTGGTTGGCCGGGCGCTGGTCAAGGAAGTGTTCAAGTCGGGCAAGAAGGACAATGCGGCCGGGCTGCTGGTGGAAGAAGGGGTTATCCGCAAGGGGCTGTTTGCTCGTCTTACGCGCGCGGACGTTATCGTTTCGGCGACCAAGATCCAGTCGCTGCGGCGGTTCAAGGACGATGTCGACGAAGTGCGTGCGGGCCTTGAATGCGGCGTGGTGCTGGAAGACACCAACGACATCAAGCCGGGCGACCAGCTTGAAGTGTTCTCGGTCGAGGAGCGTGAGCGGACTCTGTGAGTGACGAGGCTTTCTACCCAGACGATGCCGGGCAGTCGCCGCATACGGCGCTGCTCGGCTCGGAATTCGTGGGCTGGGACGAAACGACCCAAACCGCGACCATGCGCTTCACCGTCAAGCGCGAAATGACCACTTGGCGCGGCGGCGTGCAGGGGGGCTTGGTCGCGGGTTATCTGGATGACGTGATGGGCTACGCCTATGTCGCCTCGACCGGGGGCGAGATTGCGCCGCTCAATCTCGAATTGTCGATGAGCCTGATCCGGTTGATCCCCGAAGGCGCAACGATCATCGGCAAGGGCCGGGTGGTAAAGGCAGGGCGGCGGGTAATCTTCCTCGAAGGCGAGTTGCTGGCCGAGGACGGCACGCTCTACGCCCGGTCAACCTCAACCGCGATCCCCACCCCGCGCCCGACGCCCACGACAACGGGAATGGGGTGAGGCATGGCCAAGACACCCCATACTTCCGAACAGCAATCGGTTCGTGTCCTCAAGGTCGGCGAGCGGGTGCGACATATCCTGTCGGAACTGCTGGCGCGCGGCGAGGTGCATGATGATGTGGTGCGCGCAGCTAATATCTCTGTCACCGAGGTGCGAATGACGCCGGACCTGCGCCACGCCACCGCTTACATCAAGCCGCTCTTGGGCGCGGGTGAGGACGAGGTGGTGCTCGCGCTGCGCCAGAACACCGCGTTCCTGCAACGCGAGGTCGCCACCCGCCTCGGCCTTAAATTCGCGCCCAAATTGCGGTTCCGCAAAGATGAAAGCTTTGACGAGGCCGAACGCATCGAAGCCTTGCTGCGCGATCCCTTGGTGGCCAGAGATTTGGGCGACGATTTGGGCGACGACTTGGACGACGACCATCAGGATAGCGAAGGGCCGTAGGCTCGGCTAGGCAGGCGCGATGGCCAAGCTTTATTTCTACTACGCCAGCATGAACGCGGGCAAATCCGCGCACCTGTTGCAGGCCGATTTCAATTATCGTGAGCGCGGTATGGTGACGATGCTGTGGACCGCCGCGCTCGACAGTCGTTCGGGCGGGGTGGTCAAAAGCCGGATCGGGCTCGAAAGCCCCGCGCACCGGTTCCACCCTGACACCGATCTGTGGGCCGAGGTGACGGGGGGTCACGCTGCCCATAAGCTCGATTGCGTGCTCGTCGACGAAGCGCAATTCCTCACTCCCGATCAGGTGTGGCAACTCGCCCGGTTGGCGGACGAGGCGGGAATCCCAGTTCTATGCTATGGTCTGCGCACCGATTTTCAGGGCGCATTGTTTCCCGGCTCGGCGGTGCTTTTGGGCATTGCCGACGCGCTGGTAGAGTTGAAGGCGGTGTGTCACTGCGGGCGCAAGGCGACCATGAACCTGCGCGTCGATGCCGAGGGCCGGGCGGTGAAACACGGCGACCAAACCGCAATCGGCGGCGATGACCTCTATGTCGCGCTTTGCCGCAAGCACTTTACCGAGGCGCTCGCGCAATGAGTAACGCCCAAAGCGGTCCGTTGTCCGGCTGGCTGATCCTCGACAAGCCGCGCGGGCTGGGCAGCACCCAGGGAGTGAGCGCGGTCAAGCGGGTGCTGCGTGCACACGGCTATGCCAAGACCAAGGTCGGCCACGGCGGCACGCTTGATCCGCAGGCCGAGGGTGTGTTGCCAATCGCGCTGGGTGAGGCGACCAAGCTCGCCGGGCGGATGCTCGATGCCAGCAAGATCTACGAGTTCACGATTGCCTTCGGTGCGGAGACCACAACGCTAGATACCGAAGGCGCAGTGATGGCGACCAGCGCGGTGCGGCCAACGCTGGCAGAGGTGGAAGCGATGTTGCCGCGCTTTACCGGGCCGATTGCGCAGGTGCCGCCCGCGTTTTCGGCGCTGAAGGTCGGCGGTCAGCGCGCCTATGATCTGGCGCGGGCGGGGGAAGCGGTGGAGTTGATGGCGCGGGGGGTGACGATATTCTCCCTTTCCGTTCGCCCTGAGCTTGTCGAAGGGCTGCACTTCTCTTCTAGCGCGACGCAAGAATTAAAGGGCAGGGCTTCGACAAGCTCCGCCCGAACGGAATTGGAAGAGATTACACTGGAGGCCCACGTCTCCAAAGGCACATATATCCGCAGCCTTGCGCGCGACATTGCCTATGCGTTGGGAACCTGCGGCCATGTTACCTATCTGCGCCGCACCAAGGCCGGGCCGTTCACCCAAAGCCAAGCGATTCCGCTGGACAAACTGGATGGAGCCGCTAAGGGCCGGTGCCTTGAAGACCTCCTCCTGCCGCTAGAGGCTGGGCTGGACGACATCCCGGCCCTTCACCTCGATCAGACAAGCGCGCAGGCGGTCCGCCAGGGCCGGGTCCTGTCTGACATGCCCCGATCATCCGGGCTTTATTTGGCGAAACTGGGCGCTGTCCCGGTTGCGCTGATGGAAATCACGGATGGGACGGCCACGGTCGTCAGGGGTTTCAACCTTCCCGATGTCGCTGAGTAAGAGAGAAAAATATGTCGGTGACTGCTGTAGAGAAGCAAGGAATCATTGCTGACAACGCCCGTGATCCCAATGATACGGGCAGCCCCGAAGTTCAGGTCGCGATCCTCACGCAGCGCATCCGCAACCTCACCGAACACTTCAAGGGCCACCACAAGGACAACCATTCGCGTCGCGGCCTTCTGATGATGGTCAACAAGCGTCGCACGCTGCTCGCGTATCTTAAGAAAAAGGACGTTGAGCGCTATAACGCGCTGATCCAGAAGCTGGGCCTGCGTAAGTAAGAGTTTTGCGAAAAGGCGGCTCGATGGGCCGCCTTTTTTGCATCTGGGGCAGGCAGACATCCGGTCTTCCCGCCTTGGGGCCAAAGCGCCCTGCACCGGGCCGGGACGGTCTTTCCCCCGGCACATGAGGCCCCGCACGCAATTGGGCGATCGCGGGTCATAAGGAAAATACATGTTCGACAC
>JBBQWH010000008.1:0-49118 GCA_038210785.1 Sphingomonadales bacterium | reverse complement strand
CGAGCCTGCCGTCGCCAAATTCGGCGGCGACATCGGCACACTGCTGGGCGGGATCGACATGTGGATGCGCACCCTGAAGATCGGCCTGCCGATCAGCATGAAGCATCATTCCGATTACACCATGACCGGCCGCGCCGATCTGTATCCGAAGATCGACTACCCCAAGCCTGACGGCGTGATCACCTTCGATAAGCTGACGAACGTGGCCTACAGCTACACCAACCATGCCGAAGATCAGCCGGTGCACTTGCAGGTGGCGGATCTGACGCTGCAGCGGGAAAGCGAGCTGGAGGTGTTCGGTGGCCCCTCCGCCCGTTACTGCCCGGCGGGGGTGTACGAATGGCTGCAGGAAGCGGACGGAACGCCGAAGTTCCAGATCAATTCGCAGAACTGCGTCCACTGCAAGACCTGCGACATCAAGGACCCCAACCAGAACATCAACTGGGTGACGCCGGAAGGCGGCGGCGGGCCGAACTATCCGAATATGTAAAAGTTAAGACCGTGCAGAGAGAGTGAATTGCTTCCAAAGCATACTCGGTCGGAGATATATCTAGGCGAGACCTTCGATATTATATAAGCAAAAAGGCAGCGGGGAAAAAATTTCACCCGCTGCCTTCATATTTTCAATTATTCAATTACCAGTCTAAGCCTCTGGTTTGCGACTGAGCTTTCTCAGATTTCTTTTGCTGTTTTTCTCGCTGACTTGCTGCCCGATCACGAGCCGCAGCCTGTTCGTTTTGACGCTTGAAGTATTTTTCTTGTTCGTTAGACATTCTGGGCACTCCAAAAAGAGGCAATCCCAATCCTTGCCTCGACACGACCACCGAATCAGAGCTTATTCTTTTGGCAAATGAAGTCAACTATTCGCGTAAGTTGTTGGCAAACGAAACCGCCTACGCCAAGATCAACCTCGCGCTGCATGTCCGCAGACGGCGGGCGGATGGGTATCACGAGCTTGAGACGCTGTACGCCTTCGTCGATGCGGGCGATGTGCTGAGCGCCTCGCCAGCCGCGCAGGACAGCCTGCATGTGGTGGGCGAATTCTCCGGATTGCTCGCCCCCCTACCCCCCTCCCTTGGGGGAGGGGTTGGGGGTGGGGGCTATGCCCCATCGACCACAGAACCCCCATCCCCGGCCCTTCCCCAAGGGGAAGGGAGTATTTTCGACAACCTCGTCGCCCGCGCCCTGAACACCCTCCCGCGCCCACAAGGCATCGCCATCACGCTCGAAAAGAACCTCCCCGTCGCGGCGGGGCTTGGCGGCGGGTCGGCGGATGCAGGCGCGGTGTTTCGGATTGTGGAGGCGCTCCACCGGTTGCCCGAGGACTGGCCATCGCGGGCCGCAAAACTCGGCGCAGATGTGCCTGCCTGCGTGCTCAGTCGCACCCATATTGGGCTGGGCACCGGCACCGAGCAGCTTGCGGTCGAGGACGACCTCGCCGGAACGCCAGTCCTGCTGGTCAACCCGCGCGTGCCGCTCTCCACTGGCCCGGTGTTCAAGGCGTGGGACGAAGAAGATCGCGGGGCGCTCCCCGAAGGCTCCGCCTCACGGATCGCGAGAGAAGGGCGCAACGATCTCGAAGCCCCCGCCATTGCGCTTTGCCCGGTAATCGCCGAGGTGCTCGCGGCACTGGCCGACACCGCCCCGTGGCTCGCCCGAATGTCCGGCTCGGGCGCGACCTGCTTTGCGCTCTACGACACCCTTGAGGCACGCGATGCGGCACAGGCCTCCATGCCGAGAGAATGGTGGACGATGGCAGGGAGTCTCCGGTGAGCGAAGTCTTCCGCCAGATCGGCACCCCCACACCAGGCGGGGTCGTCTGCGTCGTCGATCACGCCTCGAACCGCGTCCCAGCCGACATCGACTTGCGGATCCCCGCGCACCTCCTCCGCGAGCACATCGCCGTCGATATCGGCACCGAACCCATCGCCGAAATCCTAGCCCGGAGGCACGCCATCCCCGGTCACATAGCCGCCGTCAGCCGCCTCGTGTGCGACCTCAACCGTCAGGAAACCGCGCCCGGCCTGGTTCCCGAAGCGAGCGATGGGCACCCGATCCCCGGCAATATCGGCGCGGATCGCGAAGCGCGGCTGAACCGCTTCCACCGCCCCTATCACACCGCTTTGGCCGAATGGCTGGCGGCGGCAGAGCCCAAGCTGATCCTCTCGCTCCACAGCTTCACCCCGCGCCTTGCCACCAGCGATGCGGCGCGCCCGTGGGAGGTCGGGGTGCTCTACAACACCGATGACCGCGCAGCGCGGATCGCTATCCCGTTGCTAGCGGCAGAAGGCCTCAACGTGGGCGACAATCTCCCCTATTCGGGCCGCGATCTCAATTACACTATGAACCGCCACGCCGAGGCGCACGGCCGGAGTTATCTTGGCATCGAGCTACGGCAGGATCTGGTCGCCACCCCCGCCGATCACACCCGCTGGGCCGCCTTGCTCGCCGACATCTCGCAGAGGGTTGCGTCGGCGCGCGCCTGAAGGCAGGGCTTATTGCGCCAAGTAACCGCCACAGGAAATTTTCATGTCCCGCACGTATGACAAGTCAAAGCTCCCTAGCCGCCACGTCTCGGTCGGCCCGGAGCGCGCCCCGCACCGCTCCTACTACTACGCGATGGGCATGACCGAGGAAGAAATCGCCGCGCCTTTCGTCGGCGTGGTCAGCGCAGGTAACGACTCCGCGCCCTGCAACACCACCCTCAACGCGCAGGCCGATATCTGCCGCGAAGGCGTGATCGCAGGCGGCGGCACCCCGCGCCGGTTCAACACCATCACCGTCACCGATGGCATCGCGATGGGCCACCAGGGCATGAAAAGCTCGCTCGTCAGCCGTGAGGTGATTGCGGATTCGGTCGAGCTTTCGGTCAGAGGCCATTGTTATGACGCGCTTGTCGGGTTCGCGGGCTGCGACAAGAGCCTGCCGGGCATGATGATGGCGATGCTGCGGCTGAACGTGCCGTCGATCTTCGTCTATGGCGGATCGATCCTGCCGGGCACGCACCACGGCAAGGATGTCACCGTGGTCGATGTGTTTGAAGCGGTCGGGCAATATGCGGCAGGCAATTGCCCCTTGGCAGAGCTGATCGCGCTCGAAAAAGTCGCTTGCCCCGGCCACGGCGCGTGCGGCGGGCAGTTTACCGCCAACACCATGGCCTGCGTTGGTGAGGCGATCGGTTTGTCGCTGCCGAACAGCAATATGACGCCAGCACCTTACACATCGCGTGAGGAAATTGCGCGCGCGGCTGGCGCGCAGGTGATGGAGCTTGTTGCGCGCAACCTGCGACCGCGCGACATCTGCACCCGCGCTGCATTCGAAAACGCCGCGCGCGTGGTCGCAGCCACCGGCGGATCAACCAACGCCGCGTTGCACCTGCCCGCAATGGCGAGTGAATGCGGCATCGACTTTGACCTGTTCGACGTTGCCGAAATATTTAAATCAACGCCTTACATTGCAGACCTCAAGCCCGGCGGGAAGTATGTCGCCAAGGATATGCATGAAGCGGGCGGGGTCTATATGGCGATGAAGACGCTGCTTGATGGCGGCTTTATCGATCCGGGTCCGATCACTGTCACCGGCAAGACCATCGGAGAGAACCTTGAGGAAATCACCTGGAACCCCGATCAGAAGGTGTTCTACGATGTGAAGACCCCGATCACGCCCACCGGCGGCGTGGTGGGTCTCAGCGGCAGCCTTGCGCCCGACGGAGCGATCGTGAAGGTCGCAGGGATGAGTCGGCTCGAATTCAGCGGCCCGGCTCGGGTGTTCGAATGCGAGGAAGACGCCTTCGCCGCGGTCGAGCGCCGCGATATCGCCGAAGGCTGCGTGGTCGTGATCCGTTACGAAGGGCCCAAGGGCGGCCCCGGGATGCGCGAGATGCTCTCGACCACCGCAGCGCTCTACGGGCTTGGGATGGGCGAGAAGGTCGCGCTGATCACCGACGGGCGGTTTTCGGGCGCGACGCGCGGCTTTTGCATCGGCCATGTCTGCCCCGAAGCGGCCGATGGCGGCCCGATTGCGCTGGTTGAAGATGGCGACATCATCAGCATCGATGCCGAGGCGGGGACGATTGAGCTCGACGTCGCCGAGGATGTGCTGGTCGACCGCCGCGCACGGTGGCAGCCGCGCAGTCATGATTACCAATCGGGCGCACTGTGGCGTTATGCCCAGAATGTCGGCCCGGCGCGGTACGGCGCGCTGACCCACCCCGGCGCCAAGGCGGAAACTCATGTGTTTGCGGATATCTAGCGCGCTCGCAGCGCTCGCTGTGTTGTCGGGATGCGGCCCCGAAAGCCCCCCGCCGCCAGGCAAGGCAGTCGAATGCGCGATTGGTGCGGGGGCGGATCTGTCGCCGGTTTGCACGCTGGAACAGGTTGCAGATACAAGCGACGTCGTGCTCCATCACCCCGATGGCGGCTTTAGGCGGCTGACCCGCGATCCCGCCACCGGGGCGCTAGTCCCGCGCGATGGGGCCGAGCCGCTAGTGCCCGAGGCGGGCGCAGACGATGCGGTGCAATTCGCGATCGGCCTGGATCGCTACCGTATCCCGCGCGCACTGCTCGCGCCGCCCGCGCAGTGAACGCTGCGCAGGTTCTCACCGCCGCACAGATGCGCGCCGCTGAACAAGCGATGTTCGATGCGGGCACCAGCGTTTCTGAACTTATGGAGATCGCCGCAGGCGGCGCGGCGGAATGGATCCGGCGGGTTGCGGCCAGCCGGCCAGTCACCGTGCTGTGCGGCCCCGGCAATAATGGCGGCGATGGCTATGTCATCGCCCGCCGCCTGCGCGAAGCGGGCAACGCGGTCACTCTCATTGCCCCGGTCGAACCCGGGACCGAAGCGGCGCGGGAAGCCAAGCGGCGCTGGGACGGGCCTGTGGGCCAGGCCGGCGGGGCACAGGGCGAAGTCTTCGTCGATTGCCTATTCGGCTCGGGCCTTGGACGGCCGCTGATCGCCGAACACGCGCTGCTGCTGCGTGATCTGGCGGCGCGGCACCGTTACCGGGTCGCGGTTGATATGCCTTCGGGCATTGCCAGCGATAGCGGCGCGATGCTGAACGAACGCCTTCCCGCCTATGACCTCACCTTGGCGCTAGGGGCATGGAAATTCGCCCATGCGAGCCTGCCGGGCCGCGCGTTGATGGGGCAGATGCGGCTTGTGCCGATCGGGATTGCGAGCGTGGCGGGCGCAGCGCAGCGCATCGGCCGCCCGAGCCTCGCTGTGCCGCCGGTGGACAGCCACAAATACCGCCGCGGCCTGCTTGGCATCGTGACGGGCGCGATGCCGGGGGCGGCCCTGCTTGCCGCCGCTGCCGCCCAGCGTTCGGGGGCGGGCTATGTCAAACTGCTCGCGCAGCATCCCGATCCGCGCACGCCCGCCGATGTGGTGACCGAGACGGCTCCGTTGGCCGAGGCACTGGCCGATCTGCGGCTTGCAGCGGTGCTGATCGGCCCGGGGCTGGGGCGGGACGCGGCGGCACGGGCGCTGCTGTGCGAGGCGCTGCGGCAGGGACGCGCGCTGGTGCTCGATGCCGATGCGCTGGTGCTGCTCACGCCCAATATACTGGCCCGCCCAGGCTCTGACCGTAACGTGCCAACCCTCGCAACCCCGCACGATGGCGAGCTCGAGGCGCTGTGCCGCCACTTCGGCGTGATCGCCGACACGCGGCGCGATCGTGCGCTGGCGCTCGCACGCGTGGGCGGTATGGTGGTGCTCGCCAAGGGGCCGGATTCTGTGGTGGCCGCGCCCGATGGCCGCCTTGCGCTCGCCGCCCCGGCGCCAAGTTGGCTCTCGGTCGCAGGAACCGGCGACGTGCTGGCGGGCATCGCGGCAAGCCGGATAGCCGCCGGGGCCGAGCCTTTCACCGCCGCGTGCGAGGCGCTGTGGCTGCATGGCGAGGCCGCGCGGCGGGCGGGGGCGGGTTTTACCCCATCGCAGCTTGCCGAACATGTATCCGAGGCGCTAGCGGCTTGCTTGTGACGATCTCCGAGCCCATCATCCGCCTCGCCGCCAAGGGCGACGGCGTCGCTGCATCGGGCCGCCATGTTGCGGGTGCGGTGCCGGGCGATGCAGTCGATGCCGAGGGCCTGATCACGCCGGGCCCGCACCACATCGCGCCCGCCTGCCGCCACTTTGCGACCTGCGGTGGGTGCCAGTTGCAGCACGCAGATGACACAGCGCTTGCCGAATTCGTCCGCGACCGGGTGGTCAATGCCGCCAAGGGGCAAGGGCTGGAACCAGCTGAGCTGCTCCCCGTCCACCTCTCGCCGCCGCAGACGCGCCGCCGCGCCGGGCTACACGCCTTGCGCACGGCGAAGGGCGCGGTGCTCGGCTACCGTGAGGGCGGATCGCACCGGGTGGTCGATCTGGCCGAGTGCCCGGTGCTGCATCCGGCCTTGGCCGCGTTGATCGCCCCCTTGCGCGGGTTCGTCGCGGCCCACGGCCCCAAGGGCATGGTCGGGATCGATCTGACTTTGGCGGATCAGGGGGTCGAGGCGAGCCTAACCCACTTCCCGCTCGAAGGGCTCGGGCCGACCGAGGCGGCGCTGGATTTTGCGCGGACCCATGCGCTGGCGCGGTTGACGATCGATCAGGGCTATGGCCCCGAGACGCTGTGGGAGCCTGAGCCGGTAACGGTGACGCTTGCGGGCGCGGCGGTTAGCCTGCCGCCCGGCGCGTTCCTGCAGGCGACCCAGGACGCGCAAACCCGCATGGCCGAAGATGCCGCTGCTTGGCTGGCGGGCGCGCGCGTGGTCGCCGACCTGTTCGCCGGGCTCGGCACCTTTGCCTTCGGTCTTAGGCTAGGGCAGCACGGTCCCGAGGGGCGCAAGGTGCTCGCAGTCGAGGCCGAGCGGGCGGCGCATCTCGCCTGCAAGGCCGCAGGCGCACAGGCGGGGGGAAGCGTGCTGGCGCTCCACCGCGATCTGTTCCGTTCGCCGCTCGATCCCACCGAATTGAACCGCTTCGATGCGGTGCTGATCGATCCCCCGCGGGCGGGCGCCCGCGCGCAGGTGGCCGAAATCGCCGCGAGCACTCTGGCACAGGTGGTCTATGTCAGCTGCAATCCGTCAAGCTGGGCGCGCGATGCCGCGGTGCTGGCGGCGGCGGGGTTCCGTCTGACAAAACTGCGCCCGGTCGGGCAGTTTCGCTGGTCGACCCATGTTGAGTTGATCAGCCTGTTCGAGCGTTAGGCCCGCAGCATCGCCAGTAGCTGCGCTTCGAGCCAGTCGCGGTGGGCCGGCTCGACATAGGCGTGCCCTGCGCCCTCGCAGCGGCGGATACGCGGATCATTGCGGTCCCATGCGGTCTCAAACACCTGCGCGGTGCGGTCGGCGGTAGCGATCAGGATGCGCACCGGACCGCCAAACGCAGTCAGCCCGGCGTGCATATTCCCGGCGAGGCTCGAAGGCGGCGGAGGCGGACGCAGCGCGTGTATCACCCCGCGCGCCAGCTTGCTGAGGTTGACCCCGCCGCCCAGCAGGCGGGCGATCTCGCGCGGATTGCCGAGCTTTTCGCGGTAACGCGCGCGGATCGCGGCGGGTGGCGGAGTCGCTCCCGCCGCAGCGCGCTCGTCCTCCTCTATCGTCCACGGGTTTGAGAGCGCCAGCGCATCGCATCCCGCGCCGCCCGCCAGCATCAGCGCCGAGGCCGCATCGCAATTGCCAAAAGCCACCACCCGGGCAGCCTGCGGGGCCATCGCCCGGAACGCGCCGAGCGCGGCGGCGATGTCCTTGGCTGAATGCCGGAAACTGCGGTTTTCGCCCTCGCTGTCGCCCACCCCGCGCCGGTCGAAGCGGAACACCGGGTGCCCAGCGCGGGCGATGCGCGCCGCCAAGTCGGCTTGCCCGCTGAAGGCACCGCTGCGGATTTCGTTGCCGCCGCTGACGATCAACAGCCCAGTGGTGCCCGGCGCGGTGTCGAGCGTGCCCGCCAGCGTCAGGCTACCGCAGCCAAAGGTGTGCGAGAGGCGACTCACGCCAGCTCCGCTGCAATCAGCGCGGCGAGCCGGTCGGCCTGGCCGGCATCCTCATCAGGCTCAGCGCGCAGCCACAGGCCCGGGCCACCAAGCTGCGCTTGCGCAATTTCGGACTGGCCGGGGCCAAGCGTTGGTTCGGCGCTCTCCAGCGCGCGCAGCATCGCCGCCCCGATCGGCCATCCGCCGAGCACCAGCCCTTCGCTCCGGCCAATTGCCATGACTGCCTCGGACGTTTCTGAAACGCCAGCCTCACGCGCAGCGATGGTGCGGGCGCGGAGCATGGCGCGCAGCAGTTTTGGGCCGGACTGCGCGGCATAGTGCCAACCGGGGAGTCCCTCCGGCGCCGCCAACGCCCCGGCGCGGATCGCCAGCACATGGGTTGCGCCAAGCGACCGGGCAGCGGCGGCCATCGCATTCCGCCAGCTTTCAAGCGTCTGCTGCGCCAGCGGAGCGAGGCTTTCGTTGCACCCCGGCAGATCGGGCAGCAGGGTGTCGATTCCGGCGCGGTCCAGCCGCCGCATTACTTCGAGCGTAAAGCGCCGCAGCTTGTTCGCCTCGTCAAACCACGCTGGGCATACCAGCACCCGCTGAGCGCGCCTGCGATCAAACGCGGCCAGCAGCTCTTCGGCCGGTGGGCAGCCGTCGCCAGCGGCAATGTTCCACGTGAAAATCACGCAAGAGGGACCCTGGAGGGGGTCAAGGCCGGTCTAGCGCGGCCCGAGCTTCGCGCGCGCGAAAGCCAGCAGCCCGCCATAGGTTTCGAGCATTTCGCCGCTCACGTCGTCATCTTCGATCACGATGCCAAGCCGGTCTTCCATTTCGGTCAGTAGGCCTGCGACCGCCATCGAATCGAGTTCGGGCAGGTGACCGAACAGCCCGCTATCGGCCCCAAAGGCCGCCGCTTGAGCGTGATCGAGCCCCAGCACATCGGCAATCAACGCCTTGAGTTCCTGATCCAGCGCGGCCTCGACCGCGGCGCTGTGAATGTTCGGAATAGTGTTCATCGGCTCGCCGAGATCCTTGGACTAAATCCCTGGCCCAGATCCCAGTCTAAGGCCGTGGCGGAGGGGCTTAGCCATGCGCGGGCGCGGGTGCAAGCATTGCGACTAACGCAAGCGCACCTCAACCCGGCGTGCGGCTCAGCATCCGCTTGGCGAGCGGCGGCCAACTGCGAAGGCGTGCCGGGTTGAGACAATCTATGCGAAAACGTGGACGTGCCTCTTCCATCCAGTCGGCCTTGTAGCATTGGTCGCCGGTGCCGAAGTCGACCAGCGCGACCTGGTCGACATCGATCACATGGGCAAACAGCGCCGCGCTCAAGGTGGTGCCTGCCGAGAGTTGCTTATAGCTCTCAAAATGTGCGAGCTTATGGATATAGGCAATTGAATTTTCAACTGTCCAGAACTGCGCCGCAACCGCCACGCTATCGGCCCGCGCCACCCCGAGCCGTAGCCGCCCGGCCGCGCCTTCGGCTTGTGCAAAGGCGCGCAGCATCGCAGGCTCATCCTCGGGCGGTTTCCAGCTGGCGGCATAGATCGCCTCGAATTCAGCCCAGACAGCTGCGTCGAAGTGGGTCAGCACCTGCACCTCGACCTTCTTCGCCTTGCGCTTCAAGGTGGAGCGCAATTGGCCGGGGCGGCTGTCCCAATATTCGCCAAAGCTGCGCCCGCGCAAGGGAAGGATGTGATTGATATCGCACGGCTCGACCGCAACCTGCCAGCCCGCCGCCCGGAAAGCGCGTGCAAGTCGCTCGGCCGAGCCGTCCTCGCCCGGTACGGGTTCGAGCGTGACTCGCCAGCCGCGCCCGCGCAATTGCCGCGCAATCGCTTCAAGCAGCCGGTCGCCCGCCGCGCCTGCTGGTGCCAGCTCGCGCCAAGTGAAGCTGTACCAGTTACGCATAGGCGTAATTCGCCCGCCAGCCTCGGTCAGTGCGAGCGCTGCGGTGCTATCGGTATCGCTAGCAATAGCGATCAGCGGGGTCAGCCCGGTCTCGGCCAACAGCGCAAACCACTCGGCCCGGTCGAACGGCGCGCAGCCCTCGCGTCTTAGGCCATTAGCCGTAAGGGCTTGCAAGACGTTAACGCTATCGTGATACCGCGCTTCGATCACTGAAAGATTGCTCCCGTCCATGCCGCAGCCGCCCGATCCCGTCCCGCGACCGCTCGACCACCTTGCCGAACAGGCGGTGGCTGAGGGGCATGGCGAGCGTCCGGCGCTGGGCTTGCGCGACGCCACGCTTAACCACAATCAGTTAAGACAGCGTGTTGCCGTGTTGGCCGGATGGCTGGCGCAGATACTGCCGATCCCCGGCGCGCGGGTGGCAAGCTGGGCGGCCAAGGGCGAGCTCACTTGCCTGCTGCCGTTGGCGGCGGCGCGGGCAGGGCTGGTGAATGTGCCGATCAACCCACTGCTTAAGCGCGCACAGGCTGCGCACATCCTCGCCGATAGCGGCGCGCAGCTGCTGATCGGCACAGAGGCGCGGCTCGCGTCGCTTGAGCCCGGCGATCTGCCTCCCGATTGCGTCGCGCTGGGCGAGGGCGAGGCGCTGGCGGCAGCGGAGGCGGCAGGACGCGCGCTTGGGCCATCGCAGGCCGATCCCGATGATCTGGCCGCGATCCTCTACACCTCGGGTTCTACAGGTAGGCCCAAAGGCGTGATGCTGAGCCATGCCAACATGTGGCTCGGTGCGGCGAGTGTGGCGAATTATCTTGCGCTAGCAGCCGATGACGTGACGCTGGCGGTGCTCCCGCTGTCGTTCGATTACGGTCAGAACCAGCTGTTTTCCACGTGGTTTGCAGGCGGCTGCGTGGTGCCGCTCGATTTCCTGTTTCCCAAGGATGTCGCCAAGGCCTGCGAGCGCCACAGCGTGACCACGCTCGCCGCAGTGCCGCCCTTGTGGGTGCAGCTGACTGAGACCGATTGGCCGCCCGAGGCACGTGCGCCGCTCCGGCGGCTGACCAATAGCGGCGGGGCGCTGACGGCGGAATTGGTGGGCGCCTTGCGTGGCCTATTCCCGCAAGCGCGACTGTTCCCGATGTATGGGCTGACCGAGGCCTTCCGCTCGACCTTCCTCGATCCGGCGCTGGTGGATTTGCATCCGACATCAATGGGTAAGGCGGTCCCTTTCGCAGAGATTCTTGTGATCGATGAAGCCGGCGCGGCGGCGGCGGATGATGCGGAAGGCGAGCTCGTCCATTGCGGGCCACTGGTAGCGCAGGGTTACTGGCAGGACCCGGAGCGCACCGCCGAACGCTTCAGGCCCGCGCCCGTCGCCTCGCGCCATGGCGGCACAGCGGTGTGGTCGGGCGACCGGGTGCGGCGCGATGCTGATGGCTTGCTCTATTTTGCCGGACGCCGCGATGCGATGATCAAAAGCGCGGGCAACCGCATCAGCCCGCAGGAGATCGAGGAAGCCGCGCTCGCGACCGGTCTTATCGCTGAGGCGGCGGCGCTGGGTGTGGCGGACGCACGGCTTGGTCAGGCGGTGCATCTGGTGGTGCGCGGGGCCGGGGCAAACGCGGGCGACGAAGCCGCGCGCGCCGAACTCGCCAAGCGGCTCCAGCGCGAATTGCCCAATTTCATGCAGCCAAAGCTGATTCACTGGCGCGCCGCGATGCCACTCAACCCTAACGGCAAGATTGACCGTACCGCATTGCAATCTGAACTCAGTCAGGAATTTGGGGAACTCGTGCCATGAAGCCTGTCGGTCCGATCCCGCCCGGTTACGCGGCCATCGGCGGCGAACTCGCCATCGGCGGTAAGCGCGCGAGCGAGTTGGTGGCTGAGGCCGGGCGCACGCCGCTGTTCGTCTATTCGCGCGAGCATCTCGATGCCCGCGTGGCCGCTTTGCGCGCTGCGTTGCCCGCGCGGGTGGGGCTCAACTACGCGGTCAAGGCCAACCCGCACCTTGCGGTGATCGGCCATATGGTGCCGCTGGTCGACGGGTTCGATATCGCTTCCTCGGGCGAATTGGCGCTGTGCTCTGCGGTGGGGATCGATCCGGCGCGCATCAGCTTTGCCGGGCCGGGCAAGCGCGACGACGAGCTTGAAGCCGCGATTGCCGCCGGGGTGACGCTCAATTGCGAAAGCGCAGGCGAGGGCGCGCGCGCGCTCGCCATCGGCGCGCGGTTGGGCAAGGCGCCGCGAATCGCGATCCGGGTCAATCCCAGCTTCGAATTGAAGGGTTCGGGCATGAAGATGGGCGGCGGGGCCAAGCCCTTCGGGGTCGATGCCGAACAAGTGCCCGATCTGGCGCGGCTTGTGATTGCGCAAGGGGCCGAATGGCGCGGTTTGCATATCTTCACCGGCAGCCAGACGCTGAGCGCCGACGCGATCATCGAATCGCAGGGCAACGTCCTGGAACTGGCTGCGAAGCTTACTCAAGACATCGGCTATGGCCTGCCCAAGCTCAACATGGGCGGGGGGCTTGGCATTCCCTATTTCCCTGGCGATGCGCCGGTCGATCTGGCGCGGGTGGGTGCGGCGCTGGCCGAGCGGCTAGACCACCTGCCGCAGGTGCTGGCCGAAACCGAGCTGTGCCTGGAACTCGGGCGTTATCTGGTTGGCGAGGCCGGGGTGTATCTCACCCGGATCATCGACCGCAAGGTCAGCCACGGGGTGACCTATCTGGTGACCGACGGCGGGCTGCATCACCAGCTGGCGGCATCCGGCAATTTCGGAACCGTCGTACGGCGCAATTATCCCTCTGCGATTGCAACGCATTACGGGGCGCAAGTGACAGAGGAAGTCAACATCGTCGGCTGCCTTTGCACTCCGCTTGATCGGCTCGCCGATGCCGCCGCGATGCCGCACGCCGAGGTTGGTGATCTGGTCGCGGTGTTCTGCGCCGGAGCTTACGGCGCAACGGCCAGCCCAAGCGCCTTCCTCGGCCACGGCCCGGCGGCCGAAATGCTGGTCTGAGCGCCGCCCCGTACGGCCGTTAACCCGCTCCGGTCCGCTGTCCCGTTCCGGGATGGGGCCGGATTCGGCGCTATATAACTAACCAGATGTTCACCATTTCTGGCGAGAAGTGCTTCGATATTCGGGGGGACAGGTGTCGCGGGTCGCTCCTGCGCGTCGCACATGCCTCCCGAAAGCAACTGGCCAAGGATTTACGACCGATGTTTCACCCTCTGCCTCTCAAGCGTTTCGCGGTTCTCGGCCTTGGTGCAGCTTTGATGGGTGGCTGCGCGGCGAGCGGGACCCAGCTTCCCCCTGCAACCTATGGCGATGGCAGCATCGCGCCGAGCGAGGAATACACCATCGGCCCGCTCGACGAGATCACCATCCACGTCTGGCGCAACCCGGAACTCTCCGCCGACAAGGTGCGCGTGCGCCCCGACGGTCGGCTGACGATCCCGCTGGTGCAAGACATCCCGGCGGTCGGCAAGACGTCGACAGAGCTCCAGAACTACATCGCTGGCGAGCTGTCGAAATACATCGAACAGCCGATCGTATCGGTGATCGTCAACACGCCCGAAGGCAACTTCACCCAGCAGGTTCGCATCATCGGCGCAACCGGACAGCCCGCCTCGCTGCCGTTCCGCGCCAACATGACTGTGCTCGACGCGATGATCGCGGTTGGCGGCCTCAATGAATTTGCCGCCGGCAACCGCGCCAAGCTGATCCGGCTTGACCGCGAGAGCGGCGGCCAGGTCGAATATCGCCTGCGCCTGTCGGACCTGATCCGGCGCGGTGATGCGACTGCCAATGTGCAGCTGATGCCGGGCGACACAATCATCATCCCCGAGAGCCGGTTCTAAGAGGGGCGCTGCGCCGATGAGCGAGATTGTCGAGGAATTGCGCGCAGTGCTGTGGTCGGTCTGGAACCGCCGCTGGATCGCGATCGCCACCGCCTGGGGCGTGTGCCTTGCAGGCTGGTTGGTGATCGCGATGATCCCCAATGCCTACGAATCCAAAGCGCGAGTCTACATCGATGCCGAGGATTATCTCTCCAAACAGCTCGGCTATACGGGCGATGGCAAGGAAGAGATAATGCAAGCGCGCCAGACGTTGTCGAGCGCGAAGAATCTCGAAAAGGTGATCACCTCGACCCGGTTGGGCGAAGGCATTACCGAGCGCGGAGCGCTGGACGCGATGATTTCCGAGCTCGAAAAGAAGGTCAAAGTTACCAGCGAGCAGGACAATCTGATCGAGATCACCGCCACCATCGGGCGCGGGGATCTGTCGGATGCGGAAAATGCGGTGCTTTCGCGCGATGTGGTGCAAAGGCTGCTCGACATTCTGCGCGAAGAGAACATTCTTGGCGGCCGCACCGGGATCAGCACCGCGATTGGCGATCTCAACCGCCAGCTCGACGAGCGCAAGCTCGAACTCGAACAGGCCGAACAGCGCCGCCTCACTTTCGAGGCGCAATATCCCGACCTCGTCGGCGGATCGGAGAGTCTTTCGACCAAGGTCCAGCAGGCGCGCACCGAACTGCGCGATGTCGATGCCGATCTGGCTGCTGCACAAAGCGCGCTGGCGGCGATTTCGGGCCAGCTTGCCAGCACCCCGCGCACCCTTGCCAGCACCGGGCGCGATGCCATCGGCCCGAAGGCGGCACTGCTGCAGGCGCAGACCCAGCTTGCCGAACTGCGCGCGCGCGGGCTGACCGACAGCCACCCCGACGTGATCTCGACCACCCGCCAGGTGGCGATCTTCAGCCGTCAAGCGGCCGCTGCCGGCGACGATGCAGGCGGTACCCCCAATCCGGCGCACTCGTCGCTGATCGCGATCAAGAGCGAGCGGCAAGCGGCGGTCGAAGCGCTTCAGGCTCGCCGCGCCGCGTTGCAGAGCAATTCTGCCGCGCTGATGGCGAGCCAGGCGAGCGAACCGACAGTTGCGGCCGAAGCCAACCGCATCAGCCGCGATTACGACGTTCTAAGCCAGAATTACGAAAAGCTGTTGCAGGACCGTGAGGCGCTGCGCACTCGCGGGCAGGTTGAGGACAAAGCCAGCCAATTCCGGTTCGACATCATCCAACAGCCCGGCGTGCCGCAGCAACCATCCGCGCCCAACCGCCCGCTGCTGCTGCTCGGCGTGTTAATCGTCGGGCTCGGCGCGGGTGTGGCAGTGGCTTACGCGCTGAGCCAACTCAAGGCGAGCTTCGCCACCCCGCAAAAGCTCGAGCGCACGTTCGATCTGCCGGTAATCGGGTCGATCTCGCTCACCATGTCCGACGCTGCGCGGGTAATCGAGCAGCGGCGCTTGAAGCAGTTTGCCGGGGCCTGCGGGGCGCTGGCGGCGATGTTCATGATCCTGATCGCCATCGAGATCGTCTCGGTCGGGACGATTGCGTGATGAGCGGCCAGATGACGACAGGAAATTCGCGATGACCGAGCAGGGCAAGATCAACCGCGAGGGTGCCCGGCCAGCGTCGCTGTTCGAGCGCGCGGATGCCGCCTTCGGGCTCGATCCGCTGGGCACCGGGCCAAAGCTACCGGGCGTGCCGCCGGTGCCCGAAGCGCCGCGCCGCGCCGCGCCGGTGCAGCCGGAGGTGCAGGCTCAGGCACCGGTGCCGCCGCAAACTGCTGCCGCCCCCGCCATACCTGCCGCGCCTGCGCCCCGACCCGAAGCTCCGCGCAAGGTAGCCTTCTGCGGCCCGTTTGCCCAGATTGACCGCGAACACCTGCGCGACGGCGGGCTGATCGTGCCCGAAGACCCGGTCACCGGCCTCATGGAAGAGTTCCGGATCGTCAAACGCGAGCTGCTCGCCGATGCCCGCGCGGGCAACACTCCGCTCGCACGCCGCATTCTGGTCTGCTCGCCGCATCCGGGCGAGGGCAAGACGTATTGCGCCACCAACCTTGCGATCGCGCTCGCCGCCGAGCGTGGACTTGAGGTGCTGTTGGTCGATGCCGATGTGGTCAAGCCCTCGGTCGCGCAGCGGCTCGGGATCGACGCCGAACGGGGCCTGATGGATGCGCTCGCCGATCCTTCGATCCAGCCCGAAACGCTGGTCATCGCCACTGATATCGACGGGCTGTTCGTGTTGCCCGCCGGGACCGCCAGTGCGCGTGATGCCGAATATCTCGCCAGCGCGCGCACGGGCCAGATGCTCGACCGGCTGACCGAAGGTGCGCCCGACCGGATCCTGATTTTCGACACGCCGCCCGCGCTTGCCGCTGCCCCCGCTGCCGAACTGGCCGCGCATGTCGGCCAAGCGGTGCTGGTGGTGCGCGCCGACGAGACCAGCCTCGCCGCGCTCGAGGATGCGCAGCAACTGCTCTCGGCCTGCGGCGATATCAAGCTGCTGTTGAATGCCGCGCGCTACAGCCCCTCGGGGCGGCGTTTCGGCACTTATGGCACGAAAGGGAAATGATGATGCGTGGCCGCTCATTCACGCTGGCGCTGCTGGCTGCCGTAATGGCGGCGGCGAGCCCGGCTGCCGCGCAGGTCCAAGGACAGGCGCAAGGTCAAGGTCAGGGCCAAGGTCAGGGCCAAGGTCAGGGCGGCGAAGCCACCGGCCAGCGCGCTAGTCGCGTGGTTCAGCCCTATATCGAAGTCAGCCAGATCCTGTCCGCCGAACTCAGCCCGGGCGATGAGGTGCTTACGTTCACTCAGGTCGCGGTCGGGGTCGACATCAACCTGCAAGGGCGAAACAGCGGCGCGGCGGTCTCGCTGCGCTATGAACGCAACATCGCTTACGGTGACGACAGCGTCGATACCGATACCATCAGCGGGGTCGCGCGCGGCACGCTGGCGGTGATCCCCAATGCGCTGAGCTTTGAGGCGGGCGGGCTAGCCGCGCGCACCCGGATCGACGGCGGCGGCGGGACGACCGCCAACCCGCTGGCGCGCGAGGATGCCGAGAGCCGGGTCTACAGCCTCTATGCCGGGCCGAGCCTCAACACCCGGGTGGGCCGGGTCAATGTCGAGGGCGTTGCCCGGATTGGCTATAACCGGTTCGAGACCGATGCCGCGCTGGTGAACCCGCAGGGCCAAGCCGTCGATGTATTCGATGACAGCGTGACCTACCTCGGCCAGGTGCGCGCCGGCGTGCGCCCGGGCGAAGTGCTGCCGGTCGGTCTGGCGGTGACTGCAGGGGGCTTCCAGGAAGATATCGCCAATCTCGATCAGCGCGTGCGCGATCTTTATGTGCGCGGCGATGTGACAGTGCCGCTTTCGCCCACGCTCGCGCTGGTGGCGGGCGCGGGCTACGAGGATGTCGAGATTTCGAGCCGCGATGCGGTGCGTGATGCCAATGGCGCGCCGGTGATCGGCAGTGATGGCCGGTTCGTGACCGATAGCGCCGCGCCGCGCCGGATCGCCTTTGCGGTCGATGGCTTGTTGTGGGATGTGGGCGTGCTGTGGCGCCCGAGTTCGCGCACCAATCTGCAAGCGGCGGTCGGTCGGAGGTACGATTCGACCACTTATTACGGTACCTTCACCTATGTCCCTAACCAGCGCAGCGCCTTTGCGGTCAGTGCCTATGACGGGGTGAGTGGGTTCGGCGGGCAGATCAACAATGCGCTTGCCGGACTGGACAGCGATTTCGAGGCGATCCGCAATCCGGTCACCGGCGATTTCGGCGGGCTGGTGAGTGGCACCCAAGGGCAAGCGGTTATCGGCGCCTTGGGCTCGGCGCGTTCGGCGGCGTTCCGCGGGCGCGGGGTGCGCGCTTCGTATCAGCGCACGCTAGGCCGGACCACGGCGGCGATTGGCGCGGGATATGACCGGCGCACCTTCATCGCCGCGGCCGGCACCGTGCTTGCGCCTGTGGATGGGCTGAGCGACGAGAGCTACTACGTCATCGGCGGCCTCAGCCGCCAGATCGGGCAAGATGCAAGTATCACCACCAACGCCTACGCCAACTGGTTCGAAGCGGCCGGCAACGGCAATGATGTGACTGCGCTCGGCGCGTCCGCCGCCTATAACCAGTCGATCACTCAACGCCTTGTGGGCCGGGCGGCGATCGCGGTCGATTATTTTGACAGCGAATTTACCGCCGAAGACTTTGCCTTTGCGACCGCGCTGGTCGGCCTGCGCTACAATTTCTGACGAGGAGGTCAGCACCTCATGTACGAACAGTTCTATCGCTTCAACGGACGGCCGTTCCAGCTTACGCCCGACCCGCAGTTCTATTTCGAGAGCGTCAGCCACAAGCGGGCGATGAGCTATCTCGGCTACGGCCTGAGCCAGGGCGAGGGCTTTATCGTCATCACCGGCGAGGTCGGCGCGGGCAAATCGACGCTGGTGGCGCATCTGATGGAGCGGATCGATCCGGCCGCGCTCACGGTAGCACAGGTGGTCACCACTGCGCTTGATGGGGCCGAGGTGGTGCACGTGGTCGCGCAGGCCTTCGGGCTGGCGGTCGAAGGGCATGACAAGGCCGGCGCACTGGGCGCGATCGAACGCTTCTTGGCTGATGAGGCGCGTGCCGGGCGGCGGTGTTTGCTGGCAGTCGACGAGTGTCAGAACCTCGATCTGGCCGCGCTTGAGGAGTTGCGGATGCTGTCCAACTTCCAACTCGGCTCGCACCCGCTGCTCCAGAGCCTGCTGCTCGGCCAGCCTGAGTTCCGGCGCACGCTGGCGCATCATCCCGGGCTGGAACAACTTCGCCAGCGGATCATCGCCTCGCATCACCTCGAAGCGCTCGATGGCGACGAGGTCGAGCACTACGTCCGCCACCGCCTCGGCCATGTCGGGTGGAGCGGGCGGCCGGAATTTGAGCCGGGGCTGCTCGATGCGCTCTATCGCCACACCGGCGGGATTCCGCGCAGGGTCAACCAGGTAATGAACCGGCTGCTGCTGCTCGGCGCAATCGAGGAGCGCGATATGCTGACGCTGGCGATGCTCGACGATGTGATCACCGAAATGGCCGCCGATCAGAACCGCGGTAGCCGCAGCAGCGGGGCCGACCTGCGTTCCGCGCCCGCCGCCGCTGCGCCGGTGCCGGTCGCCTCGTCTGCGGAGGGCAGCCTGCCCACCACCGAAGTTGCCGCGCTGCTCGCCGTCCGCGACGCGCGCACCGCCGAACTCGAAGCTGCGATCGGCGAATTGCAGGCGGCCGGCATGGGCGGGCAAGGCGCCACCGGCGAAGCGCTCTCGCCCGAAGAAGCGCTGATCGCCGAAGCGCGCTTTGCGGCCACGCTCGAACGGATCGAGGCGCGGCTGGAGGAGCAGGAGCAATCGTTCCGCCATGTCCTCACCATGCTGATCGAATGGCTCGAGGAAGACCCGTCGCGCAGGGCGGCATGACCATGCACGCGCCGCGTCATCCCGCGCCCGCCACTGAATTGGCCAACGCCGCGCCGGCCATCGTCAACGGTCTGTCGGTCGATGTCGAGGACTGGTTCCAGGTCGGCGCGTTCGAGAACGTGATCGCGCGCGGCGAGTGGGACAGCATCAAGACCCGGGTCGAGGATAACGTCTACCGAGTGATCGACCTGTTCGCCGAAGCCGATGTCAGCGCGACCTTCTTCACGCTCGGCTGGGTGGCCAAGCGGCACCCCAACATGATCCGCCGGATCGTCGATGCGGGCCACGAAATCGCCAGCCATGGCTATGATCACGCGCGGGTGTTCACGATGGACCGCAGGACCTTTGGCGAGGATATCCGCCAAGCGCGCGACATCATCGAGGATTGTGCGGGCGTGGCGGTCACTGGTTACCGCGCGCCGAGCTTCTCGATCGATCACCGCACGCCTTGGGCTTTCGCCGAACTGGCAAGCCAGGGATATGCCTATTCCTCAAGCGTCGCTCCGGTGGCGCATGACCACTATGGCTGGCCCGAGGCGCCGCGTTTTGCTTTTCGCCCGCTGCCGTGGTCGCCGCTGGTCGAGCTGCCGGTAACCACCGCCATCCTTGGCGGGCGGCGCGTGGCGGCGGGTGGCGGCGGCTTCTTCCGGGTGCTGCCCTATGGCTTTTCGCGCTGGGCGATCCGCCAGGTCAACCGCCAGGAGGGCCGTCCGGCGGTGTTCTATTTCCACCCTTGGGAAGTCGATCCCGATCAGCCGCGCGTCGCCCATGCGCCGATCCGTTCACGCCTGCGGCACTATACCGGCCTTGCGCGGATGGCGGTCAAGCTGCGCGGGCTGGTGCAAGAATTCCGCTGGGGGCGGATGGACATGATCGCTCACCGCGAGGCCGCGCGCGCGGGGGATCTGGTGCTGCCCGCAGGTTCCGCCGCGGAGGCGGCGGAATGAACGCGCCGGTTCTGGCCGCGACCAGCGTGCGCACGCTCGATTGGCGCGATCTGCAGGACGTGCGCCGGATCGAGGGGTTTGTGGCGGTCCAGCGTGCGAGTCTGTTCCACCGCCCGGCGTGGCTGCAAGCAGTCGCCGCGGGAACCGGCCAGCGCGCCGCCGGGCTGATCAGCGAACGGTTGGGCGTGGTAACCGGTTGGCTGCCGCTCACCGAAGTGCGCTCGGCATTGTTTGGCAAGGCGCTAGTCTCAAGCGGGTTCGGCGTCGGCGGGGGCATTTGCGCAGATAACGAGGCCGCGGTGCGCGCGCTCGCCGAAGCGGGCGAGGATTACGCGGTGCGCGGCGGCTTTACCGGGATCGAACTTCGCGGCGGGCGGATCCCTGAGGGGTGGAACGCGTGGGACGACAAGCATTGCAGTTTTGAACGCCCGCTTGCACGCGATGACGAGGCCGAACTCACCGCGATCCCGCGCAAGGCCCGCGCCGAGGTGCGCAAGGGGCTGGGTTTCGGCCACCGCATCACCACCGGGCGCAGCGCAGCCGATCTCGCCGCGCATTACGCCTGCTATAGCAAGAGCGTGCGCAATCTCGGCACTCCGGTTTTCCCACGCGCATTGTTTCGTGCGATGTTGGCAGCATTCCCCGATAGCAGCGACATCCTCACCGTGTGGCAGGGCGATACCCCGCTGGCGAGTGTGTTCAGCTTTTATCACGGCGGCGCGGTCCTGCCGTTCTGGGGCGGTGGCAGCCACGAAGCCCGGCCCGCGCGCGCAAATGAATTGATGTATTACGAGTTGATGCTCCACGCCCGCAGGCAGGGCATGAACCGGTTCGATTTCGGCCGCTCCAAATCCGGGAGCGGGCCTTACAGTTTTAAGAAGAACTGGGGCTTTGCGCCTGCCGCGCTGACCTATGGCGAATGGACCGTGCCGGGGCAGCCGCCGCGCAATATCGACCCGACCGATGCCAGCTACAGCCGCAAGATCGAGGCTTGGAAAAAGCTGCCGCTCCCGCTCGCCAACCTGCTAGGCCCGTGGATCGCGCGCGGGCTCGCGTGATGGGGAGCATCCTGTTTCTCGCGCACCGCGTGCCTTTCCCACCCGATCGCGGCGACCGGATCCGCTCGCATCATCTGCTGAAGGCGCTCGCCCGGCTGGCCCCGGTCCATGTCGGGTGCTTTGCGGAAGGCGACCGGGCCAAAGACGAACAAGGTGAGGCCGCGCTGGCCGCCGTCGCCGCCTCGCACCGCATCGTTCCGCGCACCAAGCCGCTGACGCTCGCCGGGATCGAGGCGGTGCTGACGGGGAAGCCCGTCAGCATCACCGCGTTTCATAGCCGCAAGCTTGCGGCGTGGGTGCGCGAAACCATTGCCGCGCGTGATATCTCTGCCATCGTCGTCTTCTCCGGCCAGATGGGACAATATGTGCCCGCAGACTTCGCCGGGCGCGTGGTGATCGACTTGTGCGATGTCGATAGCGCCAAATTCGCCAGTTACGCGGCAGGCGGCGAGCGGGTGTGGCTCAACGCGCGCGAGGCACGGCTGCTGGCGGCCGAGGAGGAACGGCTCGGCCAGCGGGCGGATGCGACGCTGCTGATCTCGCAGGCCGAGGCGGCGCTTTATCGCGGCCGGTTGACCGCGCCGGAGACGGTCAACGTGCAGGTTATCGGCAACGGGATCGATGCCGCGTTTTTCGACCCCGCACACGCCGCCCCGCATCCGATCATCGCCGGGCTGCCGGGGCCGCATTTCGTGTTCACCGGCCAGATGGATTACCGCCCTAACGAACAGGCCGCCCTGTGGGTGATCGAAGCGCTGGTGCCGAAACTGCGCGCACGCTATCCGGGGGCGATGGTCCACATCGTCGGACGCAATCCGACCGGGCGGCTGATGGCGCATCATGGGTTGCCGGGGGTGCAGGTGTGGGGCGAGGTGGCGGACGTGCGCCTGTTCCTCGCTGCCGCCGATGCGGTGCTCGCGCCGCTGCTGATCGCGCGCGGGGTGCAGAACAAGGTGCTTGAAGCGCTGGCGATGGCGCGGGCCGTGGTGCTCACGCCAGAGGCCGCGACCGGGATCGCTGCCGAGCACGGCGCGCATTGGCTGATATGCCCGCCTGACCCTGAAGCCATGTGCGCAGCGCTCGAACCGCTGCTCGCCGACCCGGACGCGCGGGCAAAGCTCGGTGCGGCGGCGCGGCGGTTCGTGCTCGACCATCATGGATGGGAGGCGATGCTGGCCCCGCTGGCGAGTCTGGTCGGCCTCGGTGATGAGGGCACGCGCAATGCTGCCTGAGCCTGCCGCCATGCCCGCCCCCGTGCCGCCGCAAGCCGCGCGCATTCCGGATGTATGGCGCAGGCCGCTCGTTGCACTTGCGGCGGCGGCGTTCGCGCTGGTGCTACTGACCGCGCGGGCGTGGAGCGCGATGCTGCATCAATGGTGGAATATCGACACGTATAGTCATTTGCTGCTGGTGCCTTTCATCATCGGCTGGCTGGTGGCGCTCAAGGAAGACGAGCTTGCGCGCATCACCCCGCAGCCCTTCGCGCCAGGACTGCTGGCGGTCGCCGCCGCGCTCGGCCTGTGGTTGGTGGGCGATCAGGCCGGGATCAACCTTGTCACCCAAGCCGGAACGGTGGCAGCGTTGCAGGCGGCGGTCGTCACCGTGCTTGGCCTGCGTGTCAGCCTGCTGCTGGCGCTGCCGCTGGCCTTCGCCTGCGTTCTTGTACCCTTCGGCGACGAGATCATCCCCTCGCTACAATACCTCACCGCCGACATGGCCATCGCGCTGACCCGCTGGAGCGGGGTGCCCGCCAGCATCAACGGCATCCACATCCAAACCCCCGCCGGGCTGTTCATCGTCGCCGAGGCGTGCTCCGGCGTGAAGTTCCTGATCGCGATGATGACGCTCGGTGTGCTGGTGTGCTTCACGCGGTTTTCCAGCTGGCGCAGGCGCGCCGTGTTTATGGCGGCCTGCATCATCGTCCCGATCCTTGCCAACGGGGTGCGGGCGTGGGCGACAATCTATGTCGCGCAATTCATTGGGGCCGAGCAGGCAACCGGGTTCGACCATATCGTCTATGGTTGGATCTTCTTCGCTATCATTCTCACAGCTTTGCTCGGCGCGGCGTGGCGCACTTTCGAGCGCGAGGCCGAGAATTATGGCTGGCGGGCAGACACGCTCGCCGGGTGGGAATGGCTCGCCCGCGCGGAAGCTGGACAGCTTGCGCCAACCCGCGCCGCGCTCGCGATCATCGCCCTTGCGGCGATTGCCGCGCTTGCCGCCATGCTTTAGGCCGCGCAAAATGTGCGGGATTGCCGGGATTGTTCATGCTGAAAACCCCAAGCCGGTCGATCCGCTGCGGGTCGAGCGGATGACGGACGCGCTCGCGCATCGCGGGCCGGACGGGGCGGGGGTGTGGACAGGGCACGGGGTCGGGCTCGGCCATCGCCGGCTCTCGATCATCGATTTGGCCGGATCGCCGCAGCCGATGCATTCCGCCGATGGCCGCGCAGTGATCGTGTTTAACGGCGAGATCTACAATTTCCGCGAATTGCGACGCGAGCTCGAACAGGCCGGGTTTGCCTTCCGCACCAGTGGCGATACCGAGGTGATCCTTGCCGCGTGGCAACGCTGGGGGCCGGGGTGTTTGGAGCGGCTCGACGGAATGTTCGCCTTCGCGCTGTATGATCTCGACAAGCGCCAGTTGTTCCTCGCGCGTGACCGGTTCGGGGTGAAACCGCTGTTCACCGCCGCGCTCTCAGACGGCAGCATCGCCTTCGCCTCTGAGCTCAAGGGCCTGATAGCGCACCCGCTGTTGCGCCGCCGCGTGAATCCGCAGGCGATCGAGGCCTACATGACCTGGGGCTATGTCCCTGACAGCCATTCGATCCTAGCGGGTGTGGAAAAGCTGCCTGCCGGGCATTTCTGGCTGCTCGAGCAGGGCCGCGCGCTTGGGCGGCCGCAGCGCTGGTGGGATATCGATTTCTCGCAGCGTGAGCGCGGGAGCGAGGCTGATCTTTCGGCGCAGCTCGTCCACCTGCTGCGCGAAGGCGTGCGTTCGCGCATGGTCGCCGATGTGCCGCTCGGCGCGTTCCTATCGGGCGGGGTCGATAGCTCGGGCGTGGTCGCGCTGATGAGTGAGGCCAGCAGCCAGCCGGTGCAGACCTGCTCAATCGGCTTCGATGTCGCCGCCTATGACGAGACGAGTTACGCGCGGGCTGTCGCCGCCAAGTTCGGCGCGGATCATCAGGAGCGGATCGTCGCCACGGACGATTTCAGCGCGATCGAGAGCCTCGCCGCGATGTTCGACGAGCCGTTCGCCGATGCCTCGGCGCTGCCGACATGGCGCGTGTGCCAACTGGCGCGCGAGCGGGTGACAGTGGCGCTGTCGGGTGATGGCGCGGACGAGGCGTTTGCGGGATACCGGCGGCAGGTGTTCCACCACCACGAGGAACGCGCGCGCTCGGTGCTGCCCGCTGGCCTGCGCGCCCCGCTGTTCGGGACGCTCGGCCGCGCTTGGCCCAAGGCCGACTGGGCACCGCGTCCCTTGCGGGCCAAGGCGACCTTGCTGGCGCTCGCTGAGAGCGGCGAGGAGGGCTATGCGCGCGGGCTGTCGGTCACCACGCCCGAGGCGCGCGCCGCGCTCTATTCGGATAGCTTTAGAGCCAAACTCGCAGGCTTTCGCGGCGAGGACGAGCTGATCGCGCTGATGCGATCCGCGCCGGGCCGCTCGGGCCTCGACCGCGCGCAATATGCCGATCTCGCCTTCTGGCTGCCCGGCGACATCCTCACCAAGGTCGACCGCACCAGTATGGCGGTGAGCCTCGAAGCGCGCGAGCCGCTGCTCGATCACCGCCTGGTCCAATTCGCTGCGCGCCTGCCCGAGGGGATGCGGGTGCGCGGGTCCACCGGCAAATACCTGCTCAAGAAGTCGCTCGAACGCTATCTGCCGCAGGACATTCTATACCGCCAGAAACAGGGTTTCGTGACCCCGATCGCCGAGTGGCTGCGCGGTGCGCTGGCAGGCGCAGCGCGCGGGATCGCGGCGAGCCCGGTGATGGCGCAAAGCGGGTTCTTCGACCCCAAATGCATCAGCGCAATGGCCGAGGCGCATATCGCGGGGCGAGCGGATCATTCGCGCACCTTGTGGCAGCTAATGATGCTGGAGAAGTCGCTGACGCAACTCCGGGTGAGCGCCTGATCGCCTGATCGCCGGGAGAGGTTCGAACGGGTCAAAGGATGGCTGTACTTTACAATTTTTGCCCCCTAGCTGCCGTTCGTCCAGCGATCCCATTATTGACATTGAATTCACTTGAGGCGAGACCAGCTGCCTACTGTTTAAAAAGGCGAACTATGTCGAAGATCATGATTGCATTGAGAAATGCGATGCTCGGGTCGACCGCCACGCTTTTCGTGCTCGAATGGGCAGGAACCGCCTCGTTGACCCGTGAAATCGGGATGGCGATGACGCTGACGATACTTTTAACTGTTTACACCTCGTTCGATCAGCCAAAACTCGAAACACCGGCCTAGAGGTTCCATCGACGGCAGCTTTCCACCCAATTCCGCCCTCCGATCGCCAAACGCAATCTCCCAGCAGCCACCACCGCCTATCCTTCAGCCCCGTGACCTAGCGCCATATACTCATCGCTCTGCATCTCGTTCAGCCGGCTGACCGTGCGCGCGAATTCGAACGCCCCGTCGCCGGCCTGATACAGTTCCTCCGGCGCGGCGGCGGCGGTGGTGAACAGTTTGACCCGGTTCTCGTAGAGCGCATCGATCAGCTTGGTGAAGCGGATCGCTTCGTTGCGGTTTTCCGGGCCCATCCGCGCAATGCCGACGAGGATCACGGTATGAAAGGCCTGCGCAATCGCGAGGTAATCAGCCGCGCCGCGGTTTTCGCCGCACAGCTTCTTGAAGCTGAACACGCCCACGCCTTTGAGGCTCTTGGGCACATGCAGCGTCCGTCCGCCGCCCAGGTCGAGCGCGCAACTCGGCACGTTGGCGGCGTCCTCGGGTGCAAAGTCGGTGAGGCGGAAGAAGGCCTCGCGCACCTGCGCCGTCGCGCCGTCGCTGAACGGCGCGTGCCACATGGCGAGATCGCCGATCCGGTCGAGCCGGTAATCGGTCGGGCCGTTCAATGAGAGCACATCCATCTCGCGCTCGGCCAGCGCGATGAAGGGCAGGAACAGCGCGCGGTTGAGCCCGTCCTTGTAGAGATCGGACGGCGGACGGTTGCTGGTAGTGACGATCACCGTGCCGGCCTCCATCAAGGCAGTGAAAAACCGCCCCATGATCGCCGCATCGGCGGTGTTGTTCACCACCATCTCGTCGAAGGCGAGGCAGCGCAGCGCGCCGCCCATGCGCAGGGCGACGCTGGTGAGCGGGTCGGCCCGCTCGGCCTTGCGCTCGGCAGCGATCAGCCGGTCAACCTCGAGCATGAAGGCGTGGAAGTGGACGCGGCGTTTGGCGGGCAGAGCGAGGGTATCGTGGAACAGGTCCATCAGCATCGACTTGCCGCGCCCGACCCCGCCCCACAGGTACACCCCGCGCGGCGGCGCGGGCTTTTTGCCGAATAGCTTTTCGAAGAACCCGGTCGGCGCTGCGGCCTCAAGCTCGGACTGCAACCGGGCGAGCCGCTCAGCAGCGGCGCGTTGTTCGGGATCGGCGCGCAATTCGCCGCTGGCAATCAGCGCGTCATATCGGGCGAGCAGGCCGGGCATCGCGGGTTTTTTTAGCCGCCCGAGCGCATCTTGCGCACAATGCCTGAATAGCTGGCAATGATCGCTTCACCGCCATCGTCGCGGGCCTGCACGGCGAACCCGCGCAGGAACAGCATCCGCCCGGTTTCGCGCACAATCTCGCTCACCGCATCGAGCGGTCGCGCCGGATCGCCTGCGCCCACGAATTGCGTTGACAGTTCGACTGTGACCGAAGGGCCAGCATCGCCGCTGCCATTGATGTGCATCGTCGCAAACAGCGCAATGTCGATCAGCCCTAGTGTGACCGCGCCATGGACATTGTCAGTCAGATTGGTGTGCCGGCGTTCGGGAAACATCCGTAGACGGCAAAACTGCCCTTCCTTGCGTACCTGCATCTCGCCCAGCACTGCAGTGTTGAAGCGGGTGCGGTCGACCAGGTTCCAGCTGTACCACCCATCCTCGCCGCCGCAGTGCGCCGGGTCGAGCCGGTAAAAATCAAACGGCGCGCCAGTTGCCTCGCTGTCAGCCATGCACGCGCGTCCGCTGGTTGATCACAGCGCGCAAATCAGATCGCGCGTTCGGCCAGCATCTTCTTGGTTTCGGCAATCGCCTTTGCTGGGCTGAGGCCCTTGGGGCACACGTTCGCGCAGTTCATGATGGTGTGGCAACGGTACAGCCGGAACGGGTCTTCGAGATCATCCAGCCGCTCGCCGGTCATTTCGTCACGGCTGTCGGCCAGCCACCGATAGGCCTGCAGCAGGATCGCCGGGCCGAGAAACTTGTCTGAGTTCCACCAATAGCTCGGGCACGAGGTCGAGCAGCAGGCGCACAGGATGCACTCGTACAGCCCGTCTAGCTGTTCGCGCTGCTCAGGCGATTGCAGCCGCTCCTTGCCCGAAGGCGTCGGGGTAACGGTCTGCAACCACGGGCGGATCGAGGCATATTGCGCGTAGAAATGAGTGAAATCGGGAACCAGGTCCTTGATCACGTCCATGTGCGGCAGCGGGGTGATGCGAATCTCGCCCTTCAGATCCTCGATAGCGGTGGTACAGGCGAGGCCGTTTGCGCCGTTAATGTTCATCGAGCACGAGCCGCAAATCCCCTCGCGGCACGACCGGCGAAAGGTCAATGTCGGATCGATCTCGTTCTTGATTTTGAACAACGCGTCCAAAACCATCGGCCCGCACTGGTCGAGATCGATCTCGAACTTGTCGTAACGCGGGTTCTTGCCGCTGTCGGGATCATAGCGGTAGACCTTGAACGCCTTGACCCGGCCGGCGCCTTTGTCTGCGGCAGCCTTGTGGACTTTGCCGTCCTTGCTGATCTTGGAATTTTTGGGGAGAGTGAAGGTCGCCATTGCCTGATCCCGTTGTGATTTACACCCTATCTAACGCCATTGGCTCGGCGCGCAAGCGGGCGGTTACGTCCCAGTGTTGCAGGCTTTCGCACAGTAGTTGAGCCCGGGGCTTGAATGCTAGTCATGCGCGGAACCAAGCCGCCATCGGCGCGCTTTGAACTGAGATGACCGAGCTAGCACAATTATCGCAAAAACCAGCACATAGGTTCCCCCGCAACGCTTGCGTGTTCGGGGCGTCGGGCGGGATCGGGCGGGCGCTATGCGAAGCGCTCGCGGCTGCGGGCACGCAGATGGTCCACGCCGGTTCGCGCCGGGGCGAGGGGCCTGAAGGCGGCGCGATACGTCCGTTCGCCTTCGATCTCACCGACGAGGCCAGCATCGCTGCCGCGGCCGAAGCGATGCGTGCAGAGCCTCCCGAATGGGTTATTGTTGCCACCGGCGTCCTCAGTTTACCAAGGATCGGCGGCGCCGGGCCCGAACGCAGTTACAAGCGGATCGATGCGCGGGTGATGGCGGAGGTTCTGGCGCTCAACACCATCGGCCCAGCGCTGATCGCCAAGCATGTGCTGGCGATCATGCCGCGGGCGCGGCCGTTTGTGTTTGCAAGCCTGAGCGCGCGGGTCGGGTCGATCACCGACAACCGGCTCGGCGGATGGCATTCCTACCGTGCATCCAAGGCGGCGCTCAACATGCTGCTCAAGAACTTCGCGCTGGAAATGGCGCGCACCCATCCCGAAGGCGTAGTGGTGGGCCTGCATCCGGGTACGGTGGACAGCGTGCTGTCTGCGCCGTTCCAGACCGGGCTGGCTGACGGGCAACTGACCAATCCGAGGGACGCCGCAGATAATCTGCTTGGCGTGCTCGCGGGTCTCAGCCCAGCGCAATCGGGCCGGGTGTTCGATTTTCGCGGCGATGAGGTTCCGGCCTAGTCGAACAGGCCGACTGCGAGCTCGGCCCACACCGTCAGGAAGGCTAGTACCGCCAGCATGACCACTGCAAACCGCTTCAACGGGGTACCAGGCCAGTACCAGGCGGCCTCAATCGCGAGGCATAGGGCGGTCAGCATCACGCCGAACTCTGCAAAATCTTCCGGTCCCCAGCTCATCTCGCGGCTGAACAGCATCGCCGCCGCCGGAATCAGCAGCAGCGCTGCAGCCCCGGCCCACAGCAGCGGGTGGAAACCAAAGGGTGGGCGGGGCGCGGTGGTGATGATCATGACCGTGAGACTAGCACAAGAGCACGATGCGCCAAACATCGACAACTAGCGTTGCTTCCCCGGTAGCATTGATTAACGCCTTAATGGCAAAGGGCAGACGCAGTTGCCTGCATCCGCCCCTTGTAATGTCAGGATTGTCCGCCCGGCTTATTCACCAAAGGTGCGCTGCCACCAGCCGCGGCGCGGCTTGCCTTCGGCGTCGGGTGCGCCAGCGCTCGGGCCGTCGCTCGGTGCCTCCGGGGCCGCTTGCGCCTCTCCCTCCCCCTTGGCCTCTGCCTCTGCCGCAACGGGCGCGGGTTCGGTGGCTTCGGCGACCTTGGCCGCCGGAGCGGCCTCGGCGACCTTGGCCTTGCGAGGGGCACGTTTGCGCTTGGGCTTTTCAGCCGGAGCGTCTTCAGCCACCTCGGTTGGAGCCTCGGCTTCGACTGCAGGCCCTGCCGCAACGGCTTCAGCTTGTGCCGCTTCGGCTGCGAGCATCGCCTTGGTCTTGCGCGGGGCGCGCTTGCGCTTGGGCTTTTCGGCAGGCGCTTCCTCGGCGACGTCGGGAGCAGGCGCTTCAGCTTCTACCGCCTTGGCTTCCACTGCTCCAGCTTCTGGAGCGCTTACCGCATCTGCGCCGGTATCATCGGAGGGTGCTTCGTCTGAGAAGCCGTCAGCGCCATCACCAGCGTTCTCAAACGTACCGTCCTCGCGCCGCTTGCGCCCGCGACCGCCGCGACGGCGGCGCTTTTTCGGGCGGCCTTCGCCATCCTCATCGGCCTCGTCTGCAGGCGCATCGGCGCGGGCGTCATCATTAGCCTCGGCTTCGGCCTCATCCTCGGCTTCGGCCTCGAGGCGATCGGCTTCATCTGCTGCTTCGCCTTCAAGGCCATCCTCGCGCTCGGGCCGATTGCGATTGCGGCCTCCGCGCCGACGGCGGCGCTTCTTGCGGCGTGCGGCGTCTTCTTCGCTTTCGCCAGCTTCGCGCTGCTCGTTGCGTTCGCCGCGTTCGCGGCGCTGCGGTGCGGGACGCTCTTCTTCTTCTTCTTCCTCAAACTCGTCCTCGGGGAGGTCTTCTTCCTCCTCTTCGTCGATGATCGGCTCGAACTTGGGCGCTTGCAACGGACGCGGGCCGGAGCTCGTCACCACCATCTTGGCGCCTTCATCCTCACCTTCGGGAAGCACTTCCACAGTGACGCCGTAGCGGTGTTCAATTTCGACCAGATCGCCGCGCTTTTCGTTGAGCAGGTAAATCGCCGCCTCGGTGCTTGCAGCGAGCCTGATCAGCGTGCCCTTGCCCTTGGCGGCTTCATCCTCGATCAGCCGCAGCGCCGAAAGCCCGGCCGATGACGCGGTGCGTACCAGCCCGGTGCCGTCGCAATGCGGGCAGGCGCGGGTGGTCGCCTCGAGCACTCCGGTGCGCAGCCGCTGGCGGCTCATTTCCATCAGCCCAAAGCTGGAAATCCGGCCGATCTGGATACGCGCGCGATCATTCTTGAGCGCGTCCTTCATCGCCTTTTCGACCTTACGGACGTTGCCCGAATACTCCATGTCGATAAAGTCGATCACGACCAGACCCGCCATGTCGCGCAGGCGCAGCTGGCGCGCGATTTCCCTCGCGGCTTCGAGATTGGTGTGCAGCGCGGTTGCCTCGATCCCGTGTTCTTTGGTCGAACGCCCGGAGTTGATGTCGATCGACACCAGCGCCTCGGTCGGGTTGATGATCAGGTAGCCGCCCGATTTGAGCTGCACCATCGGATCATACATCGCGCGCAGCTGGTCTTCGGCGCCGTAACGCTGGAACAGCGGGACCGGATCGGAATAGGCCTTTACCTTGCGCGCATGGCTCGGCATCAGCATCTTCATGAAGGCCTTGGCCGACTTATAGCCGTCCTCGCCTTCAACGACGACTTCCTCGATTTCCTTGTTGTAGATGTCGCGGATCGCGCGCTTGATCAGGTCGCTGTCCGAATGGATCAGCGCCGGCGCAACCGAGGCGAGGGTGTTTTCGCGGATCTCGTCCCACACCCGGGCGAGGTAATCGAAGTCGCGCTTGATCTCAGGCTTGGTGCGGCTCATCCCGGCGGTGCGCACAATCAGGCCCATGGAGCGCGGCAGTTTGAGATCGGAGACCATGTCCTTCAAGCGCTTGCGATCGCTGGTCGAGCTGATCTTGCGGCTGATCCCGCCGCCGCTTGAGCTGTTGGGCATCAGCACGGTGTAACGCCCGGCAAGGCTGAGATAGGACGTGAGGGCCGCGCCCTTGTTACCGCGTTCTTCCTTAACCACCTGCACCAGGAGCACTTGGCGGCGCTGGATCACGTCCTGGATTTTGTAGCGGCGACGCAGCTCCTGGCGCTTGGCGCGGACTTCGTCGACCTGCTTGGCGCGGCTGCGGCCCTTAGCGCTTTCGCCCCCGCCGTCGCCCTTGCTGCCCTGACGGCGGCGCCCGCGGCGGCCGCGGCCACGATCCTGTTCGGAACCTCCGGCGGCTTCGGCCTCGCGATTTTCGCTATCGCTGTCTGACTGGTCTTCGTCCGATCTGTATTCGTCGTCCCGGTATTCATCCGATGCGTCTTCATCGCCTGCATCGTCATTGCCTCGGTCTTCGTCCCCCCGATCTTCATCAGATGCGCCGCCTTCAAAAGTGGCCACGTCATCCTTGTCGGACGTGTCGACTTCCTCGACCCCGTTTTCGGCGAGGTCTTCGGCCAGCGCGCCGCCGCTGTTGTCTTCGGCGTCGTATTCGTCGCCCGGCGAAATGCCTTCGTCCTCTTCTTCGGCGCGCAAGCGTTCTTCTTCCTCGGCGGCCTCGGCCTCTTCGGCCAGCAGCGCGTCACGATCGGCCTTGGGGATCTGGTAGTAATCGGGGTGGATTTCGCTGAAAGCGAGGAAGCCGTGGCGATTGCCGCCGAAATCGACGAAGGCCGCCTGTAGCGACGGTTCGACCCGGGTTACCTTGGCGAGATAGATGTTACCTTTGATCTGCTTGTGTTCGGCCGATTCAAAATCGAATTCCTCAATCCGATTGCCTGTAAGAACCGCCACCCGGGTTTCTTCCGGGTGGCGCGCATCGATAAGCATGCGCGTTGACATTGAATAATCTCCATACGCCCGGCCTTGTCCGCATGGCGGAGTGAAGGGGGCGCGCTTTATGTGGTGAACCGGTGCGCCCGAAGGGCTTGCCGGAAGGGATGATCGCACGTGGGGCCGCAGGGCCGGTCAGCGCGAAGCTCGTGTCTGCAGAGCGAGACGTGCGGCCGGTTGCCGCATCTTGACCCGCGACGGTACGCACGCGTTGATCACGCATTGTGCTCGTCTGCCGGGAAAAACGTCCTGTCACTGCATCAACCTGTACTGGGCCGGGTCGTATGAAAAGGGGTGTGACCCGGCGCAAGAAGCGCGCAAGCACGGCATATGTGTGCCATGATCCAGCTTCTCTGAAATGATCGCTAGCACTGTGGGACAAACCCCGCAACTCTATTGCGCTGGCCGCGCGCATGACCCTAAGCCGCTTTCATCATGAGCTTTCGCACACTGTTCCTGATCGTGCTGATTGTTCCGCTCGCCGTGCTCGGCGGGGCGGCGTCGCTCGGCGTCAGGATCCCCGTGCTGGAATGGGGACGCGACTATGTGCTGCGATTCACGGTCGACGAGACACAGGCGCCGACCGCACTGCCGCCGATTGCCGGGCCCGATGATCCTGCGCGCCCGCTGGTGGTGATCGATGCCGGGCACGGCGGGCGCGATCCGGGCGCGATCGGGATGGACCCTGAGGGGCGCAAGATCAGCGAAAAGGACATCACTCTTGGAATCGCGCTCGCGCTGCGCGACGAGTTGCTGCGCAGCGGCGGTATCCGCGTGGCGCTGACCCGCGCTGACGACCGCATCCTGCCGCTCGCACGTCGGCCCGAGATCGCGCGGCTGCTCGATGCCGACTTGTTCATTTCGGTCCATGCCGATTCCGCCGGCACGAGGGCCGAAGTCAGCGGGGCTAGCATCTACACGCTATCGAACGAAGCCTCGAGCGAGGCAGCGGCGCGCTTTGCTGCGCGTGAGAACGATGCCGACCGGTTGAATGGCATCGCGCTGGGCGGGCAGAGCGCAGCGGTAAGCACGATCCTGGTCGAGCTGTCGCAGCAACGCACGCAGGAAGACGCACTCGATTTTGCCGGGTTATTGGTGCGTGAAGGCGGCGAGCGGCTTGCCTTCCACCCGCAGCCGCGGCGAGCGGCCGCGCTTGCAGTGCTGCGCGCCCCCGATGTGCCCTCGGTCCTGTTCGAAAGCGGCTTTGTTACCAACCGCGATGATCGCGTGCGGCTGACCACGCTTGCGGGCCGGGCGCAATATGCCAGCGTGATGGCGCGCGCGATCCGGGTCTATTTTGCGCGTCGCAGCGATGCGGCGGCGGGAGGGGAATAGCGACCAAAAGCGGCTAGCCTTGGCTGAGCCCGGCGTGCTAGTTATGGTGCCATCCATGACCGAGCCGACACCCGCCACCATTCAGGATCACGGCTCCCCATCAACATGGGCCTACCTGCGCTACCGCGTGAATCGCGATCTGCGCGGTGCGTTGGGGTGGTTCCAGGAGAAGTGGCGGCAGAGCCTGTTGTTTAAGCTAGCCGCGCTTGCGCTGGGCGTGTTTCTGGCGCTGTGGCTCGCGGTGTTCGTGTGGCTGGCAAACGACCTGCCTGAGGCCGAGGCGCTGCTGACCTACGAGACCCCGCTGCCCACCGTGGTCCGCAGTTTTGATGGCGAGATTGTCCATTCCTACGCCCGCGAGCGGCGGGTGCAGCTGCAATTCGCCGATTTCCCCGACAAACTGATCAACGCCTATCTCGCAGCTGAGGACAAGACCTTTTTTAGCCACGGCGGGGTCGATTACCTCGGCACCGCCAATGCGGTGTTCGATTATGCCAGCAAGCTTGGCTCGGGCGAGCGTGCGGTGGGGGGATCCACCATCACCCAGCAGGTCGCCAAGAACCTGCAACTGGGCGATGAATATTCGGTCACCCGCAAGCTCAAGGAAATGATCCTTGCCGGCCGCATTGAGCAGGTGCTTACCAAGCAGGAAATTCTCGAACTCTACCTCAATGAAATCCCGCTCGGGCGGCGCAGCTTCGGCGTACAGGCGGCCTCGCGCGCCTATTTCGACAAGGATGTGGGCGATCTCGAACTGCACGAGATGGCATTCCTTGCAATCCTACCCAAGGCGCCCGAACGCTATGGCCGCAAGGGGCAGGAGCAGGCAGCGCTCGAACGGCGCAATTTTGTGCTCCAGCAAATGGAGGTCAATGGCTTCGTCACCGGGTCGGAGCGCCGGGCGGCGGCGGCCAAGCCTTTGGGGATGGTCACCCAGCGGCAGACCCGCAGCGTCGATGCAGGATACTTTCTCGAAGAAGTACGCCGCGAGCTGATCGCGCGGTTTGGTGAGACGGCAGATGATGGCGGCAACAGCGTTTATGCCGGCGGGCTGTGGGTGCGCACCTCGCTCGATCCGCAGATGCAGATTGCCGCGCGCGATGCGCTGCGTGAAGGGCTACTGCGCTATCATGGTGGGCGCGCCTGGGCTGGGCCGATTGCCACCCTTGACGTCAGCGGCGGCGACTGGGCGGGACAGCTGCAAAGCTCGCCGCTCGGCATCAATTACAGGGACTGGCGGGTCGGCGTGGTCACCAGCCGCAGCGGCAGCGCGGCGCGGATCGGCTTTGCCGACGGGACCGAAGCGCCGCTCTCCGGCCTGCCCAACGCATTGAAGGCCGGTGATGTGATCGCTGCGAGCCCGGCGGGTAATGGTTGGCAGGTGCGCACCATCCCCGAAGCGCAAGGCGCGCTGGTGGTCGAAAGTGCGCAAACCGGCCGGGTGCTGGCAATGCAAGGCGGGTTCGATGACCGCCTGTCCGATTTCAACCGCGCGACGCAGGCGATGCGCCAACCGGGTTCGACTATCAAGCCGTTCGTTTACGCCGCCGGGCTCGACAATGGCATGACCCCCTCGACCCAGGTCGATAACTCGCGGTTCTGCTTTTATCAGGGCGCCAATTTGGGCGAAAAGTGCATTCGCGGTGGTACCGGCAGCGGCGGGCAGCATCCGATGCGGTACGGGCTCGAACAGTCGCAGAATATCATGACCGTGCAGATCGGCATGACTGCGGGTATGCCCAACGTGGTCAAAGAGATCGAAAAGCTTGGGATCGGCAAGTTCCCGGCCTATCCTTCGACAGCCCTGGGCGCAGGAGAGACGACGCTGGTGAAGATGGTCGCCGGCTACAGCGCGCTCGCAAACCACGGGCGATTGAACCCGCCCACAGTTGTTGATTATGTGCAGGATCGGCGCGGCAAGGTGCTGTGGCGCGCGGACAACCGGGATTGCCGTGGCTGCAAGATGCCCAAATGGGATGGTAAGCCAATGCCCCGGTTTGGGGTCAAAGGCACGCAGGCGATGGACGCACGCACCGCGTTTCAAGTGATGCACATGCTGCGCGGCGCGGTCAGCCGCGGCACGGCGACGGTGCTCAACCCGCTCGGCTTGCCACTGTTCGGCAAGACTGGGACCACCACCGGGCCCAAGGACGTGTGGTTCATCGGCGGCACGCAAGCGATGATCGCAGGCGCTTACGTTGGCTTCGATCAGCCGCGGAACATGGGCGGCTATGCCTTTGGCGGCACGATCGCCGCACCGATTATCAAAAGCCTGATCGAGAAGACCCGCCCCAAGTGGTCCGATCTTCCCCCGGTCGCGCCTACCGGCGTGCGCATGGTGCGGATCGACCGTCGCTCGGGCAAGCGCGTGTTCGATGGCTGGCCGACCGACGATCCCAAATCGGCAATCATCTGGGAGGCCTTCAAGCCCGATACCGAGCCCGAGCGCTACACGCGGCAGGATGCGATCGCTGCCAAGCGCAACGAGATTCTCGCTCTGATCCGGGCCGCACGCCGTTCTGTTGAAAGCGCGGCGGTCGATGTGACCGAAGAGCAGCCGGTCGATTTCGTCGAGGAGCAGAGCGGGGCTTTTTGATCGGCTTTGTTGGTGCGCTGGAACCGCAACAGGGGCTGGTGGGTTAGACCGGGCATGAACCTGACCCGCACCGCTCTGTTCGCCGCGCTTGCCTTGATCGGCATGACCGCTACCTTCACCACCGCTTCGGCCGAATTGCCGAACGGAACCAAGGCACCTGCCTTCTCCACCCGTGCAGCGCTCGCGGGCAAGGAGTTCGGCTTCACACTTAGCTCCGCACTCGCCAAGGGTCCGGTGGTGCTCTATTTCTACCCCAAGGCCTTTACCCAAGGGTGCACGCTTGAGGCCAACGCCTTCGCCGCGGCGATGCCGCAGTTCAAAGCGGCGGGCGCGAGCGTAATCGGTATGTCGAACGACGACATCGCCACCCTGAAGCGCTTCAGCCGCGAGGAATGCCGCGACGCCTTTCCGGTCGGGGTCGCTAGCGCCAAGGTCATGTCGGCTTATGATGTGGCTTCAGGCGGCTCGGGCTATGCCAGCCGTACCTCCTACGTGATCGCCCGCGATGGACGGATTGTCGCGGTGCATTCCAACTCGGATTACCGCGGCCATGTTGAAAAGACCCTCGCGGCGGTGCGCGCGCTCAAGAAGTAGTGCGCATTTGCCAACGCGGCGGCGCTTTACAATCGCGCCGCCAGCGTTAAGCGGGGCCGACTTTTTTGGCGTGACCGAAGGATAGATCATGCGGGCCGAGGCCCAGGCTTACATCAACCGGATCGAGGCGGCGCTGGCACTGGTGCGCCTGTCGCTCGACTGGGAGCGCGCGTTGCGGCGGCTCGATGAACTGAACGCGAAGGTGCAGGATCCCACGCTATGGGATAACCCCAAGCAGGCGCAGACGATCAGCCGCGAGCAAAAGAACCTCGAAACTGCAGTAAACACAGTCAACGAGATCGCCGCCGAAATGGCCGATGCAGTCGAGTTCATCGAGCTGGGCGAGGCCGAGGGCGAGGACAGCATCGTTGACGATGGGCTAAAGACGCTCGAACGCCTCGCCGACCGCGCGGACGCGGACAAGGTGCAGGCGCTGCTCTCGGGCGAGGCCGACGGCAATGACACCTATCTCGAAATCCACGCAGGCGCGGGCGGGACCGAAAGCCAGGACTGGGCCGAAATGCTGTTTCGCATGTATGGCCGATGGGCCGAACGGCGCGGGTTCAAGATCGAAACGGTCGAGTATCAGGGCGGCGAGCAGGCCGGGATCAAGTCCGCTACGCTGCTGATCAAGGGCGAAGGCGCTTATGGCTACGCCAAGACCGAAAGCGGGGTTCACCGGCTTGTCCGCATCAGCCCCTATGACAGTGCCGCGCGCCGCCACACCAGCTTTTCGAGCGTTTGGGTCTATCCTGTGATCGACGATGATATCGATATCGAAATCAACGAAGGTGATCTCAAGATCGATACCTATCGTGCCTCAGGCGCAGGCGGTCAGCACGTCAACACCACCGATTCCGCAGTACGAATCACTCACATGCCGACCGGGATTGTGGTGGCAAGCCAGAACGACCGTAGCCAGCATAAGAACCGCGCGACTGCGATGGGCATGCTCAAGGCGCGCATGTTCGAACGCGAAATGGCCATTCGCGAGGCGGCGGCTTCGGGTGAGTATCAGGAAAAGAGCGAAATCGGGTGGGGCCACCAGATCCGTTCCTACGTGTTGCAGCCGTACCAGATGGTCAAAGATCTGCGCACCGGCGTCGTCTCATCGTCGCCCGATGCCGTGCTCGACGGTGCAATCGACCCGTTTATCTCGGCTGCGCTGGCGCAGCGGGTGACGGGCGAGACCGTTGAGATCGAGGACGTGGAGTAGGGTTGGTGCAGCGCCGCGCTTTCCGTTCCGGCCTTGCGATGCTCGGCTTGCTGCTGCTTGGCGGGTGCGACAAAATCGCACCGGCCACAGGCGCAACGCCCGATGGCGCGGTCGTATTTCCCAAGCCCGATCGCCCGGTCGCCAAGGTCGTCTCAAACCAGTTTTCGAACGAGGATGCACGCGACGGGCGCAGCGAGGCGCAGGTGGTGATGGACCTAGCCGAACTTCGCGTCGGCATGACTGTCGCCGATCTCGGAGCGGGCGAGGGCTACTACACCGTTCGCTTGGCCGAACGCGTGGGCGCAGATGGGCGGGTGCTGGCGCAGGACATCAGTCGCGAAGCCCTGGACCGGCTCGGTCGCCGGGTCGAACGCGACAGGCTCGAGAACATTTCGATCAAGCTCGGCGACGTGGACAATCCGCAGCTCCCGGCCGACAGTTTCGACCGCATCTTCATGGTCCACATGTATCACGAAGTGACCGATCCTTACGCCTTCCTGTGGAACATGTGGCCAGGGCTCAATGCCGCAGGCCAGATCATTGTCGTGGAAACCGACAGCCCGGTAGGGGGCCATGGCATGCCCCACAGGCTGCTGTTCTGCGAGTTCGAGGCGGTCGGCTATATCCTCGTCGAATATACTGAACGGCCAGATATAAAAGGTTATTTTGCACGCTTCCAACGTGGGACTGCGCGCACCAAACCCGAAGCAATCCGCGTGTGCGACGCGGGCTGAGCCCGCCCGCCCGCCAAGGTTGCGGCATGCGGTCACCCGCACTATGGCAAGAATTCGAAAGCATGCGCCGTATTGGCGCGAAAGGGATACTGCATTGTTCAAGGGATTGAGCCCGATCGTCTACGGCGGTCGCGAAGTCTGGCCACTGGTGGAAGGCGGCAAGGGCGTATCGGCCACCAATCATGCTAGCTCCGGCGCGTGGGCGGCAGCAGGCGGGATCGGCACGGTCAGCGCGGTCAATGCCGACAGCTACGATACATGCGGCAACCCGATCCCGCAGGTGTACCTCGGCGCCACCCGCGCCGAGCGCCATCAGGAACTGATCCGCTACGCCATTGATGGCGCGACCACGCAGGTCAAACAGGCTTACGAGATGGCCGGCGGCAAGGGCGCGATCAACATCAACGTGTTGTGGGAAATGGGCGGGGCGCAGCCCATACTCGAAGGCGTGCTGGAAAACACCCGCGGCATGGTTACCGGCGTCACTTGCGGGGCAGGCATGCCCTACAAGCTCGCGGAAATCGCCGCGCGTTATAACGTGTGCTACCTCCCGATCGTCAGCTCGGGCCGGGCGTTCCGCGCTTTGTGGAAGCGTTCGTATCACAAGGTCCCCGATCTGATGGCGGCGGTGGTCTATGAAGACCCGTGGCTGGCGGGTGGGCACAATGGCCTCTCCAACGCTGAAGACCCGACCAAGCCCGAAGATCCGTACCCCCGCGTCAAGGTTCTGCGCGACATGATGCGCGCTGAAGGAATTGCCGACACCGTGCCGATCATCATGGCGGGCGGTGTGTGGTACCTGCGCGAATGGAACGACTGGATCGACAATCCCGAGCTTGGCACCATCGCGTTCCAGTTCGGCACGCGGCCCTTGCTGACGCAGGAAAGCCCGATCCCGCAAGTGTGGAAAGATTTGCTCCGGAATGTCGAGCCGGGGGATGTGCTGCTTCACAAATTCTCGCCCACCGGGTTCTACTCGAGCGCGGTCAAGACCTCGTTCCTGTATGACCTGATGCACCGATCCGAACGACAGATCCCGTTCTTCAAGCGCGGCGCGGAAGAGGGCACCGTGCAGCTTGGTGACGACGGCAAGGCGCGCAGTTTTTGGCTGCGCCCCGAGGACAAGTGCAAGGCCGAAAGCTGGATGCGCGCCGGGCATACCGAACCATTGAAGACCCCTGACGGCACAATCGTGTTCGTCACGCCAGACGCGCGCGATGTAATCCGCAAGGATCAACAGGAATGCATGGGCTGTTTGTCGCATTGCAGCTTTTCGAGCTGGATGGACCACGACGACCACACCACCGGGCGTCTGGCCGATCCGCGCAGCTTCTGTATCCAAAAGACCTTGCAGGACATCGCCCACGGCGATGATCCGGCAGATAACCTCGCCTTTGCAGGCCACTCGGCCTACCGGTTCAAGTCCGATCCGTTCTTTTCCAACGGCTACACGCCGAGTGTGGGGGAATTGGTCGAGCGGATCTTGACGGGGGATTAATGGCGGGTGGACCCGGCGATAGCGGGCCACCCCCACTTGCGCGCTGGCTGCGCGAACTTCCGCGTCTGCCGCTGATCTGGTCGAGCCCCATGCGCGCGGTACGCATCGAGGGGCCGCTTGCGCGCGATGCGGCTTGCCCGGTGCTGGTGTTTCCCGGCATTCTTTCGAGTGACTATGCCACGTCACTGCTGCGGCGCACGCTCCGGGCGGCCGGTTACCGGGCCTATGCTTCGCGTCTCGGTGTGGTGACAGGTGTCACACCGAAGGCTTTCGCTGCTGCCGAGGCGCGATTGGCGGCGGTACATCAAAGCAATGGTCGGCGCCCGGTGGTGCTGATCGGCATTAGCCTGGGCGGCGTATACGCCCGCGTGCTCGCGCAGCGCCATCCCGGTATGACCGCGCTGGTCATCACGCTCGGCACGCCGTTTTCGGGCGACCGGCGCGCCAACAACGCCTGGCGGCTTTACGAGGCAATCAACGATCACAAGGTCGATGCGCCCGCCTTGCCCGATGATCCTTCCTTGAAGCCGACGGTCAAGACCATCGCGGTATGGTCACCGCTCGATGGCATCGTGGCTCCGGCCGCATCGCGCGGACGCGAGGAGGAGCGAGACATCGCGATCGAGGCCGATGAGCGGCATTTCGAGTTTTCAGCGAGCCGGCGCTCGATCAGGCGCATCCTCGCGATCTTGCACGAGCACGCCGGTCCCGCCGAACATTCCTCAGAGCTGGGCGGCTAACCCCGCACCAGCGCCGTCAGCACCTGATCCGGCGGCCTGTGCCCGTCGGCCCACATGCGGATATTGGCGATCACCTTGTGGCCTGAAGCCTCGCGCCCCTCGGCGGTGGCGCTGCCGATGTGGGGGAGGGTCATGACGTTGGGGTGTTCTATCAGGCGGCGGTCGACATTGGGCTCGTCGGGATAGACGTCGAGGCCCGCGCCCGCGAGATGGCCCGATTGCAGCGCCGCGATCAGCGCTTCCTGATCGATCAACTCACCGCGCGCGGTGTTGATGATGCTGCTGCCTGCCTTCATCAGCGCGATCCGGCGCGCATCAAGCAAGTGGCGGGTGTCGTCGGTCAGCGGACAGTGCAGCGTAAGAATGTCAGCCTCGGCCATCAGCGCATCGACATCGCCGACATAGCGCGCGCCCAGCATCCGCTCGAGCGCTTCGGGCAGGGCTTTGCGATTGGTGTAGGCGATCTCCAGCCCGAAGGCGCGGGCGCGGTGGGCGACCGCTTGACCGATCCGGCCCATGCCGATGATGCCCAGCACCTTGCCCGCCAACTTGCGTCCGAGCAGACCCGAAGGTGCCCATCCGGTCCACTTACCGCTGCGCACCAGGCCAGTGCCTTCGCGAATTCGGCGCGGCACGCCGATAATCCCGGCCATCGCGATATCGGCGGTGTCATCGGTGAACACGCCCGGGGTGTTGGTGACGAGAATGCGGCGCGCGGCGGCGGCGGCGAGATCGATGTGCTCAGTCCCCGCGCCGAAATTGGCGATCAGGCCGAGCCGCTCGCCCGCACCCGCGATCAGATCGGCGTCGATCCGGTCGGTCACGGTCGGCACCAGCACGTCGCAATCCTGCATCGCGGCGGCAAGCTGGTCGCGGGTAAGTGGAACGTCGGCTTCGTTGAGCACCGTATCGAACAGCTCGCGTAGTCGCGCCTCCACTTCGGGCATCAGGTGGCGGGTGACAATCACGCGCGGACGATAGCTGAGCGGGCGGGCGGGGCGCTGGGTCATGGTTCTGGCGCTAATGCCACAGGGCCTGCGCGGTCAAGGCGCGATCCGGCACGCACCGCTTGAATCCGCACGCGCGAACGCGCTATCGGATCAGGAATGCAGGGATTCCGCTTTTTCGCCGCGCTCGGGCTTGTGCTAATGCTGGCTTTAGTTGTTGTGGTTGCACCGCTGCATGCGCAGGATCGCGAACTGCCGTACTGGGCCAGCCTGCGCTATGACGAGGTGCGGATGCGCGTCGGGCCGAGCCAGGAATACCCGATCAGTTGGGTCTACAAGCGCCAAGGCCTGCCAGTGAAGGTGGTGCGCGTGCGCGAAGGTTGGCGCTTGGTCGAGGACCAGGAGGGCACGCAGGGATGGATCGCCGCGCGACAGCTGAACCCGGCGCGCGGCGTGTTGCTGACGGGCGCGGGGTTGGTCGATGTGCGAGCTGAACCGAAGGGCGCGTCGGCCCTCAAATGGCGGGCCGAACCCGGGGTCATTGCGAGCCTGCTGCGCTGCCGCACTTCATGGTGCGAGGTTGATCTTGCAAACCCCAAACAGCGCGAGGACGGCAAAAGCCTAAAGGGCTGGGTCAACGCGGCGCGGCTGTGGGGTACCGAGGTGTTGCCGGGCGACGAATAGAGCCGCTATCCGCTTGTCGGGGATCGGTTAAAGCCAGTAAGTCTGCGCGCCGCCTCATATGAGTTCGACCGCGACCGCCGTCGCTTCCCCGCCGCCGATGCACAACGCCGCGATGCCGCGGGTTTTTCCGTGGGCTTTGAGCGCAGCCAGCAGCGTCACGATGATCCGCGCGCCGCTCGCGCCGATCGGGTGGCCCAGAGCCGTGCCGCCGCCGTTCACATTGATCTTGTCATGCGTGATGCCGAGATCGCGCATCGCGAACATCGCGACGCAGGCGAAGGCCTCATTAACCTCGAACAGATCGACATCGTCGACCCCCCACCCAGCGCGGGCGAGTACTTTCTGGATTGCCGGGATCGGTGCGGTGGTGAATTGCGCTGGCGCATGGGCATGGGCGGCAGCGGCGACCACCCGCGCGACAGGGGTCAGGCCCTTGGCTGCGGCGACGCTCGAACGAGTGAGCACAAGCGCTGCGGCGCCGTCGGAGATCGAGCTTGAGGTCGCCGCGGTAATCGTCCCGTCCTTGGCGAAGGCGGGCTTCAACTGCGGGATCTTGTCGGGGCGGCCTTTGGAGGGAGATTCGTCATGCTCTACCACCACTTCGCCCGCGCGGGTAGTGACCGTCACTGGCACGACCTCGCCGGCAAACGCGCCGCTTTCGATCGCGCGGTTCGCGCGGACGAGCGATTCGATCGCAAAGGCGTCCATCTCCTCGCGGGTCATCTGATAGGCGTTTGCGGAATCTTGGGCAAAGGTACCCATTGCCCGGCCCGCTTCGTAGGCATCCTCGAGCCCATCGAGAAACATATGGTCATATGCAGTATCATGCCCGAGCCGCGCTCCCGAGCGATGCTTCTTGAGGAGGTAGGGTGCATTGGTCATGCTCTCCATCCCGCCTGCGACCACCATGTCGATCGTGCCGCTGGCGAGCGCCTCGGCACCCATGATCACGGTCTGCATGCCCGATCCGCAAACCTTGTTGACCGTAGTCGCTTCGACCGACAGCGGCAGGCCTGCTTTGATTGCTGCCTGGCGCGCCGGAGCTTGGCCGAGACCTGCCGGGAGCACGCAGCCCATATAAGCGCGGTCGATATCTGCGCCGGCAACGCCTGCACGCTCAACCGCCGCCTTGATCGCCGCCGCGCCAAGATCGGTCGCTGACACCTCGGCCAGCGCGCCCTGCATCGCGCCCATCGGGGTGCGGGCGTAGGACAGGATCATGATCGGATCGGCGGAGGAAAGTTGCGTCATGACCTGTGTCCTTGCATAACGAAAAGAGAATTTCCCGGAGATGTAGTCAAGCGCATCTTGTATGGCAATCGCGGGGCCAGTGAAGCGGGTTGCACCCGCGCGGACTTTGCGCAAGAAAGCGTCGCAAATTGCAACGCAGCTTCGTTGCGCAGGAGAATGACATGGCCGATGATCGCCGCGAACACCTCGAAGCCCTGCTGTCCCGTCAGCGTGCCGCCTTCACCGCATCGCGCCCGGAACCGATGTCGCAGCGCAAGGATCGCATCCGCCGGGCGATCGCGCTGCTCAAGGATCACGGCGAGGCTTTGTGCAAGGCGATGAGCGCGGATTTCGGCAACCGTTCGATCCATCAGTCGATGCTGACCGACATCGCCGGGACCGTCGGTGCGGGCAATGATGCTCTGAAAAACATGGACCGCTGGGCCAAGGCAGATAAGCGCAAGGTGCAATTCCCGCTCGGCCTGCTGGGTGCCAGGGCCGAGGAGCGTTACGAACCCAAGGGTGTGATCGGGATCCTAAGCCCGTGGAACTTCCCTGTCAATCTCGCCTTCTCGCCGCTGATGCAGGTGCTCGCTGCGGGCAATCGCGCAATGATCAAGCCGTCCGAATTTACTGAACGCACCAGTGATTTGATGGCCGAGCTGGTGGCCGAGTATTTCGCACCTGAGGAGGTCGCAGTGATTACCGGCGGGCCGGAAGTCGCGGCGGCGTTCTCCTCGCTGCCGTTTGACCACCTCGTCTTCACCGGATCGACCGCGACCGGGCGCCGGGTAATGCAGGCGGCGGCGGCCAATCTGGTGCCGGTCACGCTCGAACTCGGCGGCAAGTCGCCAGTCGTCATGGGCCGCAGCGCCGATTTTGCGCGCGCAGGCGAGCGGATTGCGCTGGGCAAGATGATGAACGCAGGCCAGATCTGCCTCGCGCCGGATTACCTGATCGTGCCCGAAGACAAGCAGGACGAGGCGATTGCTGGCGTGGTCAGCGCCGCTACCGCGATGTATCCGCGCGTGCTCGATAATGATGATTACGCCTCGATCGTCTCAGACCGCCATTTCGAGCGGCTGCAAGGCTTGGTCGAAGACGCGCGCGGCAAGGGCGCTGAGGTGATCGAGGTCAACCCTGCAGGCGAGGATTTCGGGGGCGCCAACCAGCGCAAGATGCCGCTCACCATCCTCAAGAATGTGACCGATGATATGACCGCAATGCAGGAGGAGATCTTTGGCCCGCTTCTGCCGGTAATGACCTACAAGTCGGTCGATCAGGCGGTCGATTACATCAACGATCACGATCGCCCGCTGGGCCTTTATTACTTCGGCGAGGATCGCACCGAACAGGAACGCGTGCTAACCCGCACGATTTCTGGCGGGGTCACTACCAATGATGTGGTGTTCCATGTCTCGATGGAGGATCTGCCGTTCGGCGGGGTCGGCCCCTCGGGAATGGGCAGCTATCACGCCATCGAAGGCTTCCGCGAATTCAGCCACGCGCGCGCGGTGTACCATCAACCCAAGATCGACATTGCCAAGCTGGGCGGGATCAAGCCGCCTTATGGCAAGGGGACCGATAAGGCGGCGGCGAACATGATGAAGTGAGCGCAGTGGGCGCCGCAAGCTCGCGTCGGCGGCTGCAAGGAATGTTCGATTTCCTGCAACATCCTTGGGGGCTTTTGCCCGAGTCGGAGGCTTGCGCAGGCGGTACGACAGGCTTAGGGCGACCACGGGATTAATAGCTTGGACATCGCCGTGGTCGATCTCAGCCAGTATCTGCCGATACTGTTATTCGTACTGGTCGCCTTTGGGCTTTCGGTCCTGTTCGTGGTCGCGCCGATGGCGGTGTCGCGGCTGACCGGTACGCACAATCCCGATGCCGCAAAGCTCTCCGAATATGAATGCGGCTTTCCTGCGTTCGAAGACGCGCGCAGCCAGTTCGATGTGCGGTTTTACCTCGTCGCAATCAGCTTCATCGTGTTCGATCTTGAAGCTGCTTTCCTGTTTCCTTGGGCGGTCAGCCTGGGGGAGACAGGCTGGGTGGGCTGGGGCGGGATGATGGTGTTCCTGTTCATTCTTGCTGTCGGCCTTGCTTATGAATGGAAGAAAGGGGCGTTGGACTGGGAATGAACACCATCGTGACGCCTCCTCGGGGACTGCCCGATATCTCCGCGCTGACGACGGCCACGGGCGGCGAAGTGCGCACGCCTGATGCGAGCTATTTCACCGCGATGAAGACCGAGGTGAATGACAAGGGTTTCCTCGTCACCTCGACCGAAGACCTATTCCAATGGGCGCGCACTGGCTCGCTGTGGTGGATGACCTTCGGGCTCGCCTGCTGCGCGGTCGAAATGATCCATGTGAACATGCCGCGCTACGATATGGAACGATTCGGCGCGGCCCCGCGTGCGTCTCCGCGCCAGTCGGACGTGATGATCGTAGCAGGCACCCTGTGCAACAAGATGGCCCCGGCGCTGCGCAAGGTTTACGACCAGATGTCGGACCCCAAATATGTGATCAGCATGGGTAGCTGCGCCAATGGCGGCGGTTATTATCACTACAGCTATTCGGTCGTGCGCGGGTGTGACCGGATCGTGCCGGTAGACATTTATGTTCCCGGCTGCCCGCCGACTGCTGAGGCTCTGCTTTACGGTGTCATGCAATTGCAGCGCAAAATCCGCCGCGTCGGCACGGTCGAGAGGTAAGGGCTGTGGCCGTTCACCACTCCGCCCCGAAATACGCCTCCAACGAAGGCGTGATCGACGCCCTTAGCGAAGCGATCAGCGTTTGGTTGATCGAAGCGCACGAAGCGCATGGCGAGGTGTCGTTCCGCGTCCGCCGCGACGATATTGCCCGGGTGCTGCAAACCCTGCGCGATGATCACGCCTACCAGCAGCTGATGGAAATAGCCGGCGTCGATTACCCTGACCGGGACGAGCGGTTCGAGGTGGTCTACATGGTCCAGAGCCTGACCAAGAACCACCGCGTGATAGTCAAGTGCTCGGCGGACGAGAACACCCCGGTGCCCACGGTCACTACGCTGTGGCCCAATGCGGGCTGGCTCGAGCGCGAGGTGTTCGACATGTTCGGCGTGACCTTTGCGGGCAACCCTGATCTTCGGCGCATCCTCACCGATTACGGCTTCGAGGGGCACCCGTTCCGCAAGGACTTCCCGCTGACTGGCTACACTGAATTGCGTTATTCCGAAGAGGAAAAGCGGGTGGTGTATGAGCCCGTCGAACTGGCGCAGGAAATGCGCGATTTCGATTTCCTGTCCCCGTGGGAAGGCGCGGATTACGAACTGCCCGGCGATGAAAAGTCGCGCGGCGCGCCTACGGTCAATGACGTCAAGACCACTGAACGCGTTAGCCAGACCGGCGCGGGTATCGCCGCCAACGCCAATGCCGCCAAGGTCACGTCGCCTTCTCAGAAGGCCAGCGACAAGCCTGCGCCCGGCGCGCCCAATCCAACCTCGAAGGATGGCGGCGCATGACGATGCAACGCGAAGAATCGCTCACCACCACCGGCGAAGTGATCTCTAACTACACGATTAATTTCGGCCCCCAGCACCCGGCCGCGCACGGCGTTCTGCGCATGGTGATGGAATTGGACGGCGAGGTGATCCAGCGGATCGATCCGCATATCGGCCTGCTCCACCGCGGCACCGAAAAGCTTATCGAGCACAAGACCTATCTTCAGGCACTGCCGTATTTCGACCGGCTCGATTACTGTTCGCCGCTGGCGATGGAGCACACCTATGTGCTGGCGATCGAGAAGCTGCTGAACTTGGAAGTGCCGATCCGTGCGCAATATCTGCGCGTTTTGTTCGCCGAACTGACCCGCATCTGCAATCACATGCTCAACATGGGCGCCCACGTCCTTGATGTCGGCGCGTTCACGCCAAACCTGTGGGTCATGGACCTGCGCGAGGATTGCCTCAATTTCTTCGAGCGGGCGAGCGGCGCGCGGATGCACTCCGCCTATTTCCGTCCCGGCGGCGTGCATCAGGATGTGCCGGAAAAGCTGCTGGTGGATATCGGCGACTGGCTCGACAACCGCTTTTTCCAGCTGTTCGAAGACGCGATGAGCCTCGTCATCGACAACCGCATCTTCAAGCAGCGCAATGTCGATATCGCGATTGTCGGCCGCGATGACGCGGTGGCGTGGGGCTTTTCCGGCCCGATGCTCCGCGCCGCCGGCATTCCATGGGATCTGCGCAAGAGCCAGCCCTATGACGTCTATGACCGGATGGAGTTCGACATTCCGATCGGCACCAATTCGGACTGCTATGACCGCTTCATGGTGCGCGTTAAAGAAGTTTACGAAAGCGCCAAGATCATCCGCCAGTGTCTGCGCGATCTGCCGCAGGGGCCGATTGCGAGCACCGATGGCAAGGTCTCGCCGCCCAAGCGGGCCGAGATGAAGCAGTCGATGGAAAGCCTGATCCACCACTTCAAACTCTACACCGAAGGCTTCCACGTGCCCGCGGGCGAGGTTTACGTCGCGACCGAAAGCCCCAAGGGCGAATTCGGCGTCTATCTCGTCAGCGACGGCACCAACAAGCCCTACCGCTGCAAGATCCGCCCGACCGCGTTCTCGCACCTTCAGGCGATGGATTTCATGTGCAAAGGCCACATGCTGCCCGACGCGACCGCCATTCTCGGTGCGATCGACGTGGTGTTCGGGGAGTGCGACCGGTGAGGATTGGTCGGAATTCTGTTATGAGGATGGTGGAAGGAGTGCGCCATGCCTGATGATGTCAGCAACGAATTGATCTTTTCGGTTCTGCAAAAGATGCAGGGCCAACTGTCGAGCATCCAGATCAAGTTGGGCGACGTCGAAGGTCGTTTGGCATCGCTGGAAGAAGCGACATCGAGCATGTCAGCCCGGATCGCTTCTGTGGAAGTGACGGTATCTGGCACCCACAAGAGGATCGACCGCATGGAGCATCGCCTTGATCGGATCGAGACGCGACTTGGGTTGATCGAGGCGTGATGACGATCGACTTCATGTCCAATGGCCACATGCTGCCCGACGCGACCGCCATTCTCGGTGCGATCGACGTGGTGT
>JBBQWH010000007.1:0-54395 GCA_038210785.1 Sphingomonadales bacterium | reverse complement strand
GAAGCTCCGCTCAGCTCCAGCCCTCCGTGGCTTGGCATAGCGGCCAGCGCCTCGATTGATTGGGGCAGCAAGGACCGCGCGGGCCGCGAGACCCGGATCGCGCTCGAGCTGGAGAGCTACACCGATCAGACCGCAGGCGATGCCGACCTGCTGACCGCGATCGAGCGCCGGGTGCTCGATCTGCCGCCGTTCCAACCCGGGTTTGAGCTCGCCTCGATCCGCTTCCTGCGTTCGCGCAGCGAGGCACGTGCGGATAACCGCCGGGCGGCGCTGCTGGAATACCGCTTCCGCCTGTTTGACCCGCTTTAGTTGTTTTCCCGCGATTTGCGAGCCGCCAAGTGAAGCCACCCGGCTCGAAATCGCCAACGGAGTAAGCCCATGCCCGCACAATCCGGCGCCGCCTTCCTGCTCAAAATCGCCGACGCCGCCTCGCCCCCGGTCTATCAGACAGTCGCAGGCCTCAGGACCACGCAAATGTCGATCAATGGCGATACGGTGGTCGTCACGCACAAGCAATCGGGCGGTTGGCGCGATCTGCTGTCGGGTGCCGGCACCCGCTCGGTCTCGGTCAGCGCTGCAGGGATCTTCCTTGGCAGCGCTGCCGAAAACGCGGTGCGCGCCCATGCCTTGGCCGGAACGCTTGATGACTACGAGCTCTCGTTCGAAGACGGCGCCAAGCTGCGGGGTCGATTCCTCGTCCAGCGGCTCGACTATGCCGGGGACTTCAACGGGGAGCGCAATTACACGCTTCAGCTGGAAAGCTCCGGGCCGGTGGTTCCGGCATGATCGCCGCCGCCAATTCCTTGCGCGGCGAGTGCACCTTGGCGGTGGGCGGCGTGACTTATGTGCTGCGCCCGAGCTTTGAGAACCTGGTGCTGGCCGAAGCCGAATTGGGTTCGCTTTTTGCGCTGGTTGAACGGGCAGCAAGCGGCGTGCTCACGCTCACTGAGATGACCGCGCTGTTGTGGCACAGCCTGCCGGGCGAAAGTCGGCCTGAGCGGGACGCGGTTGGTCAGGCCGTGTTGGCGATGGGGCTGGTGGGCGCAACGCAGCCGGTGCGCGCCGTGCTTGCGCAGGTGTTGCAGGGCGCGGCATGAACCAGAACTTTGGCGAGGCTGCCGCCCGGTGGTGCGGGCGTGCTGCCCGCGTCCTCGGCTGGCGCCCCGCTGAATTTTGGAGCGCAACGCCCGCCGAACTCGTGATGGCGCTGTCTGCGCCAGACGACCTCGCATCGCTTCCCCCGCCGAGCCGCGAATTGATCGCCGATATGATGGAGCGCGACAAGCATGACTGACACTTTCGAAGAACTGGTGATCGACGTTCGCGCCCGCACCGATGGCTTTGCCAGCGATGTGGACGCGATGCGCCGTTCGCTCGACAGCTCGCTGCTCGACGGGTTCGGGCGCGCGGGCAATGTGCTCGAAAACGGGCTTTTGGGTGCGCTGCGGCGGGGGAGCCTGGGGTTTGACGACCTCAAACGCGTCGCCTTCAACGCGCTTAACGAAATCGCCGCGTATGCGCTGCAATCGGGCCTCAGCAACCTGGTCGGCGGGGCGAGCGGGGGCGGAGGCGGCCTTGGCGGCTTGATCGGCCAATCATTGGGCGCGCTATTTGGCCTGCCGGGGCGGGCCACCGGGGGCCCGGTCGCACCGGGACGGGCCTATCTTGTCGGAGAGCGCGGGCCCGAGGTGTTCGTGCCGACGGCCGCCGGGCGGGTCGATACAGGAATGGGCGGACCAAGCCGCGACGTCCGGGTGGCGATCCAGGTCGCAGTCCCGCGCGGGCAGGCCGCCCCCACCGCGATGCAGCGCTCTTCGCGTCAGATCGCCAGCGCGGTGCGCCGCTCGCTGCAACAGGTCTGATCGGGGACACATCATGGCATTCTGGCTCGCCCGCGAACGCCGCGCGCAGGAAAGCACCTTCATGCAGCGCTTCGATCCGCGCTTCTGGACCGTCAACTTCCCCCGTCCGGCAATGGCCTCAGCGGTGACGATCGGCCCCGACGCGCTGAGGGTAGACGTCGAACTGCACCACGTGGGCGAGTTGATCGGGCTGATTTGGGAAAGCTCCGATACGCTCGATCACCCGCTGCTCGCCTACGAGACCGACCGTGACTACCGCAACACCACGCTAAGCTTTCGCTGGCAATCCGATGGCGTGATCGCGCTCGACCAGCCCAACGGCCCGACGCTGACGATCGAGGGGCGCGATGCCAGCGGAGACCCACGCACCTGGTACGTCAGGCTCTGGAACTATGCGCAAGGCTCGCCCACCGATGCGCGCATTACCTTGCCGTTCTCGACCCTCGAGAGCGGTTATGACCTTCCGGGCGATCCGATCTTCGCGGGCGATATTGACCGCATGTTCATCTCGCTGGTCGCCCCGGGGTATGTCTCGGGATCCGCCGCACCGCTTCCTGCGCGGTTCGACGGTTCGGTGGTGATGTCCGACATCCTTGCAGACGGCGCGCGGGCGATGGTCGAACTGGGCGACGTCCTTCTGCCCCCGCACGGGATCCGGATGGCGACCGCCTATGACGATGCCTACAACCAGACCCCGGCGCGGCTGCTGCGCGCCACCACCGGGCTCGGCTACCGCGAAGACATCGTTCATTATGTCGGGATGAGCCATTTCATGCGGCTCGCACGGCAGACGGATGGCGGCCTGCTGGCGCCGCCGCAGGGCCAATTGTGCAAGCCGGCGATTGTCTGGCACCGCAACCTATTCGAATTGGCGCGGGCTAGCGAGCTCACGGTGATCACTTCACTCTCGTACGAATTGTTCGACGCCTATTGCCCCGAGAGCTGGAAACAGCGCACCGCCAGCGGCGCTCCTGCGCTGACCGGGTGGGTTCCGCCGTCGAGCTTGCTGTCGCCCGCCAATACCCAAGCGATGGCATGGTTGGCCAATGTTGCGCGGGCATTCGTGGAGCTCCTGGATGAAGCAGGTCTCCCAGTCCGCTTTCAGATCGGCGAGCCATGGTGGTGGGTGACGGCGGCACGCGAGATCTGCCTTTACGATGATGCGGCCAAGTCTGCGTTCGGCGGCAATCCGCCGGTCATCACCGATCTGACCGCGCCGATTGATGTCGCTGGCCGAGCGCTGCTCGACGCCGCGGGTGCGCTGCTGGCGCAATCGACCGCTGCGCTGACAGCGGCAGTGCGCGCCGCAGCAGACGGCCCGGCCGAGGTGTTGCTGCTGGCGTTCACGCCGACCATCCTCGATCCCGCCACGCCCGAGCTATACCGCGCCAACCTGCCGGTTGGCTGGGCTGCCCCGGCATTCGATCGGTTGCAGCTTGAGGATTACGACTGGCTCACCGCCGGCGCGGATGCCGCCCGGCGTGCCGCCTATGTTTTCGTCGACGGACGGCTCGGCTATCCGCTCGCCGATCAGGACTATCTCGCCGGCTTCGTGCTCGACCCGTCCAATGCAGAAGCATTCTGGACCCGCATCGACAGCGGAATCGACGAAGCTGCCGCACGCGGCATCACGCGCCGCTATGTGTGGGCACTGCCGCAGGTCAACCGCGATGGCTACACCCGCCTCGCCCCTCCACCGGAGCAAACTATGGACCCGTTCGACAACGTGTTTTACCCCTTTGCATTGGGGCGAGGCGCTTCGGTCGCGCCCGAGTTTTCGACCTCGATCGCCGTGACGGCATCGGGGCACGAACGGCGCAATTCGCTGTGGTCGGATGCGCGGCTGCACTTCGATGTCGGGCCCGGCATCCGGTCCGAGCTCGAATTGTCCGAACTGATCGCCTTCTTCCGCGCCCGGCGCGGCCCGGCGCGCGGGTTCCGGGTCATGGACCCGTTCGACAACAGCTCGAACGCGATGACCGGCAGCCCGAGCATGCTCGACCAGCTGATCGGCGTAGGTGACGGCGCGCGCGCCGATTTCCAGCTGACCAAATCCTATGGCTCCGCCGAGCCCCAGGTGCGCCCGATAACCCGCCCGCGCGCGGAGACGCTCGTGGTCAGCGTCGGAGGCGCGGCGAACACCGGGTGGACGCTGGGCGAGAAGGGCATGCTGCGGTTGGTCGCCGCCCCGCCGTCGGGGGCCGAGGTGCGCGCGGGCTTTAGGTTCGATGTGCCGGTGCGCTTCGCCGAAGATCGGCTCGACATCGCAGCGGTGAACTTCGCTGCCGGGGAGGCGCCGTCGGTCCCGCTGATCGAGATCAGGGAGACCGCTTGATGCGCGTGTTCTTTGACCGCGAGCTGGATACGGTAGCGACCTTCTGGCGCATCTATCGCCGCGACGGCGCTGCGCTCGCGTTTACCAGCCATGACCGCGACCTTAGCTTTGGCGGCCTCCGGCATCTGGCCGCCCCTGGAATGATCCCGGCAGCGATTCGGCTCACATCAGAACTGAGCAACGACAGCGCCGAGGTGCAGGGCGCGCTCAACCACGATTCGATCCGCGAAGCGGAACTGGCGGCCGGCCTATTCGACGAGGCCGCAATCGAGATCGGTGCGGTGGACTGGGCCAGCCTTGATCACCACACGCTCTACACCGGCCAGATCGGCCGGATCGAAGACGACCAATCGCTATTCGCCGCCGAGCTGCGTTCGACCAAGAGCCTGCTCGAACAGGATCTGGTGCCGCGCACCAGCCCGACTTGCAGGGCCGAATTCTGCGGGCGAGGCTGCGGGCTGTCGGCGGCTGGTTTCACTGCGGTGCACGCGCTTGCCGAAGTCGATCTCGATGGCAATCGGGTGCGTTTTTCGGGCCTTGATGGAGAGGCTCATGTCGATGGCCGACTGCGCTTCATGGCCGGGCCGCAGACCGGCGTGGCCTTCGGGATCATCGATGCGGCAAGCGATTGGCTGGCGCTCGACCGGCCGCTGGTGGCCGGCACGCCGCTCGGCACGCGAACCGAACTGCGCGAGGGGTGCGATCACACGATCGGCACCTGCGCCGAGCGGTTCGGCAATGCTGCCAACTTCCGGGGCGAGCCGTTCCTGCCGGGCAACGACCTGCTTGCCCGCTACGGTCAGCCATGAGCGACCCCGGCGCTGCGCTGGCTGGGGCAGCGCTCGATCTGGTCGGCTGTTCGTTCCGGCTGCACGGGCGCGATCCAGACACCGGGCTCGATTGCGTCGGGCTGGTGTCAACGGCTCTGGCTGCGAGCGGGGCGAAGCCGGTTGCCCCCACCGGCTATGGCCTGCGCAATCTCAGCATTGATCAATGGCTGCCGCTCGCGGGGCGTTCGGGGCTTAAGCCATCCTCTGGGCCGCTGCGCCCAGGCGACGTGCTGCTGATCGCGCTTGCGCATTGTCAACACCATCTCGTGATCGCAGCTGACGCGGGCAGCGTCATTCACGCCCACGCGGGGCTCAGGCGGGTGGTCCGGCAGCCGCTGGACCCCGAGTGGCGAATTTGCGCACAGTGGCGCGCCGCGTCTCTTTCGGAAGGTTAACTCCATGGCGACCTTGCTCCTTACTGCTATCGGCACCGCAATCGGGGGGCCGATCGGCGGATCGATCGGCGCGTTGATTGGTCAGCAGGTCGATCAGCGCATTTTCCGCCCCGGAGGCCGCGAAGGACCGCGCCTGCGCGAGCTGGCAATCAGCACCTCGAGCTATGGCCAGGCGATCCCGCGCCAGTTCGGGCGGATGCGAGTACCCGGCACAGTGATCTGGTCGACCGATCTGGTCGAGAGCAAGCGCAAGGAAAAGGGACGCAAGGGCCAGCCCTCGACCACCGCCTATTCCTATTCCGCCTCTTTTGCCGTCGCGCTCTCGAGCACGCCGATTGCCCGGGTTGGCCGGATCTGGGCGGACGGCAATCTGCTGCGCGGCGCCTTGGACGACATCAAGGTCGGCGGGAGCCTGCGGGTCTATCGCGGCTTTGGCGACGATCTGGTCGATCCGCTGATTGCTGCGGCCAAAGGCGGCCAAGCGCCGGCCTTCCGGGACTGCGCCTATGTCGTGTTCGAGAATCTCGAGCTAGGTGATTACGGCAACCGCATCCCGGCTCTCAGCTTCGAGATTTTTGCAGATGGCGGCGACGATACCGTATCGCTGGCGCAGTTGGTGCCCGGCGCAACGCCCCTTCCCGCCGGCGCGCCGCTGGCCCATGCCCGCGGCTTTGCCGACGAAGGCGGGCCGCTGGCATCGACCCTAGCGGCGATCGATCAAGTTATTCCGCTGGTGTGCATTTCGGGCAGCGACGGCTTGACGATAGCACCTCGCAGTGTTGCCGACGGAGACATTCTGACCCTGCCCGAACAGCTTGCGGCCGATGACCGCACGCAGGACGAGGCGCGCCACAAGCAGCGTTCGGGTATCCCCACCCGCGAGCCGGCGGCGCTGCGCTATTATGATGAGGAACGCGACTACCAGACCGGCGTGCAGCGCGCTGCGGGCACCCGGCGGACGGGCCGCGAACTGATGATCGATCTGCCTGCCACCATGACTGCCGCAGGCGCGCGACAACTCGCCAATGACAGCGCCAACCGGGCGCGCTGGCAGCACGAGACCGTGATCTGGCGTATCGGCGAGCTCGACCCGCGCATTACTCCCGGCGCGATCGTCCGCCTGCCAGATACCCCTGGCCAGTGGCTGATGCGCAGCTGGGAATGGCTGGATCGCGGCATAGCGCTCGAGCTTGAGCGGCTTGCGCCAGCCTCCGGCACACCGCGCGCAACCGATCCGGGCGAGAACCTGTCGCCGATCGATTTGGTGATCCCCGCCACGCGGCTGGTCGTGGTCGAACTGCCGCCCGAGACCAATGCCAATCCATCCAACCCGCTAATCTTCGCTGCTGCTTCGGCTGAGAACAGCGCATGGCGCGGCGCCGCACTGTTCGCGGTTCAGGGGAGCACCTTGGTCGACCTTGGGGCGACCGGAGCACAGCGGGCGGTCATGGGAACGCTCGGTGAGCCGCTCACACCTTCGTCGACACTGTTGTTCGAACCTAAGGCTGAAGCGACGATCGACCTTGTGGCAAGTGATTTCAGCCTGACGGATACCGACCTAACGGGCCTTGCCTCCGGCACGAACCGGATGCTGATCGGCGGCGAGTTGGTGCAATTCCTGCACGCCGTGCCACTGGGCGCAGGCCGCTGGCGCCTCTCCGGCCTGCTGCGCGGACGCGGTGGCACCGAACCGGATGCCACCAAAGGCCATGCCGCGCAAACGCCGGTCCTCCTGATCGACGACAGTCTGGTCGCGGTTGATCCGCTTCTGGTGCCGCCGCTGGCGAGCTCGCGAATCGCCGCGATCGGGACTGGTGATGCAGAAACTGTGATTGCGCTTCTGGCTAATCCGGGCCTGTCACGACGACCGCCGTGCCCGGTCCATCCGCGCACCGCGCTCGAAGCTGATCAGGCAGTCCTTTACCGCTGGACCCGGCGCGCGCGCGGCCACTGGCGCTGGGACGACAGCGTCGAGGTGCCGCTGGTCGAGGAGCGCGAGGCTTATCTCGTCGGCTACGGCCCGGTCCAGTCGCCACATGTCGTTTGGCAAAGCGATGTGCCTTGGCTGCGCCTGACCCTGGCGGATCGTGCCGCCCTGACAGACGCGCACGGCCCGGACAATCTGTGGGTCAGGCAGGTTGGCACTTTCGACCAGTCTCCGCCGCTGATGCTCGTTTCACTGCCCTGACCCGGAGGTTTCCATGTCCGATCCGATCACGTTTGCCAGTTCCACGCCTGCCATTGGTCTGCCGTTGCTGATTGCAGGACAGGCGCAAAAGGAGTTTTTCGTCAATCAGGCGCTGTGCATTCTCGATGCCCTGTACGTACGCGCCGTCAAGGCATCCCTGCCCGCACCGCCCGCGACTGCGGCTGACGGCGATTGCTTCCGCGTGATGTCCCCGGCGTCGCAGGCATGGGCGGGGCGCGAGGATCAGGTTGCAGTGATGATCGGGGGCGCATGGCACTTTATTGGCGCACGCGAAGGTATGCAAATGTTCGACCAGACGGCAGGTCACACGCTTATGTTCGCAACGCAATGGGAGCGGGCAAGAGCGCCGGGCCTGCCAACTGGAGGCACCGTCGTCGACAGCGAAGCTCGGACGGCAATCCGGTCACTCATCCAGTCTTTGCAGGGTATCGGTATCCTCGGCTCGGACTAGACCTAACAATCGCCAATGCCTATTTCTGGCGCGTGGTTTGGTTGCATTTCTTGCCACTGGCACGCTAGCGCGACATTCTTGCAACACCAATCCGGCATTGATTGCTTGCCTCATGGGAGTGTAAAAGATAGAGACCGCGCGTGCCTAAAGTTTAATCCAAAGGGGAAATCCAGTATGCGCAAACTCGTCATTGGGATGGCGCTGGCCTCGACCGCGCTAACCTCGCCTGCACTGGCCCGTGAAGGGCAGTGGTATATTCAGGGTGATGGCGGCGTGATGATCGTCGAAGACCAGAACATCGACGTCAACGGTGCGATTGATAACGCTTCCGCTGACTACGACACCGGTTACGATTTCGGTGCGGCTGTCGGTTACGATTTCGGCGCTTTCCGCCTCGAAGCGGAAGCCAGCTATCGTGCCGGTGACCTGACCGAAGTTCAGGCCGGCAACCAAGGACTGGCGCTTAATCCGCCCATTGGTAACGTTTTCCGCGACACCCGCGAAGCGCTGGGTGAGACAAATGCACTGAGCTTCATGCTCAACGGCTTATTCGATTTCGGGTCTGACGATGGCATTCAAGGTTTTGCTGGCGGCGGCGTCGGCGTGGCGCGCGTGGACATGGATGGCCGCGTCAACACCAACGGCCCTGGCGTCTGGGACGATTCGGACACCGGCTTCGCTTGGCAACTGCTTGCGGGCGTTCGCGCTCCTCTGAGCGACTCGTGGGATGTTGGCCTGAAGTATCGTTACTTCAACGCGCCTGATATCAATCTTCTCGACCCGATTGGTCGTACGCTTGATACCAGCCTGTCCACTCACTCGCTGCTCGGCTCGATCACTTACAACTTTGGCGGGGAAGAGCCGATGGCTCCGCCGCCTCCGCCTCCGCCCCCGCCTCCGCCTCCGCCTCCGCCGGTTAAGGCTCCGCCTCCGCCGCCGAAGGCTCCGTGCAACACCGGTCCGTACATTGTGTTCTTCGACTTCGATAAGTCGGACATCACTTCTGAGGCTGCCAGTATCCTCAACAGCGCCGTCACCGCTTATGCCAACTGCGGCATGGCGAGCGTCATGCTGGCCGGTCACACCGACCGTGCGGGTAGCGTGAAATACAACGTGGCTCTGGCCGAGCGTCGCAATGCCTCGGTCCGGACTTACCTGACCGGTCGCGGTGTTCCGGGTGCCCGGATCACTGGCGAAGCATTCGGCGAATCGAAGCCGCGCGTCCCGACCGCCGACGGTGTGCGTGAAGCGCAGAACCGCCGCGTGGAGGTAACTTACGGCCCGGGTTCGGGTATGTAAATGAAAGTTACAAATTAACAGAAAAAGGGGCCGGAGTGATCCGGCCCCTTTTTTATTGGGCAATCAGCAAATGCCCAAAACCAATCGCGGCCCCCAAGGAACGGTAGGCCAAACAGCGGCATAGCATCGAACGAATAGGGCCGTAGCAATTGAGCTCTGCAAAAGGCGGCTGCGCCAAGATTCTTGAAAGCTTGCCTTACCCCGCCGACTGCGAAGATTTCTCCGTCAGTCGAACCGATCGCCGAAGCCCTCGCCGGCCTCTTCGGCGCGATGTTTGATCTGGGTCATAGCGCGCGGATAGAGCACCAGCGCACTGAGCAGCAGCACAAGCCCGATCGGCGCGACGATCAGTGTAGAAATCACCCCGGCCGACAAGTCATCTCCGTGAATGGCCGAAACATAGCCGGCCATGAACGGCCCAATCCCAAGCCCGACCAGCGTGGTCGCCAGAAAGAAGGTCGCCGTGGCCACCCCGCGCATCCGCGGCAGGACCAAAGCCTGACTGGCCGCCGCCGCAGCGCCGAGCGCCGATGCGGTCAACATCTGAGCGAAAAAACTCAGCACGTAGAATACCGGAAGACTATCCGTAGTGAATGCGAAATAGACCACTGGCAGCGGGGCAACTAGGCCGAACAGGATTACCAAAATGCGACCATTGGACCGGCGTTCGTGAAGGAAATCCGCCATTCGCCCGCCAAGCACCACGCCTAGGAAGCCCGCCAGCGCTGCAGGAGCGCCCAGAAATGCGCCAAGTTCATACTTGGTTGCCCCCAGCGCGCGCTCGGCATAGGGCGCTCCCCAGTAGCTGTTGGCGTAGGCCATGAACGCCACCATGCCGTAGCCGAGGATCACGCATAGGAACGCGGGCGAGCCCCACGTCAGTCGGAAGGTCGGCAGATCGCGTGCCCGAAGCCCAATTGCCCAACTAAATACCGCATAGTAGCCAACCCCGAGGAACAGCCACTGGTCCGATACCTTGAAGGTCCCGTCCGCAAAGCCCGGGATCAGATTGGCCGAGGCCGGAACAAGCTGGGTCAATCCAACCGCCGACGCCGCGAAAAAAGTGAGGCCAGCGAGGTTGATCGCCAACGCGCTTACCCCTCGCATCCCCGCGCCAATCAGGGTGAACGGCGGGATCACCTCGACCAGCTCGCGCATGAACCCGGCAAAGGGCTTGGAGGCTTCTGGTGTAGCCAATCCGTCGATCGCACCGCGAACCGGCTCTTTGAGTGAGAGCACCCACAACGCCAGCAACAGTCCTGGAATGCCGACGGCGAGAAACGCCGCCTGCCATCCCGCCAGCCCGAGCGGTCCGCCCCCCGGATAGGCCTTGTTCCAGTTCTCGACGATCAGGGCGCCGATCCAGATCGACACCCCCCCACCGATGTAAAGCCCCGACGAATAGATCGCGAGCGCGGTGGCCCGGAGGCGCGCCGGGAACCAGTCGGAAATCAGGGAATACGCTGAAGGGCTCGCGGTCGCCTCACCAACACCGACGCCAATGCGAGCGATAGTAAGAACCGTCGCGTTCTTGGCGAATCCGGACAAAGCGGTCATCAACGACCACAAAGTCAGACCGATCGCCAGCAACCGGGTGCGCTTCCAGCCATCGGCCAACTTGCCGAGCGGGATACCGAACAGCGCATAGAACACGGCAAATGCGGTCCCATAAAGAAAGCCGAGATAGGCATCATCGACCCCGAGATCGGCCTTGATGTCATTGGCGAGGATCGAGAGGATCTGGCGGTCGATGAAATTCAGCACATAGACCAGCACCAGCACGCCGAGGGCATACCAACTGTAGGCCGGCACTGCCTGCTCGCTGCGGTCCTTTGCCGCCATCGCTTCTTCGCTCAAAGATAATCCCCTATTCCAGATGAATTTGATTATCGTCCTGCGCTAGTGGCCGTCAGGCGTTGTAGCGGGTGCTATCGGCGATCCCCGCTTCGGCAAATCCCTTTTTCCTGAGGCGGCAGGAATCGCACAATCCGCAAGCCAGCCCCTCGGATGTCGGATCATAACACGACCAGCTCCACGCCGGGTCAAGGCCGAGCCGGGCGCATTCGCGGGCGATGTCGGCCTTGGTCATGTGTTGGAGCGGTGCGTGAATCGTGAATGGGGCGCCCTCAACCCCGGCCTTGGTGCCGAGCCGAACGGTCTCGGCAAAGCTGGCTATGAATTCCGGGCGGCAATCGGGATAGCCCGAGTAATCGAGCGCATTCACTCCGATAAACACGTCGTGCGCTCCTGCCGCTTCAGCGCAGGCGGTGGTTAGCGCCAGAAACACCAAATTGCGCGCGGGCACATACGTCACGGGGATGTTGTCACCCACCCCAAGCTTGGGCACGTCGATCGCATCGGTCAGCGCAGACCCGCCGAAAGCTCGTAGATCGAGCGCGATGCGGGTATACCGGGCAAGCCCCAAACGCTCGGCGATGCGCGCCGCGGATTCGAGCTCAAGTCGGTGACGCTGCCCGTAATCGACGCTCAGCGCCTGGACCGAAAAACCGGCCTCTTGTGCCATCGCTGCCGTGACCATCGAATCCAGCCCGCCAGACAGCAGCACTACGGCCATCGGCTGCGCGGGATTGTGTTCCGATACGCTCATGCCGCGGCCCTAACACGCACGGTCGCAAACGCAATCCGAGCGGATCAGCACGCGCCAGTGCGGCGCGCTTCGGCCAGCAGCTGGAATGGCACCCCATCTTGGATCCCCTGGCTTTCAAGCTGCACCAGCGCACCGGTTTCGCGGCGGATACTGGTGCGCCCATAGCCATTGCCCGGGCAGGTATACTGCACCGTGACGCGCACGGCGCCATCCTCCACCACGAACTGGCTGCACCCGTTTTGGCGGTGCATCAGCTGGATCAGCTCGGTCCCTGACTTGAGGCAGATCTTGCGATCGGGCACGCCGCCGCGCTGTTTGATAGTCCACTCGCCCTTGGTGAGCGTTGAAAGCATCGCGAGGCCGTTGTCCTGCGCCAGACCCGGCACGGCGCACCACAACGCCGCCCCGGCAACTAGGCCCCCCAGCGCCAGCGCGCGCAATGTGCTTTTGGTCGAATGCGTCATGATGTTCCTCGGGCCCGGTGTTTGCGCGGCGGATGGCCGTTATCGACGGCTCTGCCACATATGGGGGTTTTTTTCGACAAACCGTCAGATCGTCAGCGCGAAAGTCCTTGAACAAAACGCGCAGTCGACCGCGATGATCCCATCAGGTCCGCGCATTTCCGCCTGTTCTTCGGGCGGGAAACGGGCGACGATGGTGGCGTAGTGTTCGGTGCTGCAACGGCAGCCGCGCGATAGCGCCGCGCCGGATTGCACCCTGACCTCATCCTCCTCGTGAAACAATCGCCAGACGATGCCTTCGAGCGATAAGCGGTCATCGAGCAATTCATCGTGGCTGATCGTGCCTGCCATCGCCGCGACATGCTCCCAATCGGGATGGTCCAACCGGACATGCAGCCGCTCACGCCCTTCCTCGCCATCGGCAAGATGCTGGATCACAAGGCCGGCGGCCATGCGCCCGCGCGTCCCGGCGCAGCTGGCAACGCGGATCAGCGTCGGGATCTGCTCAGACTGGCTGAAATACATTTCGCACGCCTCGGCGAGACTGTCGCCCTCGAGCGGCACGATACCCTGATAACGCTGGCGTCCCTCGGTCTCGAAGGTGATCCCGAGATATCCTTCGCCAAACAGCGCGCCGAGCGTGGGATTTGCCCCCAGCCTCTCCAGCCGCTCGGCATCGAAATCGGCATAGCCGCGCACTGCGCCCGCACGATAATCGCACACCAGTAGCTTGACAATCCCGCCATTGGTTTGCGCCTGCATGGTCATCTGCGCGGCCTCGCCCTTGAGCAATCCGCCCATCAGCGTGCCAAGCACCAAGGCCTCGCCCAGCAGATGCGTGATCGGGGTGGGATAATCATGCGCCGACAGCACCTCCTCTAGTACGCCTTCGAGCCGCACGAGGCGGCCGCGCGCGCTACGGCCCGGGAGAGTGAAGCCCATCAGGGTGTCAGAAAAGGTCTCGGTCATATCAGTCATGCGGCGCGATATGGGGATAGATCATAGCAGACGGAAGACCCCCGTCGTCGTCGATAGCGGCTCAATTGCCGAGTAGCCCAAAGCTCCACAGCAAGACCGATTTCTGCGCGTGGATTCGGTTTTCAGCCTCGTCCCACACCACCGACTGCGGGCCTTCGAACACCTCTTCGCTGACCTCATCGCCGACATGTGCAGGCAAGCAGTGGAGGAAGATCGCATTTGGCTTGGCCAGCGCCATCAGCGCGGCATCGACCCGGTAGGGCGCCATCGCCGCACGCTTTTCGGCAGCGTCGGCCTGCCCCATCGAGATCCAGGTATCGGTGACGATCACATCCGCCCCGCGCGCTGCCTCGTCTGCGTCCCGCGTTAGCGTGACCGTCGCCCCGCCCGCGCGCGCGGTGTCAACAAAAGCCGGATCGGGCTCGAACCCCACAGGCGTCGCCACCCGGACGTTGAATTTGAACAATCCGGCTGCCTCGAGGATCGAGTGCAGTACGTTGTTTCCGTCGCCGAACCACGCGACCTCAAGGCCGGGCAGCGCCTTACCGTGCTCGATCAGAGTCAGCAGATCGGCGACGATCTGGCAGGGGTGCGATTTGTCCGTCAGGCCGTTGATCACCGGCACGTTGGCGTAGCGCGCCATCTCGGTGATCTTGGCGTGATCATCGGTGCGCAGCATTATTCCATCTACCATCCGGCTCAGCACCCGCGCCGTATCGGCGATGGTTTCTCCGCGCCCGAGCTGGCTCGAGGCCGAATCGAGCAATAACACCGAACCGCCCAACTGGCGCATGGCGATATCGAAGCTGACGCGAGTGCGGGTCGAATTTTTCTCGAACACCAGCGCCAGCACCTGGCCCGCGAGCGGGGCATCGGCATCCGCCGCCCCCGTGGGCAGGCTGGCGCGGGCGGCCTTGCGATCAATCGCGTCGCCCAGCATCGCCGCCACGGCATCCCCCCCGGCATCCCCAAGATCAAGAAAGTGGCGGTATGACCCCCCTGCGCCGCTCATGCCGGTTCGGGCACCTTGAAGCTCGCCGCACCGGCTGATAACTTTTCGAAAAACTCGTCAATCTCGGCGTCGCCAATTACCAAAGGCGGTATGACGCGGATAGTGTTGTCGCCCGCTGCCACAGTCAGCAGCTGGTGATGATCACGCAGGTGCACATAGAACGGGCGGCTTTCCATCTTCATCTTGATGCCGAGCATCAGGCCCTTGCCGCGAACCAGTTCGAACAGCTCGGGATAATTGCCGATGAACTGTTCAAGCCGGGTGCGCAGCCGCTCGCCCTTCTCGCGCACTGACGCGAGAAATTCGCCGTTGGCGACCGCTTCCATCACAGCCATCCCTGCCGCGATCGCCAGCGGGTTGCCGCCATAGGTCGATCCGTGGGTACCAAAGGTCATCCCGCGCGCGGCTTTCTCGGTAGCGATGCACGCACCAAGCGGGAACCCGCCGCCGATGCCTTTGGCGGTGGCGAGGATATCGGGCACGATCCCATATTGCTCATAGGCATAAAGCGTACCGGTACGCGCTACGCCGCACTGCACTTCATCAAGGATCAGCATCAGATCATGCTCATCGGCGAGCGCGCGCAAGCCCTCCATGAATTCCTGCGACGCGGGGCGAATCCCGCCCTCGCCCTGGATCGGTTCGACCAGAAAGCCCGCGGTGTGCGGCCCGATCAGCGCCTTGGCCGCCTCAAGATCGTCGAAAGGAGCATACTTGAACCCGTCGAGCAACGGCGCAAAGCCGTGATGCATCTTGGTCTGGTTCGAGGCGCTGATGGTCGCCATCGTGCGTCCATGGAAGGCGTTGTGGAAGGTGATCAGCTCGAAGCGGCTGGCATCGCCCGCTTCGCCCGCGTTCTGGTGATAGGCGCGCGCGCACTTGATCGCAGCCTCGACCGCCTCGGCGCCCGAATTGGTAAAGAATACCGTGTCGCCGAAGGTGGTATCGACCAGCCACTGCGCCAGCCGCTCGCCTTGCGGGCTGCCATAGAGGTTGGAGACATGCATCAGCGTTGCCGCTTGGCTCTGGATCGCGCCAATTAGTCCTGCGTGTGAATGGCCGAGCAGGTTGACCGCGATGCCGCTTGCAAAATCGAGATAGCGGGTGCCGTCCTCGTCAATCAGGTGGCAGTGTTCGCCGCGCACGGGCCGGACACCGCAGCGCGGATAGACGGGCATGAGCGGAGCGATCGACATCGGCATTATCCTGAGCAAAAGAGCTTTTGGGGTTAAACGCAAATGGCGGCCCCGAACCAGAGCCGCCATCCGCAAAGTCGTACTGCGCCCCTGCCCCCGCGTCAAACTGCGGGGGCAGGGCGGCGTAATCAGCCCTCGACCGGCGTGAGATTGACAGCGGAATGCTTTCCGCGCCGGTCAACTTCGAGATCGAATTCGTAGCGTTCGCCTTCGTTGAGCGCGGTCAGGCCTGAACGCTCCACCGCGCTGATGTGCACAAAGGCATCGGGCTGGCCATCTTCGCGGACCAGAAAGCCGAAACCCTTCATCGCGTTGAAGAACTTGACCGTGCCCTTGGCTCGCTCCCCGGTCAGCTCACGCTGCGGAGCAGCGGGCTTGGCCGCTACCGCGATCACATCGCCAACCATCTGAAGATCCTGCGCCGACACCTTACCGCCGCGATCCACGAGGTTGTATTGAAGCTCCTGCCCCTCAGCCAGTCCTTCAAGCCCGGCGCGCTCTACCGCGCTGATGTGGACGAAGACGTCTTCCCCGCCCCCTTCCTGCTGGATGAAGCCAAAGCCTTTCTGGACATTGAAGAACTTGACCATACCCTTGCCGGTGCCGACGATTTGCGCAGGCATGCGGGTGAAGCCGCCGCCGCCGCCCGGAGCGCCGCCGCCACCGGGACCGCCGGGGCCGCGCGGGCCGCCCCCGCCGCGCGGCGCGCCGCCGCCGAAGCGATCACCACCGCCGCCGCCGCCGCCACCGCCGTATCGATCACCGCCGCCGCCGCCAAACCGGTCGCCGCCGCCACCGAAGTCGCGCGGAGGCTGAAAACCATCCGCCCCGCCCCCAAACGGATCAAAGCTATCTTCGCCAAAACCGTCGCGCTTGTCGCGGCCGCGCCGGCGTCCCTTATCGTAACCCATAAATCAGTATGTACCTTGCCACACTGCCCGCCCTCCATTGCGCCGGTGTCGTGGACAGTGAGCCGCACCGGACACAGGCGCGCCGAGCTTGTCGTTCGGTGCGCACGTAGCGTGAGATATAGCGTACAAAAGCTTGCTTTGCGAACGATTTTACCGATGCGCGCGGTGATCTGCGGCCAAGCGCCGGGAATGCTTGTGCGCCGTGTCGCTCTTGGGCATGACAGGTGCAACCGGAGTTGGGGAGCCACGACACCATTATGGCCGATTTTAGCAGACTGACCGAAAATGTGTTGGTGAGTCCGCAACTTACCCTCGCGGATGTCACCGCTGCGGCGGCTGCGGGGGTGGCGATGATCGTCAACAACCGTCCCGATGGCGAGGAGCCCGCCGCTCCGCAGGGCGCCGATATCGCCGCTACCGCAGCGGCCGCGGGCCTCAACTATGTCGCCATTCCGATCGGCCATGCGGGCTTCAGCGCACCGCAGGTCGATGCGATGATTACCGCGTTGGAACAGGCCGAGGGGCCGATTCTTGCCTATTGCCGCTCGGGCACCCGATCGACCCTGCTATGGGCGTTGGCGGCGGCTAAACAGGGCGAGGATCCCGACGCCATCGCGCGAATCGCAGCAGCAGCGGGTTACGATGTCAGCCCGATTCGCGCGATGATCGACATGCTCGCCGCGCGTTAGGGCGCCAAGATGGCAATCCCGCCGCTGCTGCTCCAGACCGCCGGATCGCTGGTCGCGATTCTTGCGCTGGCGGGGCTTGCTTGGTGGCTGCGGCTGGGCGGCATGCCGTTGCTGCGGAGCGCCGATAATGTGCGGCAGGCAGCGGCCGAGATCGAAGATTGCTTCTTGCCGATTTCCATCGCGCTCGATCACCAAGGGGCGAGCGCGCTGGCCGCCGACGCGCAAGGCCGGATCATGCTGATCAAGCGGCACGGCAACCGGTTCGCCGGTCGGGTGCTGACTGGTGCGGCCAAGGCCCATCTGTGGCAAGACCTAGGCCAGTCCGCGCTCGAAGTCGATTGCGGCGAGGCGCGCTTTGGCAGGGTGTTCCTCGATCTTGCCGAACCAGAGACTTGGGCGGAAGCCATCAATCGGCTACAGCACGGTCACGATGCCTGATTTCAACCCCACCCAATATGCCGTGCCCCTGTTCGTGATCGCGGTGCTGGCCGAGATGATCTGGGCCAAGCTGCGCGCGCCCGAAGCCTACGAGCCCAAAGACACGCTTGTCAGCCTGTCGTTCGGCCTTGGCTCGACCGTCGCAGGGGCGCTGCTGGGCGGCGCTGCCCTGGCCTTGATGTTCCTGGCCTATGATTACCGGGTGGTGGATTTCGGGCCGGAGTGGTGGGCGGTGTGGTGGGCGTGGCCTGTGTGCTTCGTGCTCGACGATTTCGCCTATTACTGGTCGCACCGCGCCGGACACCGCATCCGCTGGATGTGGGCAGCGCATGTGAACCACCATTCGAGCCAGCATTACAACCTCTCGACCGCACTACGCCAAACCTGGACCGGCAACCTTACCATCGGAATCGTGTTCACGCTGCCGCTGGCGTTGCTCGGATTTCACCCGGTGATGATTGCGATCTGCGGCGGGTTCAATCTCATCTACCAGTTCTGGATCCATACCGAGGCGATCAAACGCATGCCCGACTGGTTTGAGGCGGTGATGAACACGCCCAGCCACCACCGGGTCCACCACGCCACCAACCCGCGCTATCTCGACCGCAATTACGCAGGCGTGTTCATTGTTTGGGACCGGATGTTCGGCACGTTTGAGGCGGAAGTGGATGACGAGCCGATGCGTTATGGTATCGTCAAGCAGCTCGGCAGCTTCAACCTCTTGTGGTCGGTGTTTCACGAATGGATCGGTATGATCAGCGACATTTGGCGCGCGCCGTGGAAGCACAAGCTGTCTTACGTGCTGCGCGAACCTGGCTGGAGCCATGATGGCAGCCGCGAGACATCCTACATGATCTGCGCCAGATGGGAATCAAGAACGCGAGAGGAGGCCCGCATCGGCGCGGATGTTGCGCCAGCCGCAACATCAGTTGCGACTAGAAACCCGATTGCAGGGCGGAGCGAAGCTGCCTAGTCTACCCCTTAATAAAGGGAGAGAACATGGAAAGCTTCGATTACATCGTCATCGGCGGTGGCAGTGCAGGCAGTGCGGTGGCCGGACGGCTCGCAGTCGACGGCACCCGCCGGGTGTGTCTGCTCGAAGCGGGCGGTCGCAATGATAACATCCTTGTTAAAACCCCGGGCTTCATGCCCTTCCTGCTCAAGAACGCCAACTACCGTTACGAGACTGTGCCTCAAAAGGGGCTGAACGGGCGCGTCGGATATCAGCCGCGTGGCAAGGGCCTGGGCGGCTCCTCGGCGATCAATGCGATGGTCTATATCCGCGGCAACCGCTGGGATTACGACAATTGGGCGGCGATGGGCTGCACCGGCTGGGCCTATGACGATGTGCTCCCTTATTTCCGCCGGGCCGAAGCGAATGAGCGCGGCAGCGACGATTTCCACGGCGCAGGCGGCCCGCTGTTCGTCTCCGATCAGCATTACGCCAACCCCACCAGCAATGCCTTTGTCGAAGCGGCCGCCGCGCTGCAATTGCGCACCAACGCCGATTTCAACGGCGCACAGCAGGAAGGCTTCGGTCTCTATCAAGTCACCCAGCGCAAGGGCGAACGCTGGACTTCGGCGCGCGCCTACGTCGAGCCGATCCGCGAACAGGGCAATTTCGCGATTCGCACCGATACGCTGGTCGAAAAGTTGGTTATCGAAGCCGGGCGCGTCACCGGGGTACAAATCCGGCGCGGGGGAAAGTCCGAGACTTTGTTCGCCCGGCGCGGCGTGGTGCTGTCGGCGGGCGCGTTCAACTCGCCCCAAATCCTGATGCTATCAGGGATCGGCCCGGCCGCGCACGTGAAGGCGCACGGGATCGACGTGGTGCTCGATCGCCCGGCGGTGGGCGGCAATCTTCAGGACCATATCGACTATGTCTCGGGCTGGGAGACCGACAGTGATGTGCCGATCGGCAGCACGCTCAGAGGCACGCTGCGGATGGCGGCGGCGATTGTTGAGCACCGCCGTAAGCGGACCGGCGTGATGACCACGCCCTACGCCGAGGCGGGCGGGTTCTGGAGTGTGATGCCCGGCGCGACTGCGCCCGACGTGCAATGGCACTTCGTCCCCGCAGTGCTGGAGGACCATGGGCGCGAGACGGTCAAAGCGCATGGGTTTTCGCTCCATGCCTGCGTGCTGCGCCCCGAAAGCCGGGGAACGGTGCGGCTGGGATCGGGCGATGCGGCCGCCGCTCCGGTGATCGACCCGAACTTCCTGGATGATGATCGCGACATGGCGGTGCTGCGCGCTGGTGTGCGCCTATCCCACCGGATTGCCGAGGCGCCGCCGTTGCAGGCGTTCGGGCCGAAGGATCGCCACCCGGTTGATCTTAATGACGACGCTGCGCTCGACGCGATGATCCGCAACCGCGCTGACACGGTCTACCACCCGGTCGGGACCTGCCGCATGGGCGCGGATGCGGACGCGGTGGTCGATCCAAAGCTCAGGTTGAACGGCCTCGAAGGCCTGTGGGTGGCGGACGCGAGCGTGATGCCCAAGATCGTCAGCGGCAACACCAACGCGCCGAGCATCATGATCGGCGAAAGGTGTGCGGACTTCGTGATGGCGGCGGAGAGAGCGTAAACACACCGCTCACTGCAAAGCGCTGATCCGGCCCGCCGAAGGATGGGCCGCAAGCGCGACCGCGCTCCCCCAGCCGCTCGCCTGCAGGGCGAAGCGGGGGGAGGACGAACCCGCGGAGGCGGAACCGCAAAAAGAACCCCAAACAAAAAAGGGCCGGAGAGCTTGCGCTACTCCGGCCTTTGTCAGTTTGTTCGTTCGCAGGAGGAACGCGGTGAGGCGGAGGGAAGAGAGAGGGAGAGAGAGGCCTCCCCCCGCCAAGCTTTGTGAGAAGGTGCCTAGTTGTAAGCACGCTCCCCATGTTCGGAGATATCGAGGCCATTGGTTTCGGCTTCGACGTCGGGGCGCAGGCCCAATGTGTACTTGAGGACGAAGAACAGGAAGGCCGAGACCACACCGGTCCATGCGACAGTCACGCCCACTGCCCAGCACTGGGTAATAACCTGGCCGATCATATCGAACTCACCAGCCACCGCGACCGGAGCGGTGTAGTCGATCCACCCCTGCCCGCCGAGCGCCGGGTCAGCGACCACGCCGGTCGCAATCGCGCCGACAATTCCGCCGACGGCATGGATGCCGAACACATCGAGGCTGTCATCATAGCCAATCTTGTTCTTCACCGTGGTGACGAAGAAGTAGCAAACAATCGATGCCACGGCACCTAAGATGATTGCGGTGCCCGGGTGGGCAAAGCCCGCCGCAGGCGTGATCGCCACCAGACCTGCCACCACACCCGAAGCCGCGCCCAGCAGCGACGGCTTCTTGTGGGTGATCTGCTCGATCATCGCCCACGCCGCGCCCGCTGCTGCGGTTGCCACGAAGGTGTTAACGAAGGCGAGCGCCGCAAAGGCGTTGGATTCAAGCGCAGAACCCGCGTTGAAACCGAACCAGCCGATCCACAGCAAGCTGGCGCCGATCATGGTCATCACCAGATTGTGCGGCGGCATCGCTTCGCTCTTATACCCGATGCGCGGGCCAATGATCAGGCAGCCGATCAAACCGGCGACCCCCGCATTGATGTGCACCACGGTGCCGCCCGCAAAGTCGAGCGCGCCCCAGCCCCACAGCAGACCCATGTCGGTCGGCGCGGTGGGTAGGAAATCCGGGCCGGCCCAGTACCACACCATGTGCGCGATCGGGAAATAGGCGAGCGTCAGCCAAGCGATCACAAAGATGATCAACGAGGTGAACTTCACCCGCTCAGCGAACGCGCCGACGATCAGCGCGGGCGTGATGCAGGCGAAGGTCATCTGGAACATCACGAAGACCAACTCGGGCAGATACACCCCGTTCGAGAAGGTCGCGGCAAACGTGCCCGGATTGACCCCGGCCAGGAACGCCTTGTCGAGCCCGCCGACGATCGCCGGAAACGGCGTGCCGGTGGAGGTGAAAGCCATCGAATAGCCCCAGCCGAACCACACCAGCGCAGCCACGCAAACGATGGTGAGCACCTGCATCAGCACGCTCAGCATGTTCTTGGCGCGCACCAGCCCGCCGTAGAATAGCGCGAGCGCCGGAACGCTCATCATCAGCACCAGCGCGGTCGAGACCATCATCCAGGCAACATCGCCCTTGTTGACCATTTCGGCGGTGGGCGTGAACACGGCGGGTGCCGCTTCGGCGGCGGCTTCCGCCACCGGCGCGGCGAGTGCTGGTGCGGCGAGTATGACCGCCCCGGTCGCAAGCATCGCAGCATTGCAGAAAATACGCTTCATTGATTTCGCCCCCTTAAAGCGCGGTTTCGCCGGACTCGCCGGTTCGGATGCGGGTGGCAGACGCAAGGTCGAGCACGAAGATCTTGCCGTCGCCGATGGCTCCGGTGTTGGCGGTCGCTTGAATGGTTTCGACCACCTGCGCAGCGATATCATCGCTAGCGGCGATCTCGAGCTTCACTTTGGGAAGCATATTGGTGGAGTATTCGGCCCCGCGATAAATTTCAGTCTGACCCTTTTGGCGACCAAAGCCCTTGACCTCGGTCACGGTCATCCCGGCGATGCCGATGCCGCTCAACGCTTCGCGCACGGTGTCGAGCTTGAACGGTTTGATGATGGCGATGATGAATTTCATCTGCGGCCCCTGTTGCGCCGGATTGTTCCGGCCAACCAGTACACAGCAACAAGCGTGCCATAATTATGTAACAGGGGTGACGCAGCGGAATCGGCGAGTTTCTTCGCAACTGCGGAAAAATACGTGCCTAAATTTTGATCATGTGATTAATGATTGAGCAACATTTGGATGCGTCGCGCGGATTATTCAGTCTCACCGGCGATGTAACGGTCGGTCGCGCGGGTTGGCAGGCCATCAATGCTGCGAGTGCGTCGGGCTACCTTGGCCGTCCACTTGCCTGGGTCGGACTGACGATGCGCTTTCTTGAGCGTCTCGCGCTCGCCCGCCAGTGTCATGAACGGCACACCCCAGCCGCACGAGCCCTGCACGCTCTCCACCGCGATGTCGAAAATCTGACGGGTGCCGGGCAGCAGCGTGAACTGTGCCGCGAGTGCGTCCCATTCCGCATCCTGCGGCAACACGGCGCGTCCGGTTCCGTAGATGCGCAGGATCAGCGCGGGCTGCTGGAAATTGCAGAACATCACGGTGATCCGGCCCGCGTCGGTTTGGGCAGCTGCCAAATGCGCGTGGGTCTCGTTCCCCGATCCGCCCAGATCGAGATAGGCCACCCGCGTGGGCGACAGCACCCGAAACGCGTCGTAGCCTTTGGGACTGAGGTTGATCCGGCCCTCTGCCGCCGCTGTCGCCACGAAGAACACCGGCTGCGCGGCAATCATCGCGATCTGCTTGTCGGTCAGCGCGTCGGTGAAATCCATCGCAGTCTGCCCCTCGTTTGGCTCAGAGAAAATCGCGCAAGGTGGCGATAAAGCGGTCGAACTGATCGTGATGCAACCAGTGGCCCGCTTTTTCGAACTCGATCACTTGCGCGGTGCGGAAGTGCGCGATGCGCCCGTCCTTGGCCGGATTCGAGGCCCAGCTGTCCGCGCCGTAGAGCAGCAGCGCCGGACAGTTGATGGCGCCCCATAGCGCTTCGACGAACTCATCGCCGATATCCTCGACCGGCCAGACATTAAGATGCGGGTCAAACTTCCAGCTGTAGGTGCCGTCCTCGTTGCGGTTGACCCCGTGGACGGTGAGATGGCGCGCCTGTTCTTCGGTGAGGTAGGCGTTTTCCTCGATTATCCGCGCAAACGCGGCTTCGATGCTATCGTATTTGCGCGGGGAGCGTCCGGCGGCCTTGCGCTTCTTGTCGATCCATTCGGCCAGCCGCTCAGGATAGGGCACGGCACGCTGCTTGTCGCGCCATTCGGGCGACGGGCCGAGCCCTTCGATCGCCACCAGCTTGGTCACCATGTCCGGGAACGCGCCTGCATAGCGCAGCGCGACATTGCCGCCCATCGAATGCGCCACCATCCGTATCGGGCCAACGCCCAGCTGATGGATCAGCTGCGCTAGATCATAGACCATATCGGCGGCGGAATAGACTCCGTCGGATACCCAGTCGCTATCGCCGTGGCCGCGGTGGTCCATTGCGATGACGTGGTAATCCTCGCGGAGCGCCTCGGCGGTCCAGTCCCAGCTGCGCGCATGATCGCGCCCGCCATGCACCAGCACCAGCGGCGGCTTTCCCCTACCGCCCCAATCGAGGTAGTTGAGGCGAAGGCGCTGCGAGATAAAGGTCTGCGAGGTGGGGCCGGTGTCGTGCATGAAACGCGCCATGCCGCGAACCCCGGCCACTCGCAAGCCTAGCGTTCCCCCTAACGTTCCCCCTAACGTTCCTTCGTGGCCGAGAAGGTCAGCTCCGGGTTCTTTTCAACCTGATAGTTCACGTCCCACGGGCTCTTGGCCATGAACACATAATCACCATCACGGTCACGCGCGAGGTTGGCGCGGTTGAACCCGGCGAACGCCTCGATCAGGGCGGCATCACCCTTGATCCAGCGCGCGGTGGCAAAGGGTGAGGGTTCGAGCCCGGCTTCAACCTTGTATTCGGCCTCCAACCGGCTGATCAGCACTTCCAGCTGCAACTGCCCGACCACGCCGACAATGTGCTGCGATCCGATGTCCGGGTAGAACACCTGAATCACGCCTTCTTCGGACAGATCGTCCAATGCTTTCTGCAATTGCTTGGTCTTGGTCGGATCGCGCAATTGCACCCGGCGCAGGATTTCCGGCGCGAAGTTGGGCAGGCCGGTGAACCGTACTTGATTGCGTTCAGACAGCGTATCACCCACCCGCAAGGTGCCGTGGTTGGGAATGCCGATGATGTCGCCCGCCTCGGCGGTGTCGGCGATCTCGCGGTCCTGCGCGAAGAACAGGATCGGCGAATGCACCGCAATCGGCTTGCCCAGCCCTGACGGGGTAAGCTTCATGCCCCTTTTGAAGGTGCCCGAGACCTGCCGCATGAAGGCGATCCGGTCGCGGTGGTTAGGGTCCATATTGGCCTGCACCTTGAAGATGAAGCCGGTGACCTCGTCACGGTCCGGGCTGATCTGCTCGTCGCCGGCGGGCTGCGGGCGCGGCGGCGGGGCGTAGCGGGCGATGGCATCTATCAGCTCGGTGACGCCGAAATTCTTGAGCGCCGATCCGAAATAGACCGGGGTCAGGTCGCCGTTGCGGAAGGCTTCAAGGTCGAATTCCGGATAGCCGCCGCGCGCCAGTTCGATCTCGTCGGCGAAGCGCGCAGGGATCACGGCATCAGCGTCGCGCGTGCCCAGAAACTCGCGCGATCCGCCTTCGGGGCGGGCGACCGTGTCGCTCGCGAAATCGAGCAGGCCTTCAAATTCGCCGCCCATTCCAATCGGCCACATCTGCGGCGAGATGTCGAGCGCGAGCATATCGGCGACCTCGTCCAATGTCTCGAACGGATCGCGGCCCTCGCGGTCAACCTTGTTGACGAAGGTGATGATCGGCACAGACCGCAAACGGCACACCTCGAACAGCTTGCGGGTCTGCGGCTCGATCCCCTTGGCGGCGTCAATCACCATCACCGCCGAATCGACCGCAGTCAGCGTGCGGTAGGTGTCTTCGGAAAAGTCCTCGTGTCCCGGCGTATCGAGCAGGTTGAAGACGATCCCGTCCTTTTCGAACGTCATCACCGAGGACGTGACCGAGATCCCGCGTTGCTGCTCGATCTTCATCCAATCCGAACGCGCGCGCCGCGCCTGCCCGCGCGCCTTGACCTCACCCGCCAGGTGGATCGCGCCGCCTTGCAGCAGCAGCTTTTCGGTGAGCGTAGTTTTCCCCGCGTCAGGGTGCGAAATGATCGCGAAGGTGCGCCGGTTGCTTTCGGGTTTGGAGATCATTGCGTTTCCTTGCGCTGGCATCAGCCGCGCAATTCCGCCCCCAGCTTGCCCGCAGCAGCTACGATCTTTTCGGAAATCGCCTTCAACTCGGCATCCTTGAAGCTGGTCTCGCCGGGCTGGAGCGTGACTTCGAGCGCGAGCGACTTGCGGCCATCGGGCACGCCTGCGCCTGCGAACACATCGAACACGCGCACGGCGGTGATCGCCGCCTTGTCGGCGCCCTTAACCGCGCGGACTAGGTCGCCCGCCGCGAGTGCTTCAGGCACAAGGAAAGCGAAATCGCGCGTGACCGCCTGCAACGCGGGCGGGGTAAAACCGGGGCGGGCAAACGCCGCGCCCTTTTTGGCGGGGATCGCGTCAAGGAACAGCTCGACTGCCGCAATCGGGCCGTCAACATCGAACGCCTTGAGTGTCGCCGGGTGCACCATCCCGAACCGCGCAAGCACCACCTTCGGGCCGAGCCGCAGGGTCGCTGACTGGCCGGGGTGGAACTGCGCGCCCGCTTCGCCGAATACCATTAGGTTGGCGACCGGTGCGCCCGCCGCTTCGAGCAGTTCGAGCGCCAGCGCCTTGGCATCGAAGGCGTCAAACACCTTCGCCTTGCCGCTGGCCCAGCCGCGTTGCGCTTTCTCGCCCGCAAGCACGATGCCAAGCGTCGGCTTTTCATCGCTGAGGCCATTCCCAGCGCGGAAATAGCGCCGCCCGATCTCGAACAGCCGCGATGATCCCGCGCCGCGATCGGCATTGCGCTTGGCCGCGATCAGCAGGCCGGGCAGCAGCGACGGGCGCATCGCCTTCATGTCCTCGCTGATCGGATTGGCGAGCACCCACAGCGGCTGGTCGGGCGCTGAGAAATGCTCCGCAGCCCAGATGGGGAGGAAGCTCCAGGTCACCGCCTCGTTCAGCCCGCTCGCGGCGGAGGACCGGCGCAATCCGCGCTCGAGCTTTTGCTGGGGCGTGGCGGTGGGGCGGGCGACGCCTTCTGTGCGGGGGAGCGCGACGCTCGCTACCTTGTCGAGCCCGTGGATCCGCACGACCTCCTCAACCAGATCAGCTGGGCCTTCGATATCGCGGCGGCGCAGCGGGCAGGTGACCTGCCACGCTCCATCGACCGTGAAGCCGAGGCTTTCGAGGATGCGCTTTTGCACGGCGTCAGCCACCTCGACCCCGCCAAGACGCAGCGTCAGGCCGGGGTCGAACGCGATCACTTTGGCTTGCGAAGGCGGCGAACCGGCGCGCACCGCTTCGCTGGGCGTGCCGCCTGCCAATTCGGCGATCAACCCGGTCAGCAGATCGAGGCCATCGTCCAGAAACTCAGGATCCACCCCGCGCTCAAACCGTGTCCGCGCATCCGACGAGAGACCCAGCTTGCGGCCCGTCGCGCCGATGCGGGCAGGATCGAAGTAGGCGATTTCGAGCAGCACATCGGTGGTCGTCTCCGACACGCCCGAATGCTGGCCGCCCATGATGCCAGCGATATCGTGCACCTGCGCCTCGTCCGCGATCACCACCATGCTGGCATTGAGCGTGTAGGTCTTCTCGTTGAGCGCCAGCACCTGCTCGCCTGCGCTTGCGCGCCGTGCCACCACCGCTCCCTTAAGCTTGGCGAGATCATAGACGTGCGCCGGACGGCCGAAGCCCAGCATCAGATAGTTCGTAAGATCGACCAGCAGCGAAATCGGGCGCTGGCCTGCGCTTTTCAGCCGCGCCTGCAACCACTCGGGCGAAGCGCCATTGGTGACGCCAGTGATCATACGGCCATAGAACGCCGGGCAGCCTTCCGGATCATCGGTGCGGATCGCGACCGGGCACGCGCCCGCCGCCGTGAACGCGGGCATGGTGATCGGCTTCAGCGTCCCCAGCCCCTTGGCGGCGAGATCGCGGGCGATGCCGTAGACACCCATGCAGTCCTGGCGGTTGGGGGTCACCGCGACCTCAATCACCGGGTCAGCGCCGTGGTAATCGGCAAAGCTGCTGCCGACCGGCGCATCGGCTGGCAGTTCGATGATGCCATCATGATCTTCGCCCAGCTCCAGCTCGCGCACCGAACACATCATGCCGTTGCTCTCGACGCCCCGGATCGCGCTCTTCCTTAGCACCATGCCGTTGGCAGGCACCACTGCGCCCGGCAGCCCGAGCACGCCCTTCATCCCGGCGCGCGCATTGGGCGCGCCGCACACGACCTGCAACGGCGCGCCGTCTCCGGTGTCGACCGTGAGCACTTGCAGCTTGTCGGCATCGGGGTGGCGCGCGGCGGTCAGCACGTGCGCGATGCGGAAGCCCGCCAGCTTGTCTGCCGGGTCTTCGACGCCCTCGACCTCAAGCCCGATGGCGTTGAGCGCATCGCAAATTTGGGTCAGGGTAGCAGTGGTCTCAAGGTAATCCTTGAGCCAGGTCAGCGAGAACTTCATGCCCGCGCTCCCACACCGGCTGACAGCGTCGGCTGATCGAACGGCGAAAAGCCGTAATGCGACAGCCAGCGGCCATCGCCGTCAAAGAACGCGCGCAGATCGTTCATCCCGTATTTGAGCATCGCGATCCGATCGATCCCGAGGCCGAAGGCAAAGCCCTGCCATTCGTTGGGGTCGATTCCGGCAAATTCGAGCACGCGGGCGTTGACCATCCCGCTGCCGCCCAGTTCCATCCACGCATGGCCCGGCGCATCGCCGTGCCCGCCGACCACGCGGCGGCCGCCTTCGGTGGAATAGCCGACATCAACCTCGACACTTGGCTCTGTAAACGGGAAATAGGACGGACGCAGCCGAAGCACGATATCCTCGCGCTCAAAAAACGCCTTGAAGAACGTCTCCAGCGTCCATTTGAGGTGGCCGAGGTGGATGCCCTTGTCGATCACCAGCCCTTCGACCTGGTGAAACATCGGCGTGTGGGTCGCGTCACTGTCCGAGCGATAGACCCGCCCCGGCGCGATGATCCGGATCGGCGCGCCTTGGGCGAGCATCGAGCGGATCTGCACCGGCGAGGTGTGCGTCCTGAGCAAAATCTCACGCCCGTCTTCGGTGCGGTCGGGGAAGTAAAACGTATCGTGCATCGCCCGCGCCGGGTGGGTTTTACCCATGTTGAGCGCGGTAAAGTTATGCCAGTCGTCCTCGATCTCCGGCCCGGTGGCGACCGCAAAGCCCAGATCGGCGAAGATTTCGGCGAGTTCGTCCATCACCTGCGAAACCGGGTGCACCGAACCCTTGGGCGAGCCTGGCGCGGGCAGCGTCAGGTCGAGCGTTTCGCGCACCAGCTGCGCCTCAAGCGCGGCCGCCTCCAGCGCCGCCTTCTTGGCATCGAGCGCATCGGCAATCGCCGCGCGCGCGGCTTGGATCGCAGGGGCGGCGGCGGTGCGCTCGTCCGGGCTCATGCCGCCCAGCGTCTTCAGCGCCAGACTAACCCAGCCCTTCTTGCCAACCGCATCGAGCCGCTGCTCCTCCAGCGCGTCAAGCGAGGCGGCCTCGGCGATCGCGGCCAGCGCGGCGTCTTTCTGGGTTGTAATGTCGGTCATGGCCTGTGGTGTTCTGCTCGCGGGGTTTCGCAGCCGCGCGCTAGCGGCAAAACGCAGGGTTTGCAAAGAGGCTAGTGCGGCGCCGAGGTATCAGGCCGGCTGGTCCCCCACCGGCGTGTGCAGCCCCTGCATCGCCTGCCCCGCCACCGCCATCCGCCCCCGCGCCGCCGCCATCAGCAACGGCTTGTCGCGCTTGGCATAGTCCGACGGGCTCATCCCCATGAACTGCCGGAAATCGCGCACGAAGTGCGACTGGTCGTGATAGTGGTAATCGAGCGACCCCAGCCAGGTCAGCGAGGGATCGAGCATGAACCGCGCAAGGCTGCGCAGGAACCGCTGGCGGCGGACCAGCAATTTGGGCGGAAAGGCGAAGGCGCGGCGCGACAACCGCTCGAGCGTGCGCACTGTCATGCCCATGTGATCGGCAATATCGGCCACTGCGACCTTGTCGGGATCGACCAGCGCGGCAGTGAGCGCGGCGATCGCGCGTAAAGGCGCCGGGTCGGGCGTGCCAGCGGCGGCAAAGATCTGCGCCATGTGCGCCTCGATCAGCGCGAGTTCGTGAGCGTGATCCTCCGGGCTCGCCGCCAGCGCCTGCGCAAGCGGCGTAAACGCGGCGAACAGCGGATCGGCATGGCCATCAGCCACGCGATCGGCGTAATCGCTCGCATTGCCAGCAAAAAGCGTCGCCCAGCCAAGCGGCAGCAGCCCGATCCCCCAATTGCGCCCAGACCGCAGCCGGAACCGCGTGGCGCGGCTGGTCGGCCCGGAGACGGTGAAAGCCGGGCAGGGCTCCAGTTCGCCTGCTCCGATCACCGATTGCGCCGACCCCTCGCCCAGAAATCGCAGGTTGGCCCATTCGGGATGAAGATAGTCCTCCATCCACGGCTCACGCGGGGAGCAGATCACTTCGGTGCAGTAATAGGTGGTCACGAACGGCTGTAATGCCGCCGCTGGCAAGGCAAAGCGCAATTGAACCGAACTTCCCACTTCCGCGTGCATCTGTGACCGCCCCCTGACTCGGTCGTGTCAGGACAACGTGCAACGTTTCAGGCCAATTACAACCCCCATTCAATGACATGGGAGAGAGAAGCATGATCAAGAACATTCGGTTTGCCGCCGTACCGGCTGGGCTCGCGGCGATCGCGGCGCCGTTTCACGCGCTGGCGACGACCAGCGGGTGCTTCACCTTCAACAATCCCAATGATGGCGCGCTGGAGCATGAAGGTCGTCAGTCGGCGCATGAACCGCTAGCGGCACATCAGCATCTTGGGCAAAAAGGGGCGGGCTCCTCGATGGAACCCGCCCCTTGATTTTTCCCGACGTGACTCGCCGCGTGGTTACGCGGGCAATGCTGCTCCCGCCCGCTTTACGCGGGCAAAGCGGCTTTCGCCTGAGCGATCACGGCCTTGAAGGCACCGCCTTCGTTCATGGCAAGATCAGCCATCGCCTTGCGATCGAGTTCGATGCCAGCAAGCTTGATGCCGTGCATGAACTGCGAATAGGTCAGGCCTTCCATGCGGACAGCGGCGTTGATGCGCTGGATCCACAAACCGCGGAACGTGCGCTTTTTAATCTTGCGGTCGCGGTAGGCATACTGCCCGGCCTTTTCGACCGCCTGACGGGCGACGCGGATGGTGTTCTTACGGCGACCGCGAAAGCCCTTGGCTTGTTCGAGCAGCCGCTTGTGTTTGGTGCGGGTGGTAACACCGCGCTTGATGCGAGTCATGTGAGTATATCCTTCTCTTCGTTCAGGGTGCCAGGCCTGCCCTCTCCCCCGCCCTTCCTCCCTTGATTATGCCCTTCACAGGAGGAAGGGCGGGGGAGAGAGCACGCTCGAAAGGTGGCGTTAGCCCCTCAAATCAATCGAGCCCGTAGGGCGCCCATTTCTTGATCGTCGGCGTGTCGTGCGACGACAGCACCGAGGTCCCGCGATTCTGGCGGATATACTTCGCATTGTGGCTGATCAGGCGGTGCCGCTTGCCAGCGACGCCGTGCTTGACCTTGCCAGTTGCGGTGAGCTTGAAGCGTTTTTTCACGCCGCTCTTGGTATTCAGCTTGGGCATTTTCATCTCCTAATTGAGACACGTCGGAACCGGCCATGGCAGCCCTTGTCGCCAGGCAGGCAGATTGATTCGTGTCAGTGAAGTGGGCGCGCATAGCGGAACTGGCCCGCTTTGCAAGCCACGGCTGCGCCGCGCATTCACCCAGCCCGCCCGTTTCCTGTCTGTTGGAGACACATGTGACACTGTCCAGAAACAGAAAACCGGCCGCCGCCCGCACAGCTTCGGCCCGGCAATCAGCGTGAGCCAAAAGTTCGACCGATGGAAACAAAGCCGTGTCCGCATCGCACCAGACTGGCAGCGCCCACCGCATTAGGAAAGCCCCGGAGGCACCGACCGAACCGGCGGCGGCTGAAGGGCGGCGTCCCGGCCCGGAATAATGACCGGGATTGGGTGGATTCTGGCTATCCTGATCGTCATCCCGGACGTGATCCGGGGCTTGGCTTTTCTCCGTTCCCGCCAGAACCAAAAGGAGCCAAGCCCCGTGTCCCCGGCCTTCGCCGGAGCAGGCAAGCACGGGGCGACGGCGGGGTGAGATGACCAATTGGGGCTGACGCCAAAAGACCGCTTTCAGGATCGCGCCAAACAACTGCGAATGACTGGTAATGGGTGGTTAGCTGAAGGTCCGCCTAGGCATTGTTGTTACTCAATAGGCGACAATCATACATCAGTTCCAGCCGCAGGAACATGAGTTGATTTCGAAGATTTTGCGAGAGCCAATCTAGATTCATATGCAGATTTTCGCCAAATTTTTCACCTAAGTCGAGAACTCACAAGTCGATGCCTCCGCAATTTTTTTAACCTCGTTCTTCATAGCGTAAAACTCGAAGACCCGCTTGGCCATAGATTGCGGCGGGTATGCTGCAATAGATTTGAGTCAATGACTGGCGGCCGAATGAAGTGCATTTATTCGTAGCCCAATATTCTCGTCATTTAGTTCCAAGCGCTGCCATGCTTGCATTCAAAATCCAGATTAGCCAATAGATTACAAAAAGTGAAAATGCGGCAAATGTGGCAATCAACACTGACGACCTAAGGATTTTCACCCGCTTTTCGCCAGATGAGGTGCTGTCGTCAACAACCAATAGACCGTGAATTAACTCGAAGGGCGGCATGAACACAATCGCAGCGCACCTTCCAATAATCAGCGCTAGGATCACGCCAGCATTTAGCAGGGTGGGTATCAAAGAGGTCAAACTCAGCGTTGCTAAGACCAGTACGAATAAAGCACCGGCCCTTCCCTCTTCCCCTATGTGCGCTAAGATCTGCGAAACGGGTGATTGAAACGATTCAACTAAAAACTGCGGAGCAAGAAGTGCACCTACAAAAAAACGTGCTGGGTAAGCGAACCCGGAAACGTTCAGATACAGGGATGCAGCAATAATCATAAATCCAGAGGCTGTAAAAGCAATAATCAGAATTAAGCCTGTCAGTAATGAAAAGCCAACAACACAAACGAAATCACAAAGCAGAAGCAAAACAAAATTCTGCAATTTACGCGTCTGAATCGCTCTATTAAGCACCGAGCGCGTCAAGGCTACTGAGATCCAGTCAGGCACCGCATTAGAAAAAATCGCAGAATAAATAGCGATTACATATGGCGCAAGAAAAATTAAAACAATTAAATTAACTAATTTTAAAAAGTGTATAATAAATGAATCGTAACTACCCCTTTCGTATAAAATCACTGAGCAAGCCGTTACGGCTAAAATCCAGCCAAACCGCGCAACAATATTGTTGTCACGTATCGCATGACTTCCCCTAACGGACTCGCACATATTTATTGTGGAAAGTACAGATCCAAGGATGAGAATTAGATATGGGGCTTCGTCGACATCGAGGCCATCCAAGGCCACGACGATAACAGCAAATTGAAGGGAGTAGACCGTAACGACCATTAACATGGCTGTGAAAGCCAGCGGAGCCAAGAAGCCATGGCGACGGACGGCCCTCAGAATTTGCACTACCAGTGACACTACGATAATACTTAACCAAGTAAACATAAGAATATTATAAAGCAAAGAGCCCTCTGATAAAAATCTAATCAGAGAAAAAATGATAATGGTTGGAATTATTACCATAATTCCGGTTTTTGTGCCCTCGACCACGATCGCAGTAGCGGCACTGCCAATTTTCTCAATCCCAGAGTGATCGGTAAACTCATCCTTACGGCGAATTGTGCGCCAAGTCATAAGAAAGGGAGTTGCAAGGACAATAGCAATCCCGCCGAAACTTGGAATCGCTTCCCAAGTGACAGTACGTCCATCAATAAATTCCGTGGTCGGGATCGCCACTGCAAAAAACAAAGGCGGAAACACCAACAATAAAAGAGCAGCTATCCATGCACTCATTTTCCAGGCACGCACCGTTAGATTTTCGACAATAAAGCTTTGCGCCCCCTGTCGCGGTGGGCCATAGAGTCGGTGCATTTGCACCAGCACCCATAAAACTCCATTTTGCATTAAATCGAGCCAACTCCCGCGGCTGGCCCACTGCGCAATCGCGGTCACACGCGCATGATTGCGTTCTATTACCGGCGCCGGGACCCAAACCTGATAGGCGGCAAGCAGAATGCCGACAAAGCCAGCAATCGTACCAATACTTGCCATATGGCCCATCAGATCAGCCCAGAATCCGGAGTTTGTCTCCATACCTGTGTTGCTCAATGGGGCATCCCTCGGGCTATTGTTCCTGTGGGTTCAGTTTGGAGAGAAAGTAGGGGCTGATGCAGATGAAAGAGTTGATCCCATGCTCCCGCGAACATCATGGCTGTTTGTGCAGTGCGTTCAAGCCAAAACTGGCCCGTGGGTACGCGTTTGAGCTAGTAAAGCTTGTCAAAGGTCGGTTTTGGTTGATGGAACTAACGGTTCAAGCGACCGTTACGGGCTCGCTTCCGGAACGGCAGCTTTTGGCAAAAACCAGCCGATAGCCGCCCCCGCCCTACCCCATCGCCTCCAGCACATCCTCCAGCCGCGCCGGATCGCCCAGCGCGATTACTGTGCCGTCTGACCCTGCATCCAGCGGATTGCCCTGCCAGTCGGCCATGATCCCGCCCGCGCCTTCGACCACCGGGACCAGCGCGGCGTAATCGTACAGCTTCAGCCCGGCCTCGATCACCACGTCGATATGCCCGCTGGCGACAAGGCCGTAATTGTAGCAGTCGCCGCCGTAGATGATCTTTTTTTCCGCCACCTGTTTCGCCGCCGCCATGAAGGCATCAGCCTCTTCATTGGTGAACAGGTGCGGGCTGGTGGTGGCGAGCACCGCGTCGGCGAGGTCCTTGAGCGGGCGCGCCTGCGCAGGCTTGCCGTTGAACAGCGTCGGCTGGCCGATCCGCCCGACCCAGCGTTCGCCCGCAATCGGCTGATCGATGATGCCGAGCACCGGCCAGCCATCCTGCAGCAATGCGATCAGCGTGCCGAAGATCGGGCGCCCGGCGATGAAGCTGGTGGTGCCGTCGATCGGATCGAGCACCCATTGGCGCCCTGCGCCTTCGTTGCGGGTGCCGTATTCCTCGCCGATGATGCCGTCGCGGGAGAATTCCGCCTCGATCAACCGCCGCATCGCGGCCTCGGCCGCGCGGTCGGCTTCGGTTACGAAGCTGCGGTCGGCCTTGCGCTCCTCGGTCCACTGGCCCCGGAACAGCGGACGGATCGCGGCCCCCGCCACATCGGCGAGGCGCAGGGCGAGGGCGAGGTCTTTATCTGTCATGCCTATGAGCTAAATTTTGCTCTCAATTCTTTCCGGAACTTTTCTCTAAGCGCCTTCCTCTCATCTGGCTCCAGATCTCGGCCTAACACTTCGCGAGCGCCGGCTAGAGTAGGCCTGTCAAAATCCGAAGGGAGCTGTGCTTTGTTCGCATCCATGTAGTCGACTAACGAGGCACCGTAATCAGGTTGTAGCTCATCCAGCCGAGAGGAAACATATTGGTCTAACCAATCAGTGGATTCGCTACTCACCCTCTCAAGAGCAGGACGAACCGTTTGATCGGGAACATACGACAGCCAGTTTTGTACTTGATCGACGTTCCACTCATGATGAGTGTCGGCTTCGGCAATCAGCGACGGCGATTGCGACCCGGTGGCCGGATGGATTCCTAAGACATGGACTCTGATGCCGAATGTTTGAGCCACTTGGACACCCACCCTCACATCTTCGTCACCTGACAACACCAGCGCGTCTGAAATCGCTTGTATTCGAGCAAGCTCAATCATGTCAGTCACGATTAGCGAATCTACACCTTTTTGCTGCCCGTAGCTGTTGATAGTGCCAAACCGGCATTTTACTCCTTCGGTCTTGGCTATGGTTTCTTGGTCTTGGCTCATGACTGAGCCTCGACCAAGACCGTCATACCAGTAAATGCGCAAGACTCTGGCGTTAGGCTCGATTCTTTGTGCAAGTTGGGTCAGGGCTTCAACTATTACTGCTGGGTTCAGCCGGAGGTTACGCCTCTCGACCTTGGGATTACCGATTGCGACAGCCCCTTGAGCAAATGCATAACCTGCATCTACGAAAATCGCAGTCTGAAGCATCTGTCTTTGCGCCCCAAATGGAAAGGGGTCCCCGCAGGGACCCCTAGATAGGCGTACGAAGATTTAGTAGCGCCTCGCACGGTTGTTTTCACTAGCCCGGAATCTGTGAATGTCAAGTTAATCGAAGAGGCTGGAGACCGAGCTTTCGTCGGCAATCCGCCGGATCGCCTCGCCCACCAGCGGGGCAATCGGCAGGATACGGATGCGGTCCGATGCTTCGGCGGCCTCGGTCGGGCGGATCGTATCGGTGATCACCAGCTCCTTGAGGCTCGATCCGTTGATCCGCGCCACCGCGCCGCCCGACAGCACCCCGTGAGTGATGTAGGCCGCGACCGACTTTGCCCCGCCTTCCAGCAGCGCCTCAGCCGCGTTGCACAAGGTGCCACCCGAATCGACGATGTCGTCGATCAGGATGCAATGCCGCCCTTCAACATCCCCGATGATGTTCATAACTTCCGATTCGCCCGGTCGGTCGCGGCGCTTGTCCACAATCGCGAGCGGGGCGTTATCGAGTCGCTTGGCCAGCGCGCGGGCGCGCACCACGCCGCCGACATCGGGCGAAACCACCATCAACTCCTGTTCGCCGTACCGCGCCTGAATATCCGCCGCCATCACTGGCGCGGCATAAAGGTTGTCGGTCGGGATATCGAAAAAGCCCTGAATCTGGCCTGCGTGAAGGTCCACCGCCAGCATCCGGTCGGCGCCGGCCTCGGTGATCAAATTGGCGACCAGCTTGGCCGAGATCGGCGTGCGCGGGCCGGGTTTGCGGTCCTGCCGGGCGTAGCCGAAATAGGGCACCACCGCAGTGATTCGCTTGGCCGAGGCGCGGCGCAGCGCATCGATGCAGATCAGCAATTCCATCAGGTTGTCATTGGCAGGAAAGTTGGTTGGCTGGACTACGAACACATCTTCGCCGCGCACGTTTTCGTGGATTTCGACGAACACTTCCTCATCGGCGAATCGGCGCACGCTCGCATCGGTGAGCGGGATTTCGAGATAAGCCGCAATCGCCCGGGCGAGCGGCAAGTTCGAATTGCCGGACATGATTTTCATCGCTGCGATTCCCCGGTTGGCGTGACGACACCCGCCTAGCGGCGCGTCATGGAATTGCAACGCAGCACGGCCGCTTTGCCACCGGTCCGCAAGCCGAGCGGATATTATTTGGGCAGAAGAACTGCTGCTACTCACTTGACTCCCCCGGCGTGATGGCTGACTTCACTGTTAACAAGAGGGCCATGGTTGTGATTTCAAGCAACCTCTCACTGAACGCCCCGCATGATTTTATCCTCCCGGCCCGGCCCACGGTCGCCGGAACGACCGGGGGATAGCCAAGAGCGGCAGCGACGTTGGGTCTCGCCACGCGCCACCGTAATTCCGCCAACTGCGGCGGAAAAAAGAATGAGGCGGGGCCGAGGCGCTGGCGAGGCGGGCATATGGGATGCCTCACGTATCGCACGGCGCCGATGGGAAGGGGTCGATATGATTGTGTCAGACAGCAGCACGAGCAATGTAATCGATTGGGTCGGTTGCATGACTTACCGCAGTGTGGCCACCACCACCCCTTCCACGTCGGAACTCGAATCGCTGGCGCGCCGCGCGCGGGCTCGCAACCGCAGCCTTGGCGTCACCGGCATGTTGTTGTTCGAAAACGGAAACTATTTCCAAACGCTCGAAGGCCCGCCCGAAGGGCTCGAGGCGGTCTGGGCGTCGGTCGAGCGTGATCCCCGCCATCGCAGTATTGAGGTGCTGAGCCAGCATCTGGTGCCCTCGCGTTTGTTTTCCGACTGGGACCTGTTGCTCTGCAACAAGCGCGGCGACGCGCCCGGTGACTGTCACACACATCCCGCCCTTCCCGCTGCGGTCGATGGCCATCTGCGGCGGATTGTCCAGCTCGCGCTCGACGCCGACGATCTGCGTCTTGATGCGCTGATCGCGTCGCTGGCGGAAACCGGCTGGACCAATGATGCGATCGTTACGTTGCTGATCGAGCCAGCCGCGCGGGCGCTGGGCGATGCCTGGTTGGCCGACGAATGCAGTGAACTCGATCTTACGATTGGCCTCAGCATGCTGCAATTGGCGGGACATGCGGCGCGCCACTATGCTGCCAGCACGTCAAGGCCGCATGGCAGCCGTTACACAGTGCTGCTCGCAACCGCGCCGGGCGAGCAGCATATGCTCGGGACGACCTTGCTCGCCGACCAGTTCACCGATGCCGGTTGGCAGGTGGACATGGCCTTCCCCGGTAGCGAGGAAGCGCTGCTCAACCAGGTCCGCGCGCAGCATCCCGATGCCGTGGACATCGGCATGTCCGACGCCCTGCCGCGCGATCACGCGCTGGCCAACCTGCGGGCCGCCATCGCGCACACCCGGGTGGTTGCCGCCAATTATCCGACCGTGATTTCAGTAGGCGGGCGGCTGTTTGCCGAGGCTTCCGCCACCGCCGCATCGGTGGGTGCGGACCACGCCCGCCGCACCACCGCAGGGGCTAGCATTCGCATCGCCGCGCTGGTGCGCCATCGCCGCAGCGAGTAGTCCTGTGGCAGCGCCCTATTTGCAACGGGCGTTATGGCCTGACGGGCTCGCATGACCCCAAGTGGCCGAACCGACGAGAAGTCCGTAGCCGGATCGGACAGCTCCGGCCGCGCCAACCGGGCCTTTGGCTATACCGAACAGGGCCTGCTGATCGTTACTGCGGCCATGACCCTGATCGCTGCCGCAGCCGAGATCGTGAGCGTCTCTCGGAACGGCACGATTGGTCTCGCCGATATTCTGCTGATGTTCCTCTATACCGAAGTCATCGGGATGATTGCGGTGTTCTACACCGGCAAGGGATCGTTCTTCATCTACCCGATCTTCATCGCGATCACCGCAATTGCCCGGTTGATCGTGCTGCAAGGCAAAGACATGGCGCCCGAGAAAATCCTATTTGAGGCTGGGGCCATCCTGTTACTGGCAGTGGCCGCCTTCGTGCTGTCCAACAACCGGCAGGCCTGAACGCAGCGATCAGCGCCAGCGCTGGCTGCGCCGATCTCCATCACCGCCCTGTCTCCATCACCGCCCCGTCTCCATCACCGCAAGGTCAGGCCTCGAGTTCGATATCCCAATACAGCCAATCGCGCCACGTTTCGTGCAGGTAGTTGGGCGGGAACAGCCGCCCGTGCTGCTGCAACTGCCAGCTGGTCGGCCGGAACGGCGCCTGATGCACCGGCATCGCGGCCTGCTTGGGCGTGCGCCCGCCCTTCTTCATGTTGCAAGGCGCACAGGCGGTGATGATGTTCTCCCACGTGGTACGCCCACCCAGCCGACGCGGAATCACGTGGTCGAAGGTGAGATGTTCGTGGCTGCCGCAATACTGGCACTGAAAACGGTCGCGCAGAAACACGTTGAAGCGGGTGAAGGCGGGAAACTCGGAGTGCTTCACATATTGCCGCAGCGCGATCACGCTCGGGATTTTCATGTCGAAGCTGGGCGAATGCACTGCGCGGTCATAGCTCGCGACAATATCGACCCGGTCAAGGAACACAGCCTTGATCGCGGTCTGCCACGGCCACACGCTTAGCGGGTAGTAGGACAACGGAGTGTAGTCGGCGTTGAGCACCAGCGCCGGGCAGGCGGACAGGTTGCGCGTCGGGTCCTCATCGACCCCGCGAAACTTAGCAGCCTTTTCGATCAGTTCGGCATTGAACACCGCGAGCGTTCCTCCCTGATGGAATGGATCATGCCGTGCCAAGAAAAAGAGTCAAAGCCATGACACGGCGGCTATCCACAATGTCACACAGTCGGCAGACTGCGAAGAGGCTGTGGATAGCGCAACGACTTAGCCTGTGGCATCTCCTGCGGCTATGCCGGACTGCGCTGCTCCCGTCACCCGTTTCGCACCCAGTCCCAATGGGCCGCTACATCTGGGTCACGCCTTGAGCGCGATCATCGCGCACGATCTGGCGCGCGCAGGCGGCGGGCGGTTCCTGCTTCGGATCGAGGATATCGACGGCCCGCGCTCGCGCCCTGAGTTGGCCGGCGAATATCGCCTCGACCTCGCATGGCTCGGGCTTGGATGGGAGGAGGTGCCTGCCCAGTCCGCCCGGCTTGCCAGCTACGCCGCCGCCGCAGCGGCGCTCAAGGCGCGCGGATTGCTCTATCCGTGCACCTGCACCCGCGTGGACATCGCGGCAGCCGGAGAGCGATCGGGCGCCGACCCCGGCTCGGAGGGCGGGGCAGTTGGCCTGATCTACCCCGGCACCTGCAAGCGCACACCGCCCGATCCGTCGCGCCCCGCCGCGTGGCGGCTCGATGCGGCCAGGGCGCTGGAAGTGACAGGCCCGCTCTGGTGGGTGGATGATCTGGCAGGTACGATCCCAGTCGATCTGTCGGGCCTCGGCGATGTGGTGCTGGTGCGCAAGGATCTGCCCGCAAGCTATCACCTCGCGGTCACGATCGACGATGCGGCGGACGGCGTGACGCTCGTGACGCGCGGGGCTGATCTGTTGGCCTCCAGCCATGTGCACCGCACGCTTCAGGCGCTGCTCGACCTACCTGTGCCGCGTTGGCATCATCACCGCTTGCTGACCGACGCGGCGGGGCAAAAACTCGCCAAGCGGCGCGGCTCTCCGGCGCTGGCAGAGCGGCGTCTGGCCGGAGAGGATGGCCGCCAACTTGCCGAGCAACTGCGCTTGCAGCATTTGCGGCTTGGAACCTGATCGCTGTGCGTTCATTGTAGGCTGCATGAACTATGTCCTTGTGCCTGTGCTGCTCGTCCTGATGGGGCTGGTCGCCTATTCGCTGATCCGTGGGATCATCGCCTTCCTCAAGACCACCAAGATCGACCTCGAGACTGGCGAGGGCGAAACTGCGACCGATATGCAGCTCGCCCAGAACAAGGCGATGTATGCGCGCGTCAAGTATCAGGCGCTGGCGATCGCGGTGGTGGCGATCATCCTTGCCGCTTCGCGCTGAGCGTCGGGGCGTGCTCCGATGGTGAAGCTGAACAAGATTTATACCCGCACCGGGGACGACGGATCGACTGGGCTGGTCGATGGCTCGCGCTGCCCCAAATACTCCGCCCGTATCCATGCCATGGGGCTGGTGGACGAAGCCAACAGCGCGATCGGCCTCGCCAAATGCGCGCTCGGTCATGCGGATCAGCGCGCGCTGCTGACCCGGGTGCAGAACGATATGTTCGATCTTGGCGCGGACCTTGCCACCCCGGCCAAAGATGATGATTTCACCCCGTCGGACATGGTGCTGCGGATCGTGCCTTCGCAGTCTGAATGGATCGAAGGGGAGATCGATGCGCTGAACGAGCGGCTCGAACCGCTCACCAGCTTCGTCCTGCCTGGTGGGAGCGAGGCGGCCGCGCGCGTCCATGTCGCCCGGGCCACCACCCGCGCAGCGGAACGCGCGATGGTGGCGCTAGCCGCCGAAGTGCCGGTCAATCCGGCGGCGCTCGCCTATATCAACCGCCTGTCCGATCTCTTGTTCGTCCTTGCGCGCGTAGCGAATGACGATGGCCGCTCGGACGTGAAGTGGGTTCCCGGCGCTAACCGCTAGTCAGCACGCGGCTTCCCCGCTAGTGCGAGCGCCTTGCTGCACTTGCGAAGGGAATATGCCATGAAGAGCATCGCCGTCATCGGCGCCGGTCAGATGGGAACCGGCATTGCACAGACAGTCGCCGCTAATGGCATGAAGGTCATGCTCTCCGACGTCGATTTGGCCCGAGCCGAAGCGGGCAAGACCAATGTCGAAAGGGCGCTGGTCAAGCTGATGGGCCGCGGCAAGATCGAAGCTGGCGAGGCTGAGACGCTGCTGGCCCGGATTACGCCCGTGGCCGATTATGCGCCGATGATCGAGGCCGACCTGATCATCGAAGCCGCGACCGAACGCGAGGAAATCAAGAACGCGATCTTCGCAAGCGCGGGCAAGGTACTCTCAGCCGATGCGATCATGGCCTCCAACACCTCGTCGATCCCGATCACCCGAATGGCCAACCACTCGCCCGATCCGGCGCGCTTCATTGGCCTGCATTTCTTTAACCCGGTGCCCGTGATGGGCCTGATCGAGGTCATCCCCGGCCTCGCCACCGCGCCGCAGACCACCGACCGCGTAACCGCCTTCGCGCGCGGGCTCGGCAAGGAAGTGGTGCTGAGCCAGGATGAGCCCGGCTTCGTCGTCAACCGCATCCTCCTGCCGATGATCAACGAAGCGGTGTTCGTGCTCGGCCAGTCGACCGCCGGGATCGAGGATATCGACAAGGGTTGCCGGCTCGGCCTCAATCACCCGATGGGACCGCTGCAACTGGCTGATTTCGTTGGGCTCGACACCTGTCTCGACATCATCAAGGTGCTCTACAAAACCACCCGCGACAGCAAGTATCGTCCCGCTCCGCTGCTGGTCAAATATGTCGAGGCCGGATGGCTCGGTCGCAAGACCGGCCGGGGCTTCTACGATTACACCGGTGAAGCACCGGTCCCGACCCGCTGATCACGCTTTCCCGGTCGCTCCCGCAGCTCGTCTTGGCGCAAGGCTGAAACATCCGGTGCTCCCCGTGCGTTAAGATAGGGCGAAGGAGAACGCCCATGACCAAGCGCGACAACAAGGCACAAGGCCATCCCGATGGCCTGCTGCCCGAAGATCACAACACCGAGCAGGACCCAGTCGGCGAACAAGCGCAGGATGTCGCCGAAGACGCGATGCGCAAGGACAGCCGCACCACAAGCCCGCTCGAAAGCACCAAGCCTGAACCTACCGGCTTCGACCCCGCTCCCGGCAGCGAACCCGATCTCATCGACGAGATGCGCCGGATGGAAGGCGAAGGTCGCATCGACATGTCGGCCTTTGCGGGCGAGCCCAATCATGACGACGAACCCGAAACCTATGGCGGCGAGACGACTGATGACGAAGATGCCGATTGGCTCATGGCCGGCGGCGAGGGATTGACCGAGGAGCAGGGGGAAGACCCGCTCGGAGACGAGGATTTCCTCAACGACGAAGAGGAATAATGCCCGTTACTGTGGCTCTATCGTCATTTTGCGGCCGGTGATGACAGGATTGGCCTCGGGCGCGTCAGTGTCGCCCGGGGCTGCTACAATCGCACCCGGCGCGAGCGAGGCGTTTGCCGGGCCGTTGCCTTGCGCCGGGGCGAAGGTGGAAGGCGGGCCAGTGGTGACGGGCTGCCTGGGGGGCTCGCTCGCGGGGAAGTCGCCGAACGCTGAACCGCCGATGGCCGAGGCCGAATCGGGGTTGCTGACCTTGTCGCTCACGCTTTGCTGATCGGCGAAATCGCGCGTCTCGCTGGCGATGGTCTCGCGCTCCGCACCGAGTTGGTCAACCGCCACGCCGAGCACGCCACTGGTTTCCAAGGTGCCCACCATCGCCACCGCACCGATAATCGTCATCGCGGCAAAGGCGAGCGCGGCCTTGCTGTTCTCGAACAGGGTTCTGGACATAGGGCGAGTCTAACGCAGGCCGGGTTAAGCCTTGGTTGAAATCAGCCATGTGGGCGGGGGAGCTGGCGTTTCCAATCGTAAAGCAGGTCGAGCGCCTCGCGCGGGGTGAGCGCATCGAGATCGGCGGCGCGCAGCGCGTCTGCAAGCTGCTGTTCGGGAGACACGGGCGCGGGTTCCGGGCGGAGCGCGGCGAACAACGGGAGATCGCCGAGCCCGGCGGCGATCCCGCCGGTTGCCTCGCGGGTCGCCTCGAGCTTGGCGAGCACCGTCCGCGCCCGCTCGACCACTGCCCCCGGCACCCCCGCAAGCCGCGCCACAGCAAGTCCGTAAGAGCGATCCGCCGGGCCTTCTGCGAGCTCGTGCAACAGCACCAGATCGCCCTGCCATTCGCGCGCGCGGACATGGTGAAGCGACAGCGCCTCGCAGGTCTCTGCCAGCCGCGCCAACTCGTGGTAATGCGTGGCGAACAGGCAGCGGCAGCGGATGCCCGAATGCATCGCCTCGGCCACCGCCCAGGCGAGCGCGAGCCCGTCATAGGTCGAAGTGCCGCGCCCGACCTCGTCGAGGATCACGAAGCTGCGCGGCGTCGCCTGCGCGAGGATCGCAGCAGTCTCGACCATTTCGACCATGAAGGTTGACCTCCCGCGCGCGAGGTTATCGGCCGCGCCGACCCGGCTGAACAAGCGGTCTACCAGCCCGATCCGCGCCGCCTCGGCCGGGACAAAACAGCCCGCCTGCGCCAGCAGGACGATTAGGGCGTTCTGCCGCAGGAAGGTCGATTTGCCGCCCATGTTCGGCCCGCCGATCAGCCACAACCGGTTGTCGGAACCGAGCGCGCAGTCATTCGCCACGAACCGCTCCCCCGCCTTGGCCAGCGCTGCCTCGACAACCGGATGCCGCCCACCGGTGATGGCTAGCCCTGCGTCCTCGGATATGGCCGGGCGGCACCAGTCGGCCTCGGCCGCACGTTCGGCATTGGCGGCGGCGACATCAATCCGGGCGAGCGCGGCGGCGGTAGCGGCGATGGCCTCGCGCGCGGCAATGACCTCGGCCGCCAATTCCTCGAAATGCGCTTCCTCGGCGGCGAGCGCATGGCCGCCTGCCTCAGCAATGCGCGCGGCTTCCTCGTGTAGGCGCAGCGAGTTGAAGCGCACCGCATCCTTCATCGTCTGACGGTGGGTGAAGCCGCTTTCGGCTGCCATCAGCCGGTCGGCGTGACGCGCTGAGACCTCGATGAAATAGCCAAGTACGCCGTTGTGGCGGATCTTGAGCGCCGGGATGCCGGTTTCCTCGCGGTAGCGCGCCTCCATCGCGGCAATCGCGCGGCGCGCATTGCCCGAAGCAGCGCGCAGCTCATCAAGCGCAGCGTCATAACCATCGGCGATAAACCCACCGCCCGATCGCTCGGTCGGCGGCGAGGGGACGAGCGCACGGCCAAACCAATCGGTCAGTGCGCCGTGACCGGTGAGGCGGGCGAGCATGTCGCTGAGCAACGCGGGACGGTCAGGCGCGTCGCTCAACCAATAGTGTAGCCGCATCCCCTCGCTGAGCCCGTCGCGCAGCTGGCCAAGATCGCGCGGGCTCCCCCGCCCCGCCACCACCCTGCCCAGCGCGCGGCCGAGATCTGGGGTCGCGCGCAAGGCTTCGCGCAATCGTGCGCGCTCGATCGGACGGTCGCGCCAGAATTGGACCAGTTCAAGCCGCTGCTCAATTGCCGAACAGTCGAGCAGCGGGGCGGAGAGGTCATCGGCCAGCAGCCGCGCGCCCGCGCCGGTGACGCAGCGATCCACCGCTCCGATCAGGCTTCCGCTGCGACCGCCGGTGGTAGCTTCGAGGATTTCAAGGCTCGCCCGCGTCGCCTCGTCCATCGCCATGCCCGCCGCTCCCGCGCGCAGAACCGGGGGCAGCAGCAGCGGCAGGCGCCCGCGCCCGACATGGTCGAGGTAGGCGATCAAGCCGCCTGCCGCGCTGAGCATCGCGCGGCTGAATGCGCCGAAGGCATCGAGCGTCGCTAGCCGGTGCAGCGCCTTCAATCGGTCAGCCCCGGCATCGCTGGCGAAGGTGGTGCGCGGTCGGAGAATCGCTCCATCCGGGCAACCACCCGGCCCGGGCGCCCAGTCCTCGGGCACCACCACTTCGCTGGGCGCAATCCGCGCGAGCGCTGCGCCGAGCAACTCGGGCACGCATTCCTCCAACACCACCGCTCCGGTCGACACGTCGCAGGCTGCGATCCCGACGGTCCCTCGCATATCCGCCAGCGCGACCAGCATATTGGCGCGGCGCGGCTCGAGCAGTGCTTCCTCGGTTAACGTGCCGGCCGTCACCAGCCGCACGATCGCGCGCGCCACCAACGCTTTGGACGAAGGCGTGCCCTCGCGTTTGGCCCGCACCTTGGCCTCATCCGGGGTTTCGACCTGCTCGGCGATCGCCACCCGGCAGCCTGCCTTGATCAGCCGCGCGAGGTAACCCTCCGCCGCGTGCACCGGCACCCCGCACATTGGGATCGGCGCGCCCTGATGTTCGCCCCGCGTGGTCAGCGCTATGTCGAGGATCTGCGCCGCGGCTCGCGCATCCTCGAAGAACAGCTCGAAGAAATCACCCATCCGGTAGAACAGCAATGCATCGCCCGCTTCGCCGCGCAGCGCGAGGTATTGCGCCATCATCGGCGTGGGCTTGGAATCGTGCAAAGCGGCCATCCCGCCGGACTAGCCCTGCGCACACCGATTCGGAATGTCCGAAGTCATCGCTTTCCCCCGAACTCGGGCGAATTCAGCCCTATCGCTTGGCGCTACTCGCGGTTAATACGAGGCCCGGGACGAACGGCGCATCAGCAAGAGGGGGATCGAGCATCATGGCCGAAGAGAACAAGGGCGGGTTTACCGCGCGCGAGGCGCTGTTCTATCACGAGACGATCCGTCCCGGTAAGCTCGAGATCGTCGCCACCAAGCCGATGACTTCGCAGCGCGACCTGAGCCTGGCCTATTCGCCGGGGGTGGCCGTACCGGTCGAGGCGATCGCCGCCGATCCCTCGCTCGCCGCGCGTTACACCGTCAAAGGCAATCTGGTGGCGGTGATTACCAACGGCACTGCGATCCTCGGGCTCGGCAATCTCGGCGCGCTTGCCGCCAAGCCGGTGATGGAGGGCAAGGCGGTGCTGTTCAAACGCTTCGCCGACGTCGATTCAATCGATATCGAACTCGACACCGAAGACCCTGAAGCCTTCATCAATGCCGTCGCGCTGATGGAGCCGACCTTTGGCGGCATCAATCTTGAGGACATCAAAGCGCCCGAATGCTTCATCATCGAAGCCGCTTTGCGCGAACGCATGAATATCCCGGTGATGCACGACGACCAGCACGGCACCGCGATCATCACTGCAGCAGGCCTGCTTAATGCTTGCCATATCACAGGACGCGATTTCCGCGACGTCAGGGTGGTGGTCAACGGCGCAGGCGCGGCGGCGATTGCCTGCACCGCGCTGATCAAGGCGATGGGTGTACGCCACGAAAACGTGATCATGTGCGACCGCTCTGGCCCGATCACGCCGGGGCGTGCAGGGGTCGACCAGTGGAAGAGCGCCCACGCGGTCGCCACCACCGCGACCAGCCTTGAAGAGGCTTTGGCGGGCGCAGACATCTTCCTCGGCCTGTCGGCAGCCGGCGCGCTGAAGCCCGAGTGGGTGCGCAAGATGGCGGACCGGCCGATTATCTTCGCGATGGCCAACCCGACGCCTGAAATCATGCCCGACGAAGCCAAGGCCGTGCGCCCCGATGCGATCGTCGCCACCGGGCGCAGCGATTTTCCCAATCAGGTCAACAATGTGCTGGGGTTCCCGTTCATCTTCCGCGGCGCGCTGGATGTGCAGGCGACCACCATCAACGAGGAAATGAAGGTTGCCGCCGCGCAGGCAATCGCCGAGCTGGCGCGCCAGCAGGTACCAGAAGAAGTCGCGTCCGCATATGGCAAGAACCACAAGTTCGGCACCGATTACATCATCCCCGCCCCGTTCGATCCGCGGCTGATCGAAGTCGTTTCCTCCGCTGTTGCCAAGGCAGCCATGGATTCGGGCGTCGCCCGCGCGCGGATCGAGGATTTCGACGCCTATCGCGTGGCGCTGCGCTCGCGGCTCAACCCGACCACCTCGGTGCTGACCGGGGTGTATGAAGTTGCCAAAGCCAATCCCAAGCGGATGGTGTTCGCCGAGGCCGAGGAAGAAGTGGTGCTGCGCGCCGCGATCCAGTTCCGCGATTTCGGCTATGGCACGCCGATCCTCGTTGGCCGCACCAAGGCGGTGCTCGACAAGCTGCACCAGCTGTCGGTCAGCGATCCGGGCAGCTTCGATATTCAAAACTCGGCCGACAGCGAACATGTGCCGGCGATGGTCGAATATCTCTACAAGCGTTTGCAGCGGCGCGGTTATACTGAGCGTGATGTGCGCCGCATGGTCAATCAGGAGCGCAATGTTTTTGCCGCGCTGCTCGTCACATTGGGCCACGGCGACGGTTTGATCACCGGCATGACCCGCACCTTTGCGCAGACCGTGCGCGAGGTGAACCTGGTGCTGGGTCACAAGGAAGGCGCGGTGCCGTTCGGCATCCACATGATGATCGGCAAGAACCACACCACTTTCCTTGCCGATACCACCATCAACGAGCGGCCCAATGCGGTGGAACTCGCGCATATCGCCAAGGAAACCGCAGCGGTCGCCCGGCGCATGGGGCACGAACCGCGCGTGGCCTTCCTGAGCTACTCCACCTTCGGTAACCCGTCGGGCCAGTGGCTCGATAGCATCCGCGACGCGGTGGCGATCCTCGACCGCGAGGATCCGGGCTTCGAGTACGAAGGCGAAATGGCCCCCGATGCCGCGCTGAACCCCAAAGTGATGGCGCTCTATCCGTTCAGTCGCTTGTCGGGCCCAGCCAATGTGCTGATCATGCCGGGGCTGCAATCGGCCAACCTTTCGGCCAAGCTGTTGCGCGAACTGGCCGGCGATGCCACCATCGGCCCGATGCTGATCGGCATGGAAAAGCCGGTGCAGATCGTGCCGATGACCGCAAGCGTGCCCGATGTGCTGACGCTGGCGGTGCTGGCGGGTGCGGGGGTTGTGGGGTGACAATGCTGCGCGCCGCCGTCGCCTACTGGGCGACGGTGTTCGCGCTGGGGTTTGTGCTGGGGACAGTGCGCATTCTATGGGTGATCCCGCTGGTGGGTTTGATCCCGGCCAGTTTGCTGGAACTGCCGATCATTCTTACGGCGAGTTGGTTCGCGGCAGGGTGGTTGGTGCGCCGGTTTGCGATTGTGAGCAGCAGCGAGGCATTGGCCGTAGGCGCACTGGCTTTCGCGATCCTTATGGCAGCCGAATGCGCTTTGGCGGGGGTCCTGACCGGGCAGACCCCGGCGCAATGGATTGCAGGGCTGCGCCAACCACACGCGATTCTGGGGCTGGCGGGGCAGATTGCTTTTGCGTTGATGCCATGGTGGCGAATTTGGCGAAGCGCCTAAAGCCGCCGAAACCGGAAATACCACACCTCATGCCCGTAGACGTTACGCGCCTTGTGTTCGTAGCGCGTCTCGGGCCAGCCTGAGGGGCGAACCTGCCAGTCGGACGGCTTCTCGGCCACCCACTCGAACGCGTCGGTATGCCGTTGCATCACCATCAGCGCGTGGCGAAGGTAGACGTCGTGATCGGTGCCGAAGCGCAATTCCCCACCGGGTTTGAGCTTGTCGGCGATCAGCTTCAACGGCCCGTCGTTCATCATCCGGCGCTTGGCGTGGCGCGCTTTGGGCCAGGGATCGGGGTGGAGCAGGTAGATCATGCTCAGCGCGGCCGACGGGATGCGTGCCAGCACTTCCAGTGCGTCGCCGTGATGCAGGCGGATGTTCGGCAGGCGGTGGTCGGCGATATGGGTCAACGCCTGCGCCACGCCGTTGAGGAACGGCTCGGCGCCGATAAAGCCGTGATCGGGCAACAGGTCAGCGCGGTAGGCCAGATGCTCGCCGCCGCCGAAGCCGATCTCGAAATGCAGGGGGCGCTCATCGCCGAACAGCCCTTCGGATGTGACCGCGCCCTCGGCAGGCACCGCGATCTTAGGCAACAGGGTGTCGACCAGCTCCTGCTGACGGTTACGCAGTTTCTTGCCGACGCTGCGGCCATACAGCCGCGCGATGGTGGTGGGGTCGCCTTCCTTGAATGCTGTCATGCGGGCCCCATAGAGAAACGCCCGAGGTGTTTCCATCCCGAGCGTCATCTCATGTCGATATCGGTCGGCAGTGCGCAGTTCGGCCCATAGGGCCGCAAGGCCACACCGCAGGCGCTCAATCCCGCAGGGATTGAACCGGCGCCGAGGACGAGCGCCCGGAGGGGCGCTCGCAAAACAAATTACGCCGCTTCGACCACCGTTTCGTCGTCGCGCAGCACATAGCCGCGGCCCCAGACAGTCTCGATGTAATTGTCCCCGCCGCAAGCCAGCGACAGCTTCTTGCGCAGCTTGCAGATGAACACGTCGATGATCTTGAGCTCGGGTTCGTCCATTCCGCCATACAGGTGGTTGAGGAACATTTCCTTGGTCAGCGTGGTGCCTTTGCGCAAGCTAAGCAGCTCGAGCATCGCATATTCCTTGCCAGTGAGGTGCACTCGGCTGCCATCGACTTCGACCGTCTTGGCATCGAGATTCACCGCCAGCTTGCCGGTGCGGATCACGCTTTGCGAATGACCCTTCGAACGGCGCACCACGGCATAGATGCGGGCGACCAGTTCTTCGCGGTGGAACGGCTTGGTCACGTAATCATCCGCGCCGAAACCGAAGGAGCGGATCTTGGAATCCATTTCGCTGATGCCCGACAGGATCAAGACAGGCGTCTGCACCTTAGCCACGCGCAGTTTTTTGAGCACGTCATAACCGTGCATGTCGGGCAGGTTCAAATCGAGCAGGATGATATCGTAATCATACAGTTTGCCGAGGTCCAAACCTTCCTCGCCGAGGTCGGTCGAATAGACATTGAAGCCTTCGGTGGTGAGCATCAGCTCGATCGCCTTGGCAGTGGTCGGTTCGTCTTCGATCAGCAGCACGCGCATTGCAGTCCCCTGTCCTGGCTATGGTATTTCGCCCCTGGTAACCCCCGCTTAGGAGAGGTTGCCATGAATTAACCACGCCACTTCTCTCCAAAAAAGGTTAATAAGAAGTTTAAGCCGTTAACGTTTTGAAGTGAGTCTTTCGAGTTACACCACCGCACGGTGCAATTCCTGCGCGGGGATAGGCCTTTACGCCGCCTCCCTCGCCTGCGGGAAAGTCCTAACGCACGCCTGCCAGCTTGTTCGCCCGCCGTCGTTCAGCGCTCGATCCCAGCCCGATCGCTTCGCGGTATTTCGCCACGGTGCGCCGCGCAAGGTCGAAGCCCTCGTGTCGGAGCAACTCGGCCAATTGCTGATCTGACAGGATGTTCTTGGCCGTTTCGGCTTCGATCAACGCCTTGATCCGCGCCTTGATTGCGGCCGAGGATGCGCCCTCGCCGTCAGCCCCTTCGCCGATCCTGCCGACCCCGCTGGTGAAGAAATACTTCAATTCAAACGTCCCGCGCGCGCAGGCGAGATACTTGTTGCTCGTCACCCGGCTCACCGTGCTTTCGTGCATCCCGATCTGCTCTGCCACCTCGCGCAAGGTTAGCGGCCGCAGTTCGGCGACCCCGCGGCGAAAGAACCCGTCCTGATGTTTCACGATCTCCGCCGCGGTCTTGAGGATGGTCTTCTGGCGCTGGTCGAGCGCGCGGATCAGCCAGTGCGCGTCCGCCAGCTTTTCCTTGAGCCAGCCCTGCGACGCCGGATCGGGCGCGCCGGTGCTCAGTTCCAGAAAGTATCCGCGATTGACGATCAGTTTGGGTAGCGTGTCTTCGTTCAGCGCAATGTCCCACCCGCCAGCCGGGTTGGCGGTAAGCAGGATATCGGGCACCACCGAGCCTGTGGCCGAAGCTGCAAAGGCAAGCCCGGGGCGCGGATTGTAGCTGCGCAGCTCGCGCAGCATGTCGGCGAAATCATCGTCATCGACCCGGCACAGTCGCTTGAGGCGCTCAATCTCGCCGCGCGCGACGAGGTCAAGATTGGCGATCAGCGCGGCCATGCACGGATCGTAACGATCTGCCTCGCGCGCCTGGATCGCGATGCATTCGGCCAGATTGCGCGCGCCCACTCCAGTGGGATCGAGCGATTGCACCAGCGTAAGCGCGGCCTCAGCCTCGAACAGTTCGACGCCAAGATCGTCCGCGACTTCATCGATCGGGGCCGCGAGATAGCCCGCATCGTCGAGCAGGCCGATGATGTGGCGCGCGATGAAGGCAGCGCGCGGATCAGCGGTGAGCGTGCCGATCTGCACTTCGAGGTGCTCGGCCAGTGTCACTTCGGCGGCGCGCAGCTGCTCCCAGTCGGGCGCATCGCCCAAATCGCCGCCGCCGCCGCCCGCCGCCGCGCCCCATTCGGCATCACGGGCCGAGCGCGCTTCGCCGTCGCCGGTGTCCCAGTCGCGGTCCACCGACACGAGATCGAGCGGCGCATCGCCTTCACCGCCGCCCAGCGCGATCAATTGGTCGGCTGGCGTATCATCGGGCAAGACAACCGCCACTTCACCGCGTTCGGGCTCGCCGTCGGCAGGCCCGCCGGTGTCTAACAGCGGATTGGCTTCCAGCGCCTCTGCAATGAAGGTTTCGATTTCGAGATTGGAGGCCGCCAGCAGCTTGATCGCCTGCTGCAATTGCGGCGTCATCACCAGCGATTGCGTTTGCCTCAAGTCAAGGCGGGGGCCAAGCGCCATGCTTAAAGTGTAAAGCTCTCGCCGAGATAGAGCCGCCGCACGTTCTCGTCGGCGACCAGTTCCTGCGGGCTGCCGGCGAACAGCACCTGCCCGGCATAAATGATGCAGGCGCGGTCGACGATATCGAGCGTTTCGCGCACGTTGTGATCGGTGATCAGCACGCCGATGCCGCGCGCCTTCAAGTCGCGGATCAGTTCGCGGATGTCGTTGATCGACAGCGGATCGATCCCGGCAAAGGGTTCATCGAGCAGCATGATCGAAGGCTTGGCCGCCATCGCGCGGGCAATCTCGCAGCGCCGCCGCTCGCCGCCCGACAGCGCCATTGCGGGCGATGCGCGCAGCCGGGTGAGGCCGAATTCATCGAGCAGCCGCTCGAGTTCGCTCACGCGGTTGGCGGCATCAGGCTCGACCAGTTCGAGCACGCAGGCGATGTTCTGCTCCACTGTCATGCCGCGAAAGATGCTGGTCTCTTGCGGCAGGTAGCCGAGGCCCAAGATCGCGCGGCGATACATCGGCAGATTGGTCACATCCTCGCCGTCCATCAGGATACGGCCCGAATCCGGCTTCACCAGCCCCATGATCGAATAGAAGCAGGTGGTCTTGCCCGCACCATTGGGGCCAAGCAAACCGAGCACCTCGCCCTTGGCGACGGTCAGCGAGATATCGGTCAGCACCGCGCGCTTGTCATAACTTTTGGCGATCGAGATCACCTCGAGCCCGCTGCCGAGCGGGGCGCCGACAAGTTCGGCGGCAGCCGGGCTAACCGGATCGGAAAGGGCGCTGGTGCTCATAACGTGGGTGCGTCTTAGCATCCTTGAAGCGGCTGAAAAGAGGCACGCGGCGTTTGGCAGGATTTTTGCTCAGCCCTGTGGCAAGCTAGCGCAAAGTCGGAGGCGTGCAGCAAACTGCTCGCGATTCGAGCCGCTTGCGGACCGGGATTTGCGCCCTGCGCAATATTATGTCGCTCGTGCACGAGTTCTTGCAACTCTGCCCTGCCTTTGCGATAGTGGACGCTTGAGACACACCGTTGGGGAGCGGCACTATGGTGAAATCAAACGAACGCGCGGAGGCCCGAGTGCTGGCCACCAGCCGGGTACGCGATTGGCGCAAGGCAATGAGCGATCATGTCGCCTATGGCCTGCTGGCCTATACCTCGCTGCAAATTTTTGTGACGGTGAAGGCGCTGTCCGAGGGTACGTCCAGCCTGCTGCCTTATCTCGCGCTGGTCGTGCTGGTCGCCGGGATTATCCCGGTGTGCCGCTGGTTCGAAAAGCGCTGGGCGGTGCTGGACGATGAACAGGCGGCCGATCCCGGCTTCGCCCCAGCCTTCCGCCGCGACGTGATGACGCTTTGGGCTCTGGCGATCGGCCTGCCCTTCGGCCTCACCCTGATCTTAAAGGCGTTGCTGAGTTTTATCTAGTTTCCCAGCCCCTCCGGGCTGCGAAATCATCGCTCACGCGGCCTGACTGCCGCGCCGCTGCGGGCTGGCGCATAAGCCCTTTGGCAGCCTTGCTGCCGCTGCGTGACAGAAATCAGGTTTGAACGGCTACCCGGTCGCTTCCACTCACTTGTCTGCGTTGTACCGTTCGATTGCCTCAATGGTTACCTGACGCGCTTCGGCGGCGTCGCCCCACTTGCCCACGCGCACCCACTTTTCGGCCTCCAAGTCCTTGTAGTGGGTGAAGAAGTGCTCGATCTGCTGGAAGATGATCGACGGCAGATCGCTCGTCTCGATCACGTCGGCGTAATAAGGGAAGGTCTCGTTCACCGGCACGCATATCAGCTTTTCATCGCCGCCCTGTTCGTCTTCGAGGTTGAGCACCCCGATCGGTCGCGCGCGCACCACGCAGCCCGGAATGAACGGCGAGCGCGAGATCACCAGCGCATCCAGCGGATCGCCGTCGGGCGACAGCGTGTGCGGCACAAACCCGTAATTGGCGGGGTAGCGCATCGGCGTGTGGAGGATCCGGTCGACGAACAGCGCACCGCTTTCCTTGTCGAATTCATACTTCACCGGCTCCCCGCCAGTGGGCACTTCGATGATGACGTTGAGATTTTCAGGCGGGTTCACCCCGGTAGGGATCTTGTCGATGCGCATGATTGTTCTCTTTCGCTTCAGGGAGAGGCTTGATCGCAAGTGTGTGCCCTTAAAGCGTGTCGCAGGATTGCGAAAGACCCCGCGTGGGCCTAATCGCCGCCCCCATGAGCAAGAACACTCCGCAGGCCGTCAGAGGCACTCAGGACATTTTTGGCGCCGATGCCGAAGCCTTCGCTTACGTGGTCGAGACGTTCGAGCGTGTGCGGCGCCTGTACCGTTTCCGCCGGGTGGAAATGCCGGTGTTCGAAAAGACCGAGGTGTTCGCCCGTTCGCTCGGCGAAACCACCGATGTTGTCTCGAAGGAGATGTATTCCTTCGATGATCGCGGCGGGGATTCGCTCACCCTGCGGCCCGAATTCACCGCCGGGATCGCGCGCGC
>JBBQWH010000006.1:0-57043 GCA_038210785.1 Sphingomonadales bacterium | reverse complement strand
GCTTTGCCAGGATCCACCCGCTGGCGCTGGATGATGGCGGCGGCTGCGAGGTGGTGGTCGAGAACTGGCAGCGCAGCCCGCTCAGCCCCCCCAACGCGCGCGAGTTTGCAGAAAAGCTCGATGCGATCGACCGGGCCACCGCCGAGGTCAGCGCGCGGCTCGATGCCCGCCAGCGCGTGCAAGTGCTGAGCGCGCATGCTCCCGATGCTGCCGCACTGCCGACGGCGGCGCTTGCAGCGCCCGGAACGGTCTGGAGCGAGCTGGTCGAACTTATCGGGATCACCCACCTCCAGCCGCTTCACTGGCGGCTGATCGACGGGGCGATCTGCCGGTTCGCCGGATCGCAGCGACACTGGCGCGTCCGGCTGATCCCGCTCGGCCCTGATACGCACAATCCAGAAGGCTTCGAACTTCTGCTGATTGCTGAGGAGCCGCTGGGCGCGGATGATGACGCGGCGGATGCGGGCGCCGAGGCTGATCCGCTGGAGACCTCGCCGACCCGGCTTGTCGGCACCTCCCTGACCCCGGTGCTGCGGCTCCCGGTCGCGCGCATCATCGCCAACGCTGAAACCATTCGTGCGCGCCTCGCCGGGCCCTTGCGCGAGGAATATAGTGAATATGCCGGTACCATCGCCAGCGCCGGGCAGCATCTCGCGGCCATGCTTGACGATCTTGCCGATCTCGAAGTGGTCGAGACTGCGGGCTTTTCCACAGCGCGCGAGCCGGTCGATCTCGCCGATGCAGCGGTGCGGGCAGCGGGGATCCTCGGCGTGCGCGCGCAGAACCGCGACACCGCGCTGGTCGTCGATGGTGCGCGCGGCAAGGCGGTAGCCTGCGCCGAATTCCGCCGGGTGCTGCAGATCCTGATCAACCTGATCGGCAACGCGATTGCGTACGCCCCGGCCTCCACCACCGTGACGATCAGCGCTGCGGCGACCGGCGAGGGACGGGTCGCGGTTTGCGTCGCCGACGAGGGCCCCGGGGTCACCCCAGATCAGGCGACGCGGATCTTCGACAAGTTTGAACGGCTCGGCCGCGACAGCGATAGCGACGACGACGGGAGCGGCAAGGGTTCCGGCAACGATAAGGGCTCAGGCCTTGGCCTCTACATCTCGCGCCGTCTGGCCGAGGCGATGGACGGCAGCCTCACGGTCGAGCGTGCGCCGGGGGGCGGAGCGCTGTTCCGGCTCGAACTGCCCGCCCAGTAGCGGCGGGTCAGCCGCGCTGGCGCTGCATGGCCCACCACAGTGTCGCCGCTCCAATGAGCGCCGTAAATGTGCCATAAAGGGTCCACTCGCGCTGCGCGATCATGAAGCTGCTTGGCGGCCAGTTCAGCACGCCGAGCCCTTGCAAGCCCCAGATGATACCCACGGCGATCAGGAACGCGCCTGTCACCTTGAGTACCGTCATCATACCTGCTGCTTTGATTTAACGCTGGTCCAGCGGGATGTAATCGCGCTGGGTCGGGCCGGTATAAAGTTGGCGCGGGCGGCCGATCTTCTGGCCTGGGTCGCTGATCATCTCGTTCCACTGCGCGACCCAGCCCACGGTGCGTGCCAGCGCGAACAGCGCGGTGAACATCGTGGTCGGGAACCCGATCGCTGAGAGGATGATGCCCGAATAGAAATCGACATTCGGGAACAGCTTCTTCTCGATGAAATAGGGATCATTAAGCGCCAGTTCCTCCAGCCGCAACGCGGTCTCGAACAGTGGGTCGGTGACCTTGAGCGCCTCGAACACCTCGCGCACGGTCTTTTGCATCACCGTCGCGCGCGGATCGTAGTTCTTGTATACGCGGTGGCCAAAGCCCATCAGGCGAAACGGATCGTTTTTGTCCTTGGCGCGCTCGATATAGTGCGGAATCTTGTCGGGGGTGCCGATCTCGCGCAGCATGTTGAGCGCTGCCTCGTTGGCTCCGCCATGTGCCGGGCCCCATAGGCAGGCAATGCCGGCCGCGATGCAGGCAAACGGGTTTGCGCCCGACGAACCGGCCAGTCGCACGGTCGAGGTCGACGCATTCTGTTCGTGATCGGCATGGAGCACGAAAATCCGGTCCATCGCGCGCTCGACAACCGGGTTCACCACATAGGGCTCGGCCGGGACGCCGAAGGTCATGCGCAGGAAGTTGCCGGTGTAGCTCAGCGAATTGTCCGGATAGACGAAAGGCTGGCCGATCGAATACTTGTAGGCCGCAGCGGCGATCGTCGGCATCTTGGCGATCAACCGGTGCGAACTGATTGTGCGGTGGGTGGGATCGGAGATGTCGGTGCTGTCGTGATAGAAGGCCGACAGCGCGCCGACAACGCCGCACATAATCGCCATCGGGTGCGCGTCGCGCCGGAACCCGCGATAGAGGGTCATCAGCTGTTCGTGCAGCATTGTGTGGCGGGTGATGGTGTAGGTGAACTCGTCGAGATCGGCCTTGCTGGGCAGTTCGCCGTTGAGCAGCAGGTAGCTTACCTCCATGAAGCTGGAGTCCTCGGCCAATTGGCCGATCGGATAGCCGCGGTGCAACAGCACGCCTTCATCGCCGTCGATATAGGTCAGCGCGCTTTCGCAGCTGGCGGTCGAGGTGAAGCCGGGGTCGAAAGTAAACGCGCCGGTCTGCGCGTAGAGTTTGCGGATGTCGATGACGTCCGGGCCGGTACTGCCTTCCAGCACACCATATTCAAAAGTCTTGCCGCCAAATTCGAGTTTCGCCAGCTTGTCTGCCACGATCGGTCTCCTGTCCTAACCCTGCTCTTGCCGATGCTCTTACGTAGCTGCCCTAAGCAGCTTGGGCGTCGAGCCGGGCGAGCGCCTCATCCCGTCCCAAAAGGACCAGCACATCGAAAATACCGGGTGAAGTGGTCGACCCGGTCAGCGCCGCGCGCATCGGCTGCGCCAGCTTGCCAAGACCCAACCCCTGCTCCTCGGCGAGCGCCTTCGTAGTGGCTTCGAGGGTCGCGCTTGTCCAGTCGTTTTCGCCCTTAAGACACTCGTAGATCTTTCGCAAAATAACGCGGGCATCGCCTTCGAGCAAAAGGCCTGCTTTCTCGGTCATGACTAGCGGGCGCTTGGCGAACAGAAAACCCGCGCCCTCAACCACTTCGTTGAGGTTCTTGGCGCGCACTTTGAGCACTGGCATAGCTTGGGTCAGGAGCTCCTCTTCAGCCTGCTGCCCGATCCGCTCCGCCACCAGCTGCGCCAGCCGTGCGTCGTCTGCTTCGCGCAGGTAATGCCCGTTGAGGTTCTCGAGCTTCTTCAGGTCGAAACGCGAGGGGCTCTTGCCGACACCGCCCAGGTCGAACAGTTTGATCGCCTCAGCTCGGCTGATCTCCTCGCGGTCGCCGTGACCCCAACCGAGCCGCAGCAGATAATTGAATAGCGCTTCGGGCAGGATGCCGAATTCGTCGCGATAGGCTTCAACCCCAAGCGCGCCGTGGCGCTTGGACAGCTTGGCCCCGTCGGCACCGTGGATCAGGGGGATATGCGCATAGATGGGATCGGGCCAATGGCCCTCAATTTCATTCATTGCGCGGATGATCGGCAGCTGGCGGAACGCATTGTTGAGGTGATCATCGCCGCGGATCACGTGGGTCACGCCCGCGTCGTGATCATCGACCACCACCGCGAGCATATAGGTCGGCGTACCATCGGCGCGCAGGATGATGTAATCGTCAATTTCCTCGTTGCGCACGGTGACGAAGCCCTGCACTCGGTCGTGGATCGTGGTCTCGCCTTCATTCGGCGTCTTGAGCCGGATGGTATGGAGCGCGCCTGCCGGGGCCTCGGCCAGATCGCGGTCGCGCCAGCGCCCGTCATAGCGCAGCGGTTTTTTCTGGGCGCGCTGTTCTTCGCGCATTGCCTCAAGGTCCTCGGGTGTGGCGAAGCACTTGTAGGCATGACCCGCCTGGAGCAGCTGCAAGGCCACCTCCGCATGGCGTTCGGCCCGGTCAGACTGGAACAGCGGCGGAGCATCATAGTCGAGCCCGAGCCAGGCAAGCCCCTCGATAATCGCGTCGATCGCGTCCTGCGTGCTGCGCTTGCGGTCGGTATCCTCGATCCTGAGCACCGTGCGTCCGCCGTGATGGCGAGCGAACAGCCAGTTGAACAGCGCGGTCCGAGCGCCGCCGATATGCAGGTAGCCAGTGGGCGAAGGGGCGAAGCGGGTCACCACTTGCGCCCGTTGGGCTGCATCTGCGCTGCTGCTTTCGCTTGCCATAAGCTTCCTGTTCCTGTTCACTTTGAGTGGTTTGGCGCCAGCCCTTTGGGGGGCCGGGCCGGTCGGGGGACGAGCCGATGCGCGATGTGCCGATCATACCGATGGGGGACGATCCGGGCGGCGAGGATGCGGCTGGCGGAAGCACGCCGCGCCCTTGGCAAAGCGCGCGGCGAATGTCCAGCGCGGCGCGGCGCGGCGCGCGGGGGTCGGGCCTGTTTGATGCGGCCGAGCGGTTTCTGGGTGAGGCCGGGTTTGACCGTGCGCCGTGGTTGGCGGTGGTGTACGCAGGCGGGATCACGGCCTGGTTTGCTTTGCCGGAAGCGTGGCACTGGTGCGCAGCGATCGCGGGCGGCGGACTGCTTGCGCTGGGTGTGCTGGCGCTTTGGCCGCCCGGCAGCGCGGCGGATGAAACCCGCGCCAACTTGCGCCTTGCCGCGGTTGCCTGCGGGCTGGTGTTTGCGCTGGGCGTAGGAGCGGTGTGGGCGCGCTCGGAAATCGTCGGCGCCGAGCCCATCGCGCGGCCGGTGTTAGCGCAGCTTGATGGGGCGGTTCTCGAACGCGAGGATCAGCCCGCCGAAGGGCGGCTGCGGCTGACGCTGGCGGTGCGACTGGCCGAGGACGGGGCGCAAAGCGCGGCGGCGCGCAAGGTCAGGGTGAACGTGCCGCTTGCGGCACTGGGCGAGGGCGGTGTGCCCGAGGGCCTTGCCGAAGGCGCGCGGGTCCGGTTGCGCGCGCGGTTGATGCCGCCTGCCAGCCCAATGCTGCCGGGCAGCTACGACTTCGCCCGCGCGGCGTGGTTCAAGGGGCTCGCGGCGACCGGCACTATGGTTGGCCAGCTCACACTACTGTCCCCCGCGCCCGAGACCGGCGGGATCGCCAGACTGCAACGCTGGCTGGCAGCGCATGTCCGTGCGCAAGTGAGCGGTTCACCGGGAGCGATCGCGGCGGCGTTTGCCAGCGGCGACCGGGGCAGTATCGCGCCCGAAGACGAGGCGGCGATGCGCGATTCGGGCCTCACCCACCTGCTCTCGATCAGCGGGCTGCATGTCAGCGCGTTGATCGGGGCTGCCTATTTCGCGACGCTGCGGCTGCTGGCGCTATGGCCTGCGTTGGCGCTGCGGGCGCGGCTGCCGGTGGTGGCCGCCGCGGTCGGTGCGCTCGCCGGGATCGGATACACCTTGCTGACCGGGGCCGAAGTGCCGACGGTGCGCAGCTGTGTCGCAGCGCTGCTGGTGCTTGGCGCGCTGGCGTTGGGGCGCGATGCGCTTTCACTCAGGATGGTGGCGGTGGCGGCGGGATTTGTGCTGCTGCTGTGGCCCGAAAGCGCGGTCGGCCCAAGCTTTCAGATGAGCTTTGCAGCGGTGCTGGCGATCATTGCGTTGTCTACCTGCGCTCCGGTGCGCGCCTTCCTTGCGGCGCGCGAGGAGCCGTGGTGGGCAAATGCCGGGAAGCGGGTGGTGATGCTGTTTGCGACCGGGGTGGTGATCGAACTGGCTTTGATGCCCATCGTGATGTTCCATTTCCACCGCGCCGGAATGTACGGCGCGATCGCCAATGTGGTGGCGATCCCGCTGGTAACGTTTGTGTCTATGCCGCTGATCGCGTTGGCGCTGGCGCTCGACGCGGTTGGGCTGGGCTGGCCGGTGTGGTGGATTGTTGACCGCTCGCTCAGGCTGCTGCTCGCCATCGCTCATTTCACTGCCGGGCAGGCAGGTGCGGTGCGGTTGATGCCGCAGATAAGCGGGTGGGCGATCGGGCTGTTTGTGGCGGGCGGTCTGTGGCTCGGGCTGTGGAATGGGCGGGTGCGACTTGCAGGGCTGGTGCCGGTGGCGGTCGCGAGCGTGTTGGTGTGGACGACCCCGGTCCCCGATCTCCTGGTGGCGGGCGACGGACGGCAGGTCGGGATCACCGTGCGTGGTGGTGTTGGGCACGGCCTGGACGAAGCGCCGCGGCTGCTATCTTTGCGCGATAGCCGCTCGTCCTATAACCGCGACAATCTGATGGAGCTGGCTGGGGTTAGCGCAGAGCCGGTGCCGCTGGCTGCGTGGCCGGGAGCGGCCTGTTCCTCGGCGTTCTGTACGCTGACGCTGCGGCGCGGGGGACGCGACTGGGTGCTGCTCCTCGGGCGCGGGCGCGATCAAGTTGCGGAGCGCGCGCTGGCCGCCGCCTGCGCCGAGGCCGACATCGTGATTTCCGAGAGGTTCCTGCCGCGCTCGTGCCGCCCGCGCTGGCTCAAGGCCGACCGGCGGATGCTGGAGCGAAGCGGCGGCTTGTCGATCAATTTGGCGAGCCAGCGAATCACCAGCGTCGCTGACAGCCAAGGCACTCACGGGTGGTGGAAAGGGCCGCGCGATGACGATCGCTGAAGATGGTGCCTAGCGGGGGTCTAGCGGGGGTCAAATCACCCCGAGGCCGCCGTTTTTCGTGAAACAATTTGCCGCAACATACCGAACTTGTTCAAGAACCGGACCGGAGCCAATGTTTCACGCGAGAACAATCACCATTCGTCCCGCATCAACACCGGCCCCAGCCCGTGCGCCGATCAGTGATAGCGCCGCAACAGCCCTGCCAGCTTGCCCTGCACCTCGACCTCGTCGGGCCGGTAGAATTGCGGATCATAGGCCGCATTGGCCGGATCGAGCCGCACCTTGCCGTCTTCGCGGCGCAGATATTTGAGCGTTGCCTCCTCGCCGCGCACCAGCGCCACCACGATCTCGCCGTCGCGCGCGGTGTTGGTCCGCCGCACCAGCGCGAAATCGCCGTCGAAGATCCCGGCCTCGATCATCGAATCCCCCGAGACTTCGAGCGCATAGTGCTCCCCCGGGCCAAGCAGTGCGGCCGGCACCGGCAAGGTCGACTGGCCTTCGAACGCCTCGATCGGCGCACCAGCAGCAATGCGGCCGTGGAGCGGCAGTTGGATCACGTCATTGGCGGGTTCAGGCGCTGCTGCGCGCGGGGCCGGGGCGGAGGCTGCTGCCAGAGACACCACATTGCCCGCCGTGACGCGCGCGGGCGTCGCATCCTCGGGCTGGCGGATCACTTCGAGCGCGCGCGCGCGGTTGGGCAAGCGGCGCAGAAACCCGCGTTCTTCAAGCGCAGAAATCAGCCGGTGCACCCCCGACTTGCTCTTAAGATCGAGCGCTTCTTTCATTTCCTCGAAACTCGGCGAGATCCCGGTCTCCTCCAGCCGCAGCTGGATGAAGCGGATCAACTCGTGCTGTTTTGCGGTCAGCATTGAAGATAACTCCCTTGGTCGCATTCACGCGCGGCCGTCACAGCCCGGCGCGCCAGTCCCACACGTGCCACAAGAGGCACCGGCCCGTACCGGGCAGCAAGTGCGTTGCGTGCACTCCCGCCCACCGAGAAGGTGAACGAACAAGGAACAATTAGGCAACCATAACATCCAAGTCAAGCGCGCCTTGCGCAAAACCCTCGGGTTTCAGCCATTTTCGAGGTTAAACACACGGATCGTCTCGCCCGCGCGCAGCGCGGCGGCATGGGCTGCGCGGTCGATCAGGCAATCGGCAGCTGCGAGCGCGGTGAGCGCGGAGGAATCCTGCGATCCGGCGAGGCGCACACCGTCGCTTGTCCGCACCGCACGCAGGAATTCGCGGCGCGGGCCAACGGGTGCAAGGTCCTCGCCCGCGCGCAACGTCTCGGCGCGGGGAAGCGGTTCGGGATCGCCCATGCTGGCGCGCACCAGCGGTAGAGCAAACAGAAAGGCCGTGACAAAGCTCGACACCGGATTACCCGGCAGGCCGAGGATCACCTGCGCGCCTCTTGTGGCGACCAACAGTGGCTTGCCGGGCTTGATCGCGACTTTCCAGAACGCGGTCTGGGCGCCCCACGCGGACAGCGCGGGCTTGATCAGATCATGATCGCCGACCGACGCGCCGCCCGAGGTGATAAGGATATCGGCGTCCTCGGCTCCGGCCAGTGCGGCGGCGAGCGCGCTGCGATCGTCAGGCACGGGTCCGATCCGTATGATCTTGCACCCCAAAGCTGCAAGCATCGCGGCGATCATCGCGCCGTTGCTCGCCGGGATCTGGTGAGGCAGGCAATTGGCGGGATCGGGGCTGAGTTCATCGCCGCTGTCCATCACCGCGACGCGGACTGCGCGCGGGACTGTGACCTGCGCGTGCCCGGCGGCGCGGGCGAGCGCGAGACGGCCGGGAGTGATGCGGGTGCAGCGGGTCAGCAGCAGATCGCCCGCGTTGAAATCGAACCCGCGCGCGCGGATATGGCGGCCCGGCGGCGGGAGATCGATCGCGGTCACGCTGCCATCGCTAACGACGGCATCCTCCTGCAACAGCACGCGGTTCGCGCCAGAGGGCACCGCCGCGCCGGTAGAGATGCGCACGCATTCGCCCATGCCGAGCGCACCGGGGAAGGGTAGGCCTGCGCGGCTCTCTCCCACCAGCGTCCACGGGCCGCCCTCGGGGGCGAGCGCATAGCCATCCATCGCCGAAAGGTCGGCGGGCGGCTGCGTGCGCGCGGCGCGGATATCTTCGGCAAGATAGCGTCCGATTGCGGCCTCTACGGGCACGGATTCGAGCGGCAGCAGCGGCGCGAGCGCGAGCAGGCGGGCCTGCGCGTCCTCGAGGCCGAGCGGCGCGTTCACACGCCGTCCAGTTCCGGGCCCAGTTCCGGTGCCTGCCAATCGCCTGATTTGCCGCCCGTCTTTTCGATCAGCCGCACCGCGCCGATGACCATGCCTTTGTCGATGGCCTTGGCCATGTCGTAGATCGTCAGCAGCGCGACGCTGACCGCGACCATCGCCTCCATCTCCACCCCTGTGCGCCCAGTGAGCGAGGCGGCGGCGACGGCCCGGATGGCGGTATCCTCGTATTCGAAATCGATGTTGACCGATTCCAGCCCGAGCGGGTGGCACAGCGGGATCAGCTCACCGGTGCGCTTGGCCGCCATGATCCCGGCGATCCGCGCAGCGGAAAGAACATCGCCTTTGGGCGCATTGCCTTCCCGGATCGCGGCGAGAGCTTCGGGGGTCATCGTAATCCGCCCCGAGGCGACCGCACGGCGGGCCGTTGCAGGCTTGCCGCCGACATCGACCATGTGCGCAGCGCCTTCGTGATCGAGATGGGTGAGCTGGCTCATGCGCTCGGTTGTGGCCCGAGCAGGGCGGCGGTGGCACTCGCAATATCGTCAGCCCGCATCAGGCTTTCGCCGACGAGGAAGGTGCGCACGCCTGCAGCTTCAAGCCGGGCGAGGTCAGCGGGGGTGTTGATCCCGCTCTCACCCACAATGAGCGTGCCTGCGGGCATTAGCGGCGCAAGGCGTTCGGTGACGGCGAGGCTGGTGGTGAAGGTCTTAAGGTCGCGGTTGTTGACGCCGATCAGCCGCGAACGGAGGTGCGTGGCGGCGCGTTCCAGCTCGGCTTCGTCATGCACTTCGACAAGCACGTCCATGCCGTGTTCGGCGGCGGCGGCTTCGATTTCGGCCATCGCGGTGTCAGTGAGCGCGGCGACGATGATCAGGATCGCGTCGGCGCCGATGCTGCGCGCCTCAAGGCATTGCCACGGATCGACCATGAAATCCTTGCGCAGCACCGGCAGAGCGCAGCCGGCGCGGGCAGCAATCAGGTAATCTTCATGCCCCTGAAAATAGGGCGCGTCTGTCAGCACCGAAAGGCATGCCGCGCCGCCCGCTTCGTAGGCGGCGGCGTGGGCGGCGGGGTGGAAATCGGCGCGGATCAGGCCTTTGGAGGGGCTGGCCTTCTTGATCTCCGCAATCAGGGCATAGCCGTTTGCCGCGCGGGCGCGCAGTGCGGCTTCGAACCCGCGCGGCGCGGTCTGGATGCGGGCGAGGTCGGCCAGCGCGCTGACTGGGGTCGCAGCCTTGCGGGCGGCGACTTCCGCGCGCGTGGCTAAGCAGATTTCTTGGAGCTTGTTCATTTCTCTCATTTCGCCGGTCTTCTCATTTTACCAGTGCGATCCATTGTTCTAGCAGCGCCTTGGCCCGCCCGGAATCCAGTGCTTCCGCCGCCATCTCTGCGCGGGTGCGCCAGTCACTCCCTCGCTCGGCCACCTGCAACGCGCCTGCCGCATTGAACAGCACCGCGTCGCGGTAAGGGCCGGGGGTGCCCATCAGCAGTGCCTTCAAAGCGGCCGCGTTGTGCTTGGCATCATCGCCCCGGATCGCTTCGATCGGCGCATGGGGAAGGCCCGCCGCGCTCGCATCGACCCGCTCCATGGTGAAGGCGCCGCCGGTGACCACCGCGACCTCGTTGCCGCCTGCCAGGCTCAATTCGTCGAGGCCTTCATCGCCCGAGACGATCAGCGACTTGCCGGTGCCGAGCCGCGCCAGCGCGCCCGCGTAAATCGGCACATAAGCGGGGCGCGCGATGCCGATCAGCTGGCTGGTGACCTTGGCCGGGTTCGACAGTGGGCCCATCAGGTTGAAGATCGTGCGCTGGCCGATCCGCACCCGGATAGGCTGGATCCGCGCCATCGCCGGGTGGTGGTTTTTGGCGAACAGGAAGCAGATACCGATTTCGGCGAGGGTCTGCTCTGCGGTGCGCCCGGCGGCGTCCATGTCGAGGCCGAGCGCTTCCAGGGTGTCCGCCGCCCCGGCCTTTGACGATGCCGCGCGGTTGCCGTGCTTGGCGACCGGCACGCCGCACGCTGCGACCACCAGGCTGACCGCGGTCGAGACGTTGAGCGTGTGGTGCCCGTCGCCCCCGGTACCGCACACGTCGATCGCGCCATCGGGGGCGGCAATCGGAATCAACCGCGCCCGCAATGCCCGCGCTGCGCCCGCGATCTCCTCCGCGGTCTCGCCGCGCTGCGACAGAGCGACGAGGAATGATTCGATAGCGGCCTCGGACGGCGCGCCATCGAGGAGGGAGCCGAATGCTGCCTCGGCCTCGGCCTCGCTAAGCGGTGCGCGCACGTCAGGCAGGGATGTCATGCCGAGAGCCTTGCGGGCATCACCGGCTCCAGCCCGCAAAGCCGGACGAAATTGGCGAGCAACGCGTGGCCATGCTCCGTCGCGATGCTTTCGGGATGGAATTGCACGCTGTGAATGGGGAGCTCGGCGTGGCGGAAGCCCATGACGCTCGGGTGATCGCTTCCGGGCGTATCCGCATGGGCATTGGCGATCAGCGCAGCCGGCACATCGACCACCTCAAGGCTATGATAGCGCGTCGCGATGAAGGGCGACGGCAGCCCGGCAAACACCCCGGTCCCGTCATGCGTGACCGGCGAGGTCTTGCCATGCATCAACCCGCCGCGCTGCACCCGCCCGCCGAAATGCTGGCCGATCGCCTGATGGCCTAGGCACACGCCCATCAGCGGCTTGCCGATATCGGCGCAGGCCGCAACCAGATCGAGGCTGATCCCGGCCTCGTTAGGCGTGCAGGGGCCGGGCGAGATCAGGAACCCGGCGGCATTGGTGCGAACCGCGTCTGCCGCGCTCAGCGCATCATTGCGCTCCACGCGGACTTCGGCCCCCAACTCCATCAGGTAATGAACGAGGTTGAAGGTGAAGCTGTCGTAATTGTCGATGACGAGAATCACTGTGCCGCCGCCCCCTCGCGCTTGCTCACCACGATAATCGGGCCAACGCGCCCCTTGTCTTGCCGTCCGGTTGCCGGATCCCACAGGCTCGACACTACGCCGTCGAGATACAGCGCATTGCTCACCTTCACCTCATCGCGGAAGTACCGTGCCAGTTGGCCGAAGCTCACCGGCCCGCCCGAAATCACGAAATGCGCAGCGCCCTTGGCGTCCACGCCGACGCCATTGCGGATCGCCTTGGAGGGGCCGTTGTCCTGAATTTCGGGATGGAGCTTGCCGTCAACCAGCAGCATCGGCCCCGATTGCGTTCCGAACGCCGGGCGGTCGCCGACGGTGTTGAAGAAGGTGTTGCTGCCCAGCACCTTCCAAGCGCCGCCGCTGCCAAAGAACACACCATTAGGCTTCATGTAAAAATTGCCGTCTCCAGTGCCGCGATCCAACTCGCCCAGCCGCGCGCCGTTCTCGACGTAATAGCCGACGGGCCTCAGATCATCGCCATACATCCCGCCATTGATCGCAAAGGCGATGGTCGCGGCATCGACGCTGGCAGCAAATGCGCTCAGCGAGCCGAATGGCTGCTTGTCCGCGCCCAGATTGGCCATGGTGATGCGGTGCGTGGCTGGATCCGCGGTGCAATGGGTGAGCGGCACCTGCTCGAATACCACTTCGCGGCAGGCCGAGGGGCCAGCGGCCTGCGACGGCGTCAGGATGGGCGAGGGCGCATCGTCCTTGCCGCGCGAGCCATCAAGTTCGGTGCGCACGACCGGTTTGCCAGCAGGGGCCTCTGAACACCCCGAAAGGGCAAGGCTGAGGCCTGCGCAGATGATCGCGACGCGACTCATTGCCCGTACCCCGGCTCGCCCGCGACCCGCACCGCTTCGCGCGCAGCGGCGATCAGCGCGCCGGCCTTGGCGCGGCATTCGGCAAGCTCGTATTCGGGCTCGCTATCGGCGACGATCCCCGCGCCTGCCTGTACGTGCATCACCCCGTCCTTCACCACCGCCGTCCTCAGCACGATGCACGAATCAAGGCTGCCATCGGGTGCGAAATAGCCGACGCCGCCAGCGTATGCGCCGCGCGTTTCGGGCTCCAGCTGCGCGATGATCTCGCACGCCCGGATCTTGGGCGCGCCCGAAACGGTTCCCGCCGGAAAGCCTGCAAACAGCGCATCGAGCGCGTCCTTCGACGGATCAAGCTGGCCCACCACATTGCTGACGATGTGCATCACGTGGCTATAGCGTTCGACGGTGAAGCTGTCGGTCACCGTCACTGTGCCCGCCGCCGCCACCCGGCCCAGATCATTGCGCCCCAGATCGAGCAGCATCAGATGCTCGGCGCGCTCCTTGGGATCGGCGAGCAGGCTGGCTTCATTGGCGATGTCGTTTTCGCGCGTGGCGCCGCGTGGCCGGGTTCCGGCGATTGGACGGATGGTGACTTCGCCCTCTCTCACCCGCACCAGAATCTCCGGGCTCGATCCCACCAATGCAAAACCGGGCAGGTCGAGGAAATAGAGGAACGGCGAAGGGTTAACCCGCCGCAGCGCGCGGTACAGCGCGAGCGGGGGGAGCGGGAAGGGGCAGGTGAAGCGCTGGGCCAGCACCACCTGAAAGATGTCGCCTGCCAGGATGTAGTCCTTGGCAGCAAGTGCCATCGCCTTGTATTCCTCCGGTGCGATCACCGGCGTGAAGTCGGCCAGAGCCGATGACAATGTGTCGGGCAATTCTGCCTGATCGGCAGCGGGCGCGGGCTGGGCCAGCTGGCTGAGCGCGGCATCGATCCGCTCGCCTGCTCGCTCCACGGCGGCTTGCGGATCGCGCGCTTCCCAGATCGGGGCGATAGCAAACAGTGCGTTGGTCAAACCGTCGAACACCAGAATCACTGTGGGACGCACGAACAGCATGTCGGGCAGATCGAGCGGACTGGGGTTGGCGCGCGGCAAGGCCTCGACCAGCCCGATGGTTTCATAGCCGAGATAGCCGACCAGACAGGCCAGGGCAGGCGGCAGGCCTTCAGGCATCGGATTGATTCGGCAGGCGGCGGCCAGCGCGCGCAGTTCAGCCAGCGCACCGCCTGCGCAGGGGGCGAATGCCGCGCCGTCGCTGCGCCAGTCGCGGTTGATCTCGGCCGCCGTGCCGCTTGCGCGGAACACCAGATCGGGATCGAGCCCGAGCAGGCTGTACCGCCCGCGTACCTCGCCGCCTTCGACCGATTCGAGCAGAAAATCGCCGCGCCCCGGCACGATCAGCCGCCGCGCCGCGCCTACCGGCGTGTCGCTGTCAGCGATGATCCGCCGCCACACCAGCGCGGCCCGCCCGGCCGCCAGTGCGGCGGCCGCAGCGGCGGCGTTTTCGGGCAAGCCGGCAAGAGCAGTGATCACGAAGCGACGGTGTCCATGTTTCTCGGCACATTTCCCGGCATAGTCCTAGCCTCGCTCACTGCTCGCCAGCAAGCTGCTTGCGAACCGTTGCGATCGCCGCGTCGTTGCGGGTCACGCCGAGGTCCTTGCGCATAGCGGCGGTCGCCTGGCTGCGATATTCCTGCGACAAGGCCTGGCCCAGCTGCTGGCGGGTCTGGGCGATCAGCTGGCCCTCATTGTCGAGCGGGGCGGTGCTGATGTCCTCAAGGCTGACGATGTACCAGCCAATATCGCGCGGTGCCTCGAGCGGCTTGATCGTGCCTTCGGCCATGCTGAACAATAAAACCAGCGGCGGGGGCAGATTGCTGCGCTGGCGGGCGAGCAGTTCGCGGCGTTCGAGATCGATCACCTCGCGCTCGAACCCGGGCTTGTTCTCGGCCGCCAAGGCCGCTGCAAGCGGGGTGCCGCCGCGTACTTTGGCCGCAATCCGTTCGGCCGCTGCCTTGGCGAGCTTGGCCCCCTGCGCGCGCTTCCACCCGGCATTCGCAGCCTCGCGCACTTCGGCGAGCGGCGGGGCGGAGGCTTCGTCAACCCGTGCAACCTCGAAGATCACGAATTGCTGGCCCGAGACGACTTCGGCCAGCTGCGGCTCGCTTTCCTCCATCTGGAACGCGGTGGCGAGCACCGGCGCGAGCTGCGGCACGATCTGCAGGTCGGGGCGCCCGAAGGCCTGCCCGTCGGCGAGCAGCGCGGGCGTGGTTTCGACCTTGAGGCCATAGGACTTGGCGACTTCGGCAAGAGCGGTGCCGCCATCGATCGCGCCTTCGATCTCGGCGGTCAGATCGGCCACTGCGGCAACCCGCTTTTCGCCGGTGAGCTGCTGGGTGATTTCCGCTGTCACCTGCGCAAGGCTGCGCGCCGGGATGCGCTCGATCCGGTCGATCCGGGCGATATACCAGCCGATCGGGCCCTGCGCCGGATCGACGATCCCGCCCTCGGCCGCCTTGAAGGCGTTCTGCGCGAAGGCAAAGCTGGTCGCCCCTGACATTGCTTCGCGCTCGCGTGCTTCTGAGGGCGAGGCGGTGAACCCGGCCTCCCGCGCGACCGCTTCGAGGCTGGCGCCTGCACGGATGCGCGCGGCCAGCGCTTTGGCGGCGTCCTGCGTTGGTACCACGAAGCTGGTGACTGCGCGGCGCTCGCTGGCCTGATACTTGGCACCGTCGCGCTTGTAGCGCGCGGCGATCTCGGCGGGCGTCGGGACGGCGTTCACTTTAAGGGTGCCCTCGCCGAACACCGCAAAGCGCAAGGTGCGCCGCTCGGGGCGGATGAACCGTGTGCGGTTGTCCTTGTACCAGGCAGTCAGCTGCGCCTGTGATGGGCTGCCGACCGGGGCATAGGCGAGGCTGGGGATCAGCGCGATTTCGCCCTTGCGCTTCTCCAGCACCAGCGCGGCATATTGGCGCGCGATCTTTTCGGGCAACTGCGGCGCGGCAACGGCAGAACGCAGCAATTGCTGCTCGATCAGCCCGTCCTGCAAATCGCGGCGGAAGATCGCATCGGTGAGCCCCTTCTGGCGCAGCGCGGAGAGATAGGCCTGCTGGTCGAAGCTGCCGGTAAGGCCCTGAAACGCGGGGATCTTAAGGATTTCGCTGTTCACCAGGTTCTCACCTGCGCGCAGGCCGTAGCGCGCACCATATTCGCCCACCGCGTAACGATCGATCAGCTGCTTGACCACCTCGTCGAGCCCGCCTTCGGCAACGAATTCGGGCATTGTCAGCGTCGGGTTTTGCTGGCGCACCTGATCAAGCGCGGTGTTGGCCGCGATGCTCAGATCGGACACCGGGATCGCCGCGTCGCCGACCACCGCGATCCGGTCACCGTTCGATACCCCGCCAAAGGTCTGGCCGGTGATGTCCGAAGCGGCAAAGGCGAGCGCCATCAGCGCCAGGAACCCAAGAAAGATCGGCAACCCGATCCGCGACTGGAAAAAGCGACGGAAAAACGAAAACATGGCGAAACTGACCTTACCCGAGGCTGGCTGATTGCGGGACCAAGGTGTCCCTAGCGTGCGCCGCACGGGTCGCGGCGCGGGCGGTGCTTTATAGGCCATGCGACCGCGCGGCAACAGGTGCCTGCGCGTTTTGACTAGCGGGACGTCCTCGGCTAGCGCACCCGTCCCTGGCGCACTACAGCAGTCAAAGAATCGTTGCTGTGGGACCTTAACCCACTCATATTCCAAGATAGCAGGAAACGTAATGACCCGCCGACCCTACATTGTCGGAAACTGGAAGATGCATGGCACCCGCGCGATGTTGTCAGAAGCGCGCGCGATCGATCGTGCTGCGCAGCGCCACATGAAGGTCGAAGTGGCGCTGGCGCCGCCTTACACCCTGATTCATCCGATCCACCGCGAGGCCGAGCAGATTGCGGTCGGCGCGCAGGATTGCCACCACAAAGCCGATGGCGCGCATACCGGCGATATCTCGGCGGCGATGATTGCCGACGCAGGGGCAAAGTTCGTGATCCTGGGCCATTCCGAACGGCGCACTGGGCACACCGAGAACGACGTGATGGTGCAGGCCAAAGCCGAGGCTGCGGTGGCGGCGGGCTTGCGAATTATCATGTGCTGCGGCGAAAGCGCTCAGATCCGCGAATCGGGCAAGGCGACGGCGTTTGTCACCAAGCAGCTCAAGGCCTCACTCCCGGGTGCCGAGCAGATGCCCGCCGATATCGCCGATCGGCTGACGGTCGCCTATGAACCGCTCTGGGCGATCGGCACCGGGATCCCGGCCACCACCGATGACATCGCCGAAATGCACGGGGTGATCCGCGCGCTGTTGGTCGACCTGTTCGGTGAGGAGCAGGGGCGCGAGGTGCGAATCATCTATGGCGGTTCGGTCAAGCCCGAGAACGCCGCCGAAATTTTCGCCGTGCCCGAAGTCGGCGGGGCGCTGGTGGGGGGAGCTAGCCTGACTGCCGACAGCTTCATGGGCATCGCGCTCGCAGCTAGCGAGCCGTTCGAGCATTGATCCTGCGCCGCTGCGGGTAACGCGCGGGGCTCCACCATCCTGAGGCGCGGACTTGCCGCGCGGGCCTTGCGCGCCTACATGGCCCCACACCCCATCCCCGGGCGCGATGCGCTCTTGTAATGAGTTCGTTCATGTCCCTGTTCATCTTTCTCACCGTGATCCAGGCCCTGGTGGCCGCCGCGCTGGTTGGCGTGGTCCTGATGCAGCGCTCCGAAGGCGGCGGGCTGGGGATCGGCGGAAATCCCAGCGGTGCATTCGGCGCGCGCGGGGCGGCGGATTTCCTCACCCGCGCGACCAAGTGGCTGGCGGTGGCCTTCGTGGTTTTATCGATCGTGCTTGCCGCGCTGGCAGTGCGCGAAAGCAGTGTGGGCGGAGTGACCTCGACGCTCGAACGCGGCGCGCCCGCAGCGGCCAAGCCCGATCTGCTCGCCGATCCGGTCCCGGCTCCGGCCCCGGCCCCGATTCCGGCCGCGCCTGCGGGCGCCCCTGCTAGCGATGTCCCGCCCGCCGAGTAATCGGCCCAGTTACTGGCCCATTTACTGGCATTGTGGACAGCGCGCATTTGGCAGCGTCAATTCGCTTGCCCCGAATCCCTCCTGTTGCTTAAGGCCCAAATTCCATGGCGCGGTTCATTTTCATCACCGGCGGCGTGGTCTCCTCGCTCGGCAAGGGTCTAATGGCCGCAAGCCTCGCGGCGCTGCTGCAGGCGCGCGGCTACACCGTCCGCATCCGCAAGTTCGATCCCTATCTCAACGTCGATCCGGGCACGATGAGCCCGTATCAGCACGGCGAGGTCTATGTCACCGATGATGGGGCCGAGACTGATCTCGACCTCGGCCATTACGAGCGTTTCACCGGGGTTTCGGCGCGCCAGAGCGACAACATTACGAGCGGAAGAGTTTACCGGGACATTATCGCGCGCGAACGCCGCGGTGATTACCTCGGCGCGACGGTGCAGGTGATCCCGCACGTAACCGACGCGATCAAGGAATTCGCACTGGCCGAGCAGGATGGTCTCGATTTCATCCTGTGCGAAATCGGCGGGACGGTCGGCGACATTGAATCGTTGCCGTTCATGGAAGCGATCCGCCAGCTACGCAACGAGCTCGAACCGCTTCAGACGTTAAGCGTCCATGTTACGCTGGTGCCCTATATCAAGGCGGCAGGCGAGCTGAAGACCAAGCCTACCCAGCACTCGGTGCGCGAGCTTGCCAGCCTCGGGATCAAGCCTGATGTGCTATTGTGCCGCGCCGAGCACCCGATCCCTGACAGCGACCGCCGCAAGATTTCGCAGTTCTGCAACGTGCGTCCGCAAGCGGTGATCCAGGCATTGGACGCGCCCTCGATCTACTCGGTGCCGCAGCAATATCATGCCGAAGGGCTCGACCGCGAAGTGCTGCGCGCCTTCGGGATCACCGACGCGGCCGAGCCTGATCTGGCCGCCTGGCGCGATGTCACCGACCGCTATTTCAATCCCGAGGGCGAGGTCACGATCGCCGTGGTCGGCAAGTATGTCGGCCTGCCCGATGCCTACAAAAGCCTCAATGAGGCGCTGGTCCACGGCGGGCTCGCCAACCGGGTCAGGGTCAATATCCGGTGGATCGACGCCGAAATCTTCGAAGGCGATGACACTGACGCGATCGTTTCGGCATTGGAGCCGATGCACGGTATTCTCGTGCCCGGCGGGTTTGGAGAACGCGGCAGCGAGGGCAAGATCGCCAGCGTGCGGTTTGCGCGGACCCGCAATGTGCCGTTTTTCGGCATCTGCCTCGGCATGCAGATGGCCTGTATCGAAGGCGCGCGCGCGGCGGGTTTTGACCACGCCTCGTCGACCGAGTTCGGCCCGACCAATGCCCCGGTGGTCGGCATCATCACCGAATGGATGAGCCAGGAAGGCATCCAGAGCCGCGAGGCGGGCGGCGATCTGGGGGGCACGATGCGGCTTGGTGCCTATCCGGCGCGGCTCAGCCCCAACAGCCACACCTCGCGCATCTATGACGGCGCGGACATGATTTCCGAGCGCCACCGCCACCGCTACGAGGTCAACTCTGCGTTCATCGAACCGCTGGAGAAGCAGGGGCTGATCTTCTCGGGCATGTCGCCCGATGGGCTGTTGCCCGAAATCGTCGAGCGGCCCGATCACCCGTGGTTCGTGGGCGTGCAGTTCCACCCGGAGCTGAAATCGCGCCCCTTCGATCCGCATCCGCTGTTCGCCGGGTTTATCGCCGCAGCGCTCGAGCAGTCGCGACTCGTCTAGCGTGCCCCGATTGCGTTTTATGCAAAGCCTTGGTCGTAGCGGGGGCGGCTCATGCAGGCGGTCCGCGCGCTGATCGCAGAGACGATTAGCAAGCCTTTGCAATCCTTTGTTTTGCAAATGGTACCGGGTTCGCCTGACCCTTCGAGGTTTAAAGATTGGTCTTGCGTGTTGTTACGGTTCCGCATTAGACGAAGTCTCGGCTTCACTGTTTTATAGGGACCTGGCCTTTAGATCTTTGGTATCGCCGCTGTTTCGGCAGCTTGCGATCAGGGTCGAATATGGCGGGATTTTCCGCGAAACGAGCTTGCCGGGTTTTGTCCGTCTTCTGCGACCCGGACGGATAGAACCAAGCGAGGCGACGCAAGTCGCGGGGGCGGATCGCAAGATCCGCCCCCTTTTGGTTTTCATTTAGTCCCGGTCATTAGGCGGCGTTGGCAGCCACATCGCCATTGCTGGCGGGCGAAGGCACTGCCGTCAGCCCGGCGCTTGCGCCGATCGCGATCTTTCGCGGCTTCATCGCATCGGGGACTTCGCGCACCAGATCGATGATTAACAGGCCATCGGCGAGGTCAGCGCGCTCAACCCGGACGAAATCGGCCAGTTCGAACCGGCGCTCGAACCCGCGGTTGGCGATGCCGACATGGATGAGTTCCAACCCGTCATCGGCCTCGTCGCGCTTGCGGCCTTGCACCACCAGCAGGTTCTGCTGCGCGGTAATGTCAATATCGCTCGCGCGGAAGCCTGCCAGCGCGAGGGTGATACGGTAATTGTCCTCGCCCTGGCGCGAAATGTTGAACGGGGGATAGTTATCGCCCGCGTTGAGACGCGCCTGGTTCTCGAGCAGGTCGAACAACCGGTCGAAACCCACGGTGCTGCGGCGATAGGGGGTGAAATCGAAACGTGACATAAAGTGCAAATCCTCTTGATCGAGCAATTTGGGCCTACTTGCGGGCCTGCCTCATGCAGCACCCGGATTACCGCCGTTATGCTCCCCAAGACTGGCGGAACACAGCGACTGGCTGTATCTGGTTTTTCCGATGATGGTTTCAAGAGGATAGGCAAGAGCGACAATGGCAAGCCCCAAGATCGACATTTACACCAAGTTCGGGTGCCCTTATTGCATGCGTGCCAAGCGCCTGCTCGACGACAAGGGCGCGAGCTTTACCGAGCATGACATCACCATGGGCGGGCCGAAGCGCGAGGAAATGCTCGCGCGCGCTCCGGACGCAGCGACAGTGCCGCAGATCTTCATCGGCGACACCCATGTCGGCGGCTCGGACGATCTCGCCGCGTTGGAAGCGGCAGGCAAACTCGACGAATTGCTGGCGGCCTGATGCCGAAAATCGCGGTCTTGCAGATGTGTTCGGGGGTCGACCCGGAGCGCAATTTCGAGACGATCCGCGACGCCGCCTATGCCGCGCGTACGGGCGGCGCGGAGATGCTGTTCACGCCGGAAATGTCGATGCTGTTGGACCGCGATCGGGAGCGCGCGGCGGAACACATCGTGCGTGAGGACGGATCGCATTACGTGGCGATGCTGGCGAACCTCGCCGAAGATTGCGGTTTGATGATCGCTCTCGGATCGATGGCTGTGGCGGTGCCGGGGGGCCAGAACGCCAACCGGGCGATGCTGTTTTCGCCGAGCGGTGAAAGCCCGGTCACCTATGACAAGATCCACATGTTCGATGTCGATCTCGCCACTGGCGAGGCTTGGCGCGAAAGCGCTGCCTATCGTCCGGGCGATGCGGTGGTGACGGTCGAGGACACCCCGGTCGGGCGGCTTGGCCTTACGGTTTGCTACGATCTCAGGTTTCCCGCGTTGTTCGGGGAACTCGGCAACCGCCGCTGCGATACGATTGCGGTGCCCGCCGCTTTCACCGTGCCCACCGGGCAGGCGCATTGGCACCTGTTGCTGCGCGCGCGCGCAATCGAGGCGAGCGCATTTGTGATCGCTGCGGCCCAAGTCGGCACGCATGAAGACGGGCGCACCACCTACGGCCACAGCCTCGTGGTCGACCCGTGGGGCGAAGTGCTTCTCGACATGGGCGGCGAGACGCCGGGGCTGGCGTTTTGCGACATCGACCTTGCCCGCATTGCCGAGGTCCGCGCGCAGGTCCCCGCTCTTGCCAACCGCCGCGCGATCACCACATCACTGATGTCATGATTGTTTTCGACCTCTCCTGCGCCGATGGCCACCACTTTGAGGGCTGGTTCGGTTCCTCGGCCGATTACGAGGGTCAGCGGACGCGCGGACTGCTGGCTTGTCCATCCTGTGGCTCTGCCGAAGTGAATAAGGCCCCGATGGCGCCTGCGGTCCCGGCCAAGAGCAATTCCCGGCAAGAGGTGCTGCCGGCGCAAGCGTCGCAGCAACTCGCTAACGCGCCGATGCCGCCTAAGGTCGCCAAGGCGCTCGCCGCGCTCGCCAAGGTGCAGGCCGAGGCCTTGAAGCACTCAACATGGGTCGGCGACACCTTCGCCGAGGAAACCCGCAAGATGCACTATGGCGAGCGCGAGAATGCCCCGATCCATGGGCAGGCGAGCCACGCCGAGGCCAAGGCGCTGATCGAGGAAGGGGTGCCAGTCGCCCCGCTGCCATTCCCGGTCGCTCCGCCTGAAAAGTTGAATTGAGTTGTAATCGGGCGCTGCTAAGACACGCACCGGGACCCCGTAGCTCAGCCGGATAGAGCACCAGATTCCTAATCTGGGGGCCGCGCGTTCGAATCGCGCCGGGGTCACCACCGCTTGATCGGGCGCTGCACCGGGCGCTGCACCGGGCGCCTATGCGGCGGCGGCAGGCTCCCGCAATCGCCGCCAGCGCCGCTCGGCGTACGCGGCCAGCGTTAGCACCCCGCACGACATCGCCGCCAGCAGCGCGCAGGTTCCAGCCCAGCCGCCAACACCGTACACGGCGGTGCCCAAGGCGCTGCCGATCGCCCCGCCGACGAACATCCCCACGATGTAGGAGGTGGTGAGCCGGGTGCGGATGTCCGGCGCAAGCGTGAATAAAGTCATGCGCCCAGTGACGTCGATGGTCGGCCCGACCATGTTGACCAGCAGCAGCGGCACCAGCATGCTCCAGATGCTGAAACCGAGCGGGTAGAACAGCGCGATGCCGATCAGTTGCACCGTCGCTGCCGTCAGCCTGGCCTTGCGCGCACCCACCCGGTCGGCCCAGCGCCCCAGCCTTGGCGTGGTGAAAATGCTGATTGCCGCCACTGCGGCAAGATAGCCAACATCATCGGTCCCGTATCCCATCGCCGGGCTGGTGAGATGCAGCGCCAACGCCAGCCAACTCGCCGTGAAGATCGCGAAGTTCAGGCCCTGGATCACCGCTGAAATCCGCATGTCGGGATGCTTGGCGGCTAGTGTAAAAACCGAAGCGATCAGCGCGCCGTAGCGCGCTTCGGGACGCTTGGGCACGGCAGCCTCGCTGTGCATCGCGAGCGGCAAGAACACAGTCACCGCCGCCATCAGCGTAAACGCGACAACATAGGCCGTGCGCCAATCGGCGTGCTCGGCGATGATCCCGGCGCCTATCCGCGCGACTAGGATACCGAAGATTACCGCGGAGGTCAGCTGCGCGGTGACTTGCCCCAGTCGCTCGGGCGCGACCCGTTTCGAGGCGAACGCTGGGATCAGATAAGGCGCGATGGTAACAAAGCCGAGCAGCGTCGAGGCTGCCGTAAACCAGACAAAATCTCGCGCCAGCACCATGCCGCCAAGGCACAAGGTCTGCCCGGCGACGAAGATCAGGCACAAACGGCGGTTTGCGTAAAAATCGCCCAGTGGCAGAAGTAGCAGGATGCCCAGCGCCAGCGCCAGCTGGTTCAAAGCGGGCACCAGCCCGATCGCCGCCTCGCTGACGCGGAACGCGCCGGCGACCTCGCCGATGATCGGGTGGATGTAATAGGCATTGGCGGTGACGACCGCGATGGTCAGCGCCAGCGCCCGCTCCTGCGTGCGGGTTAGCAGGCCGGGTGGTGATGCGGGCATGATCGGCGTTCTCTGGTTTGTTCGCGCCCTAACCGATCGCGCCGCGCCTGTCAGCGCGCTGTTCGGGAGGCTGACATTCTCATCAGGTGGACAAGCCGGATGCACGCGGGCAAGCAGCCGGGCGTAATCAGGGAAACTTCCAGACCATGCCGCACGACACCGAGGAACTCGCCGAAATCCGCCGCGCGGTCGCCGGCCTGTGCGAAGGGTTTCCGGGCGAATACTGGCGCGCCAAGGATGCAGCGCGGGAATATCCGGGCGAATTTGTCAACGCGCTGACCCGCGCGGGCTTTCTCGCCGCGCTGATCCCGGTAGAGCACGGCGGCAGCGGCCTCAGCTTGGCAGCGGCCTGCGTGATCATGGAGGAAATCCAGGCGAGCGGCTGCAATGGCTCGTCCGCCCACGCGCAAATGTACATCATGAACACGCTGCTGCGGTACGGGAGCGCCGCGCAGAAGGCGGAATACCTTCCCCGGATCGCCAGCGGCGAACTGCGTTTGCAGGCTTTCGGCGTCTCGGAACCCACCAGCGGCACCGATACGCTGAGCCTCAAGACCCGCGCGGCCAAGGTCTCTGGGCTTGATGGCGACGAATATGTCATCTCAGGCCAGAAGATCTGGACCAGCCGGGCCGAACATTCCGACCTGATGCTGCTGCTCGCGCGCACCACTCCGCGCGAGGAAGCCGCGAGCAAGACCGAGGGGTTATCGATCTTCCTGGTCGATATGCAGGCGGCGATGGGTCACGGCATGACCGTCAAGCCGATCCGCACAATGATGAACCACTCGTCCTGCGAGGTGTTCTTCGACGATCTGCGCATCCCCGCCTCAGCGCTGGTGGGCGAGGAGGGCAAAGGTTTCCGCTACATCCTGTCAGGCATGAATGCCGAGCGCATCCTGATCGCCGCTGAATGCATCGGCGATGCCAAGTGGTTCATCGCCAAGGCGACCGCCTATGCCAAGGACCGGAGCGTGTTTGCGCGTCCCATTGGCCAAAATCAGGGAGTGCAGTTCCCGATCGCGCGCGCCTATGCCCAGATGCGCGCCGCCGAGTTGATGGTTTATCATGCCGCGCAGGTGTTCGATGAGGGCGGGAACCCGGGCGAGGAAGCCAACATGGCTAAGCTGCTCGCCTCCGAAGCCAGCTGGGCGGCCGCCGACATGTGCGTGCAAACCTTCGGCGGTTTCGGTTTTGCCGAGGAATACGATGTCGAACGCAAGTTCCGCGAAGCGCGGCTATACACCGTGGCGCCGATTTCGACCAACCTCATCCTCTCCTACCTCGCAGAACACGTGCTGGGCCTTCCGCGCAGCTACTGATCGGGGGCAATCCGGCAAGGATTTGCGCGCATTGCAGCGCATTCAGCTTGCAGGTAGCCGCCAAGTGTGATTCTGTCGTTCGCATGGTTAAGGGGATCAGCTCAAGCATGCGCAGACCGGGATCAGGCAACAGGCTGAAGCCGCTGCTGGCGCTGGGCGCGCTGCTGCTGCTGGCGGGCTTGGCCGTTGCCGGACCAACCGGCCTGCTTGCCTGGAGCGAGAATGCCGCTGCGCTCGAAGTGCGCGAGGCCGAGATTGCCCGGCTTACCGCCCAGCGCGATGCCCTGCGCAACCGCGTGATGTTGCTCGATCCCGAAGCGGCCGACCCTGATCTTGCCAGCGAGTTGGTGCGCGAACAGCTCGGCGTGATGCGCGAAGACGAGGTCGTGATCACGCTCGAGGACGAATAAGGCAGGCGTTTTTCGTGATCCGCTGATTTTGTATGCGGGCGCGCCGTGCGCTGTGGCTTGGCGTTGCGCCCGCGATCGCTCCCTGCCTATAAACAATGATACAGAAGCGGCGCGTATCTCCTCCCCATGAGCGCGCACGAGAGAGGAACCCTTATCTTGGCCAAGCAGCCCGCCAAACCGCCCGCAAAAGCGAAGCCATCCGCCCGCGCCGATGACGATAGCGATTTCCTCCTGCGCTCGCTTCAGACCGCGTTTGAAGCGAACAAGCGTTACGCGGCGAGCGAGGCTGAAATTTTGGAATTCTACCGCCAGATGCTGCTGATCCGGCGGTTTGAGGAAAAGGCCGGCCAGCTTTACGGGCTTGGGCTGATTGGCGGATTTTGCCACCTTTATATTGGGCAGGAAGCGGTCGCGATCGGGCTGCAATCCGCGCTCGATCCGGATCGCGACAGCGTCATCACCGGCTACCGCGATCACGGCCATATGCTGGCCTACGGGATCGATCCCAAGGTCATCATGGCCGAGCTGACCGGGCGCGAGGCCGGGATCTCCAAGGGCAAGGGCGGGTCGATGCACATGTTCTCGACGCAGCATAAGTTTTATGGCGGGCACGGGATCGTCGGCGCGCAGGTGGCGCTCGGCGGCGGCCTTGCGCTGGCGCACCAATACACCGGCGATGGCGGCATCTGCCTCGCCTATTTCGGCGACGGGGCCGCCAATCAGGGCCAGGTTTACGAGACTTTCAACATGGCTGCCTTGTGGAAGCTGCCGATCGTATTCGTGGTCGAAGACAACCAATATGCGATGGGCACCGCGAGCAAGCGATCCTCGGCCGAGACCCGCTTCTACCGCCGCGGCACTGCGTTCCGCATCCCGGGAATGGAAGTGAACGGCATGGACGTACTCGAAGTGCGCGCCGCCGCCGAAGTCGCCTTCGCCCATGTCCGCGCCGGCAATGGCCCGGTGTTGATGGAGTGCAACACCTATCGCTACCGGGGCCATTCGATGTCCGACCCAGCCAAGTATCGCACCCGCGAGGAGGTGCAGGAACAGCGCGAGCATCACGATCCCATCGAGGGGCTCAAGAAGACCCTGATCGAAGCGGGCAAGTCCGAGGATGAGCTGAAAGCCATCGACAAGGCGATCCGGGCCGAAGTGGCTGAGGCTGCCGATTTCGCCGAGACCTCGCCCCTGCCTGTGCCGGGCGAGCTCTACACCAATGTTCTGGTGGAGACCTATTGAGCCATGGCAATCGAACTCAAAATGCCGGCGCTGTCGCCGACGATGGAGCAGGGCACGCTCGCCAAGTGGCTCAAGGTGGAGGGCGACCGGATCGAACCGGGCGACATCATCGCCGAAATCGAGACCGACAAGGCGACGATGGAATTCGAGGCGATCGACGAAGGCGTGCTGACCAAGATCCTCGTGCCCGCGGGGACCGAGGATGTCGCGGTTGGCGCGGTGATTGCGCTGATCGAGGGGGAAGGGGAGGACGCCGCGCCTGCTCCTGTGGCTGCGCCCGAGGCAATGCCCGCTCCGGCCCCTGCGCCCGCGCCAACGGCCAAAGCCGAAAAGCTGGTGGCTGCGGCCTCTACCGCCGACCCTTCCATCCCCGCCGGCACCAGCCTCATCAGCACCACCGTGCGCGAAGCGTTGCGTGATGCGATGGCCGAGGAAATGCGCGCGGACCCGAGGGTCTTCGTGATGGGTGAGGAAGTCGCCGAGTATCAGGGCGCCTACAAGGTCACGCAGGGCCTGCTCGCCGAGTTTGGCTCCAAGCGGGTGATCGACACCCCGATCACCGAATATGGCTTTGCCGGGATCGGCACCGGGGCGGCGATGGCCGGATTGCGCCCGATCGTCGAATTCATGACCTTCAACTTCGCGATGCAGGCGATCGATCACGTCATCAATTCTGCCGCCAAGACCAACTACATGAGCGGCGGGCAAATGCGCTGCCCGATCGTGTTCCGCGGCCCCAACGGCGCCGCGTCACGCGTTGGCGCGCAGCACAGCCAGAATTACGGCCCGTGGTATGCCAGTGTCCCCGGCCTGATCGTGATCGCGCCCTATGATGCGGCAGATGCCAAGGGACTGTTGAAGGCTGCGATCCGCTGCGAGGACCCGGTCGTGTTCCTTGAAAACGAGCTGGTCTATGGCCGCAGCTTCGATGTGCCGGACATTGATGATTACGTCCTGCCGATCGGCAAGGCGCGGGTCGTGCGCGTAGGCGGCGATGTCACCATCATCACCTACTCCATCGGCGTCGGCCTCGCGCTTGAAGCGGCGGCGACGCTGGCGGGCGAGGGGATCGAGGCCGAGGTAATCGACCTTCGCACCCTGCGCCCGCTCGATAAGCAGGCGATCCTCGAAAGCCTGGCCAAGACCAACCGGCTGATCGTTGCCGAAGAAGGCTGGCCGACCTGCTCGATCGCCAGCGAAGTCATCGCCATCTGCATGGAAGAAGGCTTCGACCACCTCGATGCGCCGGTGCTGCGGGTGTGTAATGAGGACGTGCCGTTGCCGTATGCTGCCAACCTCGAAAAGCTCGCGCTGATCGATGCCGCGCGGATTGCCGCTGCAGTTCGCAAGGTTTGCTACGTGGAGTGAGGCGGGCGCGGCCCGTTAAGCGCGAATCGAGGGAATTTTTTAACGCAATTGTGGCTATCTTGTACTCCACGCAAAGGGTTGGAGTTTCGCGGTGGCTATGGAAATCGGAACAATCGAAGGCAGAAGTCTTCGCCGGATGCGGGGCCTGCTGGCGGACCAGTCCGGCAGCACTTACGCACTTTTGGCCGCTGCGATGATCCCAATGCTCGGTTTTGCCGGGATCGGGATCGACGTCACCCGCACCTACATGGCCCAGTCGCGCCTTCAGAGCGCAGTCGATGCGGCGGTGCTTGCTGCAGTGAGGGCCGAACAGGTCACGCCGGGTACTGGCACTACGCCGGGCACGGTTACGATTTCAACCGTGCAATCCTACGTTGGCGCCAACATGCCAGCCGGGTTCATGGGTTCAACACAGCAGGCCCCGGTTGTCACAGTGGCGCGGGTCGCCGATGAGGTGCGCGTTTCGGTAACCTCCTCGGGTGAGGTTCCCACCTCGCTGATGCGCGTGTTTGGCTTTAACACAATGCCAATCCGGGCGCAGTCCGTAGGCGTCGCTGGCAAGAACCTCGCGCGCGCTGTCGAAGCGATGATGGTGCTCGACGTGACCGGCTCGATGGACGGCAATGGCGGGATGGTGGCGCTGAAGGATTCGGTCAACGACTTCCTCAACATCGTTTATGGTAGCAGCCAAACCCGTACGAACTTCGCCATCGGCATGATGCCGTACAACGTTGTGGTCAATGTCGGGAGATTGCTTCCAGCGAGCCGGGTTCAGTCGGTCAACGGGTTCACGACCCGAACCGAAACTGATGCCTACGGTTGGAAAGGTTGCGTCTATGCCGATCCGACCAACCGCTCACTCAGTTCAGACATCAACACGGTTGATGCCAGCGCGCTCGACGTCGGCAAAAATTTGCCCGGGGACACCGGCGTGCCGCTGGCCAACCCGTACATGTACCCGCCGATGTGGGTCGACAGCTTTCACTATCAAGACAACCGCTACAAACTTGGCGCGACTACCGCAGAGGCCGTTGCAGCCGCCAACCATGAACCGATGCGCGCGGCCCTGATCCGCAGGTATGGCAACGACATTTGCCGGTCGACGACGGGCACAGACGTCTCTTGCTCGACCGCTGGAGCCTCGGTTCACCCTGACCGGATTTCGGGCTATTCGTCATGGCCCACCCCGGTGCAATACAGTTCGATTGTTAAGCCGTCGAACAGTGACAATCACGTTTCCAAGTCGCCCAATTACGTTTGCCCGACGCAGGCGTTGCCGGTCAGCTACAGCCGAACCAAGGCCGACTACGTCACCTACACCACCAACCTCCAGCCCCTGTTCAATATCGGGACTTGGCACAATCAGGCGATGGCTTGGGGTTATCGCCTCATGTCGCGAGACGATGTGTTCACCCGGAACAGGCCGACAGATATCGGCATACGTCAGGTGGTCATTTTCATGACTGATGGCAACTTCGATTCGCGTGACGACGGCCTCGACGTCAACACGCGCTCACCCAGTTTCCTGCGTGATACCGCGTACAGCGGCTATGGCTCATATTCCGACAAGAGGCTGGTCGACCAGGCCAACAATGTCAGTCTCGCTGACGCCCGCGCTGCTCACCGTGACGCGCAGGCCCTGCGGTTCGCCAAAACGTGCCAAGCGATGAAGCGTGATGGGATGGAGATTTACACGATCGTCTTCGCAATCTCTAACAACGCCGAGGGCGATGTCACACGCAACATGTTCCGCACCTGTTCGACCGACCGCAACACGCACTTCTTCGAGACCACAAACCGAAATCAATTGCGGGCTGCGTTCACGACGATTGCGGCCGACCTCATCGACGTCCACCTAGAGAAATGAGCATGCTGATCTCGCGGAACGTTGCGCTTGACGAACGCGGTATCGCCGCCGTCGAATTTGCCATGATTGCGCCTGTCATGATCGTGATGATTTGTGGCTTCATGGAATATGCGCATCTGTCCACGGCAAGGACGACACTTGAGGCGGCAACGATGCGAGCGGCGCGGGCTGTTGCCGCCAGTGATTGCCCAAGCAATCGTCCGGCGCTGATGCTGTCTATCGTGCAAAACGCGATGGCTGACACGCCAAGGGTTCCCGGCACCCAAGTGGAAGTCGTGACGAAATCATACTCGGGCCAGTTCAGCGATGTCGGCGAACCCGAACCTTATAATGATACCAATAGCAACAATAGGTGGGACGCGGGCGAAACGTACACTGATGTAAATGGCAATTCCGCGTATGACACTGACATGGGTAGGTCAGGTTCTATCGGCGGTGCGGGACAGGTCGTCAGCTATACTGCCACGTTCCAAGTCGCTTCGCTGTTCGGGTTCATTAATCAGCAATTCAACAATGGCCAACCCTTCCGGATCCGGGCAAGTACCGTAATCCGTAACGAGCCCGTTTTCCGAACCACGGGGTGCACATGATGGGCAATAGATATCTGCATCTGCTGCACCGGTTGCGCCGCGATGCGCGGGGTGTGTCCGTGGTCGAATTCGCTTTGATTTTACCGTTACTGATCACGATCGGCGCCGGCGGCCTTGAGCTTATCAACTACGCGCTCGCCAACCAGAAGCTCGAGCGGATCGCGTCGATCACTGCCGATAACGTGGCCCGCAACACGTTGGCTCCTAGCGAACGCAGCTTTGTCGATACCTTCGCAGGGGTCGAGGAGATCGCGGCACCCTTCAATTTTGCCGCCAATGGCAAAGTGATCATGACCGGAGTCATCGGAGTGTCGGTGAGCGGTGCGATTGTGGGCAAAGTTGTGTGGCAACGCTGCTCCGGGTCTTTGGCGGGCATCACTAGCACCGTCGGCGCGCAACCTGCCAATGTTAACCTGTGGGCCGATGGACCCAACGCGACGCTCCCCGGCAACGTCACGTTGTTACAGAACCAGCTCGTTGTGATCTCCGAGGCTGCTTATCGTTATGAACCGCTGATCAGTCTGGCGCAGCTTCCAGCCGCGTCCTCTAACAACGGCATAGTTCGTCAGCGTTCGATCTTCGTCAGCCGTGGACAGGCCTTCCCCTACGTCACGCCTAGTACGGGCGTCACAACTGCATCCTGTTAAGGACGAGGTGATCTTCGCCAGCTAAAGCGTCGTCTTGGGTGCTACTCGGGTGACCTGACCGCTTGACATCCGCAGTGGCATAAGGCGGTGCTGTCGGCCGTCATGCCCATCGATGCGCCCGATATCCTCGCCCCCGAAGCGGAGCTGGCTTTGGCATGGAGCAGCCCAAAGGTTCGGCCTGCGTTAAGCATAGCGCTTCAGCTTGACCGGCGGCTGGCGCGGATCGTTAGCCGCACCAGCGAGCCGGTGCTGGGGCAGATGCGGCTGGCATGGTGGCGCGATGCGCTCGGAAAACCGCCCACCGAACGGCCGCAGGGCGATGCGGTACTCGATGGAATCGGCTTGCACTGGGCCGGGCTCGAGGCGGCGTTGATCCAAATGGTTGACGGCTGGGAGGTTCTGGTTACCGCTGATCGGGTAGGGCCGACCGAGGCCGAGGCCTTCGGCGCGCAGCGCGGTGCATTTTTCGCGGCGCTCGCCGGAGTCGAAGGCGCGGAGTGGGCCCAAGCAGGCAGGGCCGAAACGGGCAGGGGGCGGCTCGCAGCGGCGGGCTTGCGCTGGGCGCTTGCCGATGCCGCGACTGCGATTTCGGATACCGAGGAGCGGGCGGTGCTGATCGCCGCAGGTCTGGCGAGCGCAACAGCAGACGGGCGCATTCCAAAGCAATTGCGCGGGCTGGCGGTGCTCGAAGCGCTCGCCCTGCGCGGCCTTGGGCGCGGCGGGCGGCCGCTGATGGAAGGCCGCGGCGCGCCGATCGCCGCGCTCAGGGCCGCTATCTTTCTGAGCTGATTGGGTATATTCCGCCTCCCGAGACAGCAACAGGGGGGCAGACCGTTGCGAGAAGTGGTGTTGGGAGTGTTGGGCGGCCTTGCGCTAGCAGGCGTGGGTGTGTTCTGGTGGCAGGGCCGCGCGGCGATCGAGCAGAGCGCTCCTCCGCCGCCGCCCGCGGCGCCCTTGCCCGATCCCGAGGCGCTGCCGATCGCCGATCCCGGTGCGCTGAAAGGCCCTGCGCCTCCCGAAATCAGCGACTTGTCGCGCGAGGAGCAGCGCTTTTTCCGCTATGATCGCAACCGCGACCGGCTGATCACCCGCAACGAAATGCTCTCAACCCGCACCGATGGCTTTCGCGCGCTCGACGCTGACGGCAACAATCTGCTGACCTTCGAGGAGTGGGCGGTGACCACTGTGGATCGATTCGAGAAGGCTGATGGCGACGGCAATGGCCGGCTTACCTCGCGCGAATTCGCCGCCACCGCGCCCAAGCCCGCAGCGAAGAAACCCGCCTGCAAGTGCTGACAATCAGGCCGGGACCGCCTCGCGTGTTGCGGCAATCCAGCGCGCAAGGTCATCCTTGGCGCGCGACGTATAGGCTTCCTTGCGCACCTTCTTGCCGACCTGGTGGAGCGGCGGGAACAGCCCGAAATTCACATTCATCGGCTGAAACGTGGCGGCGTCGGCATCGCCGGTGATGTGGCTGAGCAGTGCGCCCAGCGCGGTGGTGCCGGGCAGCGGTTGCCAGTTGCGTCCGGTGAGTTCGGCAGCGGCCATCATCCCGGCGACCATGCCAATGGCAGCGCTTTCAACATAGCCCTCACATCCCGTCACCTGCCCAGCAAAACGGATATGCGGCGCGGCGCGCAGCCGCAATTGGCGGTCGAGCACTTCTGGTGAGTTGAGGAAGGTATTGCGGTGCAGGCCGCCCAGCCTTGCGAATTCGGCGTTCTCCAGCCCCGGAATCGTCCGGAATAGCGCGATCTGTGCGGCATATTTCATCTTGGTCTGAAACCCGACCATGTTCCACAGCGTGCCGAGCTTGTTGTCCTGCCGCAGCTGCACCACCGCATAGGGCCAACGCCCTTGCGGAAAGTCGGGCGTGGTATCGAAGGGATTGTCGAGCCCCACGCCCTTCATCGGCCCATAGCGAAGGGTTTCCACCCCGCGTTCGGCCATCACCTCGATTGGCATGCAGCCGTCGAAATAGGGGGTGTCCTTCTCCCATTGCTTGAATTCGGACTTCTCACCTTCGATCAGTCCGCGGTGGAAGGCGAGATACTGTTCCTGCGTCATTGGGCAGTTGATGTAATCGCCGCCTTCGTTCGATGCCGCAGTGGTTTTGTTCCAGCGCGACTGGATCCAGCATTTCGACAAGTCGATGCTTTCGTGATGGATAATCGGCGCGATGGCATCGAAGAAGGCGAGGCGTTCGGCTCCGGTCGCGCGCACGATACTGGCGGCGAGGCCTTCGGCGGTTAGCGGTCCGGTGGCGACGATGGTGAGACCCGCTTGCGGCAGGTTGTCGACCCGTTCGCGCACGATCGTGATATTGGGATGCTGGCTGAGCGTGCGTTCAACCTCAGCCGAGAACAGGTCACGGTCGACCGCCATTGCGCTCCCGGCCGGCACCCGCGCAACTTCGCCCGCGCGCATCACCAGGCTATCGAGCTCGCGCATCTCGTGGTGCAGCAGTCCGACTGCGTTTTTCGCGTCGTCGTCCGAGCGGAACGAGTTGGAACATACCAGTTCGGCAAGGCCATCGGTCTGGTGCGCCGGGGTCATCTCGCCGCCCAATTCCTTGGGAGCGCCGCGCATTTCCGACAATCGCACCCGCACCCCGCGCCGCGCGAGCTGCCACGCTGCCTCGCTCCCGGCGAGGCCGCCGCCGATAATGTGAACGTCGTGAATAGTTGGTAATGCCGTCATAGTCGGTCACGTAATTGCGTGATAGCGCGCCTGCAAGCTTAACTGCGCAAGGCGCGCGGCCACGGGAAGGGCAGGAATGGCAAAGCAGGCGCTTATCGAACAACGGCCGTGGCTGCTGGCGAGCATCACGGCGGCAACTGCCTATTATTTCCTGCGCGACAATCCGATTGGCGAAGGCATCTGGGGCATCCTGCTCAAGGGGGCAGGGGTGGGCCTGCTTGCGCTCTATGCCTTGTTGCGAGTGCCGCATGGCCGGCGCGGGATCGACGGTGTGCTGCTGGTTCTGGTGCTGTTGCTGGCGGCGGCGGGCGACATGACGATCGAGCTCGATTTTCTGATCGGCGGGGCGTTCTTCTCTGCGGCGCATTGCGTTGCGGTGGCGCTCTATCTCAGGAACCGCCACCAGCGCCCTTCGCCAAGCCAGAAGCTGATCGGGCTGGGCCTGCTGATCGGCACTCCGCTGGTGAGCTTTGGGCTGAGCGGGCAAGCCGAGATCGCGCTCTATGCTGCGTTTTTGGGGGCGATGGCGTCTGCGGCGTGGATGAGCCACTATCCGCGTTACCGGGTCGGAACCGGGGCGATGCTGTTTGTGATCAGCGACTGGCTGATCTTTTCGCGCATGGGCAGCTTCGACTTTGGCATGCTGCCCGATCTGCTGATCTGGCCGCTCTACTATATCGGGCAGGTGATGATCGCGACCGGCATCGTACAATGTATGCGGGGCGAGCAGCCGGTCAGGTAGCGGGCGGCTCGCTTTCATTGCTATTGCCGAGATCGGCGGCGATGGCCTCTTCGGCCGGGCCTTCGGGGTCCGCAGTCTCGTCGATCAGTGCCGCGCCGACGATATGTTCGCCCTTGGCAACGTCGAAGATGCGGACGCCTGACGAGGTGCGTCCAGAGATCGAGAAACCCTTGAGGTTTTCGAACCCGCCCTCGACCAGATGTCGCAAATCGATCCCCAGCCGAATCAGTTTGGCCTGATCGGTCACCAGCATCAGTTGCGACCCGTGCCGCACCGGGAAGCTGGCGACGACCGGACCGTTGCGATCAGGGTTGCTTTCGGGCGTGCCGATATTGGTGATCCCCTGACCGCCGCGCCCGATGGTGCGGTATTCATAGGCCGAGGAAATCTTGCCATAACCATTGGCGGTGATGGTGAGGATGAACTCCTCGCCCTCTGTCATCGCGGCTGTTTGGTCGGCGGCCAGCGTCGAGACCGCATCATTGTTCTTCCACGCCGCAGCGCGCAAGTAAGCCTCGCGCGTTTCCATGTCGGCGGTAAGCGGATCGAGCACCGCCATGCTGACCACCTTGGCCCCGCCGCGCAGTGCCATGCCGCGCACCCCGATGCCGGTGCGGCTCTTGGTTTCGCGCGCGTCGGTCGCAGAGAACCGGATCGATTTGCCCGAATCGCTGGCGAGGAAGATTTCTTGCTCTTCGCTGAGCAGTTTCACCCCAATCAACCGGTCGCCCGAGCCTTCGACAAAGCCCATCGCGTATTTGCCTGCGGTCGGCACATTGGTGAAGGCATCCATTGAATTGCGCCGCACCATGCCCTGTTCGGTCGCAAACACGATGTTGAGTTTGGCCCATGATGCCTCATCCTCGGGCAATGGGAGCACGTTGGTGACACGCTCTTCGCCGCCCAGCGGCAGCAGGTTGACCATCGGGCGCCCCTTGGTCTGCGGCCCGCCTTCGGGCAGTTTCCACACCTTCATGCGGTAAACGCGGCCGGTGTTGGTGAAGAACAGCACAGGGTTATGGGTTGAGGTGACGAATAGCTCGACCACCGCGTCCTCATCCTTGGTCGCCATGCCCGAACGGCCCTTGCCGCCGCGCGCCTGAGACCGGAACGTGTTGAGCGGGGTGCGTTTGATGTAGCCATCATGGGTTACGGTCACGACCATCTCTTCGCGTTCGATCAGGTCTTCATCGTCGAGCCCGTCCCACGCCGGCGCGATTTCGGACAGACGCGGGGTAGCGTAGGTTGCGCGGATTTCGGCCAGCTCCCCACGCATCACCGAATACAGCTTCACCCGGTCGGCGAGGATCGCAAGGTAACCTTCGATTTTGCCGGCGAGTTGCTTCAATTCCTCGCCGATTTCATCGCGGCCCAGCCCAGTCAGGCGGTGCAGCCGCAGCTCGAGGATCGCGCGAACCTGCCGTTCGGACAGGCGGTAGGTGCCGCCTTCCTGATCGGCGTCGGGTTCGATCGCTTCGACCAATCGGATATACTGCGCGATGTCGCCGATTGGCCACTCCTTGACCATCAGCCGCGCGCGCGCTTCGGCCGGGTTAGGCGCGGTGCGGATCATCACCACCACTTCGTCAAGGTTGGAAACCGCGACCACCAGCCCGAGCAAGATGTGCGCCCGCTCGCGCGCCCTGGCGAGCTCGAATTTGGTACGCCGGGTGATCACTTCCTCGCGGAAAGTTATGAAGGCGGCGATGAAGTCGCGCAGCAGCAGCGTTTCCGGGCGCCCGCCGCGAATTGCCAGCATGTTCGCCGGGAACGAGGATTGCGCCGGGGTGTGCCGCCAGATCTGGTTGAGCACCACTTCGGCGGTGGCATCGCGCTTGAGATCGATCACGACCCTTACGTCGCGGGTGCTCTCGTCCCGAATGTCAACAATTCCCTCGATCCGCTTGTCCTTGGCGGCTTCGGCGATTTTCTCGACCAGCGAATTCTTGCCGACTTGATAGGGGATTGAGGTGAAGACGATGCTTTCGCGGCCTTCGCTCTTGGCGCCGCGGGTCGATTCGATTTCGTGCCGGCAGCGCATCATGATCGAGCCACGTCCCGTGGTGTAGGCCGAACGCGCCCCATGCGTGCCGAGGATCAGCGGCGCCGTGGGAAAATCGGGGCCGGGGATGTAGGCGATCAGCTCTTCCGAGGTGATCGCCGGATTGTCCATATAGGCAAAACAGGCGTCGATCACTTCGCCAAGATTGTGCGGCGGCACGTTGGTCGCCATGCCGACCGCGATACCGCCTGCTCCGTTGACGAGCAGATTGGGGAACCGCGCCGGCAGCACAGTGGGTTCCTTGCGGCTGCCGTCGTAATTTTCGGTGAAATCGACCGTGTCCTTGTCAAGGTCGTCGAGCAGGCTGTTTGCTACCCGCGCCAGCCGTGCTTCGGTATAACGCATCGAGGCCGGCGGATCGGGGTCCATCGAACCGAAATTGCCCTGGCCATCGATCAGCGGCACGCGCATCGACCATGACTGTGTCATCCGCGCGAGCGCATCGTAAATCGCAGAATCGCCGTGCGGGTGATAGTTACCCATCACGTCCCCGACGATTTTGGCGCTCTTCTTGTGGGGCTTGCCGGCGACGAAGCCACCTTCCTGACAGGCGAACAGGATCCGGCGATGCACCGGCTTCAGCCCGTCGCGTACGTCAGGCAGCGCGCGGCTGACGATCACGCTCATCGCGTAATCGAGATAGCTCGCCTTCATCTCGTCGACGATGTCGATGCGTTCGAACCCACCCATCGGAGCCGGGGCGGGAGAATCGAGAATGTCGCTGTCGTCGCTCAAGGGTGGGGCCGTTTCTATTCGTGTGGATCGCGCCGCTGCGCCCGGACGGGACGGACAACGCGTCCGGACCATGCATCAGATCCGGGGCTATTGTCTATTTAGGCGTTTACGGGAGGTTTCACCACTGCACCGCAAGAACATAGAACGAACAAGGGCGTATTTTTCCACATTTGCAACCGCCCCGCGCGGCTCTGGCGCTTGGTCGGCATTCAATGGCCGTTCAGCCCGGACGGCTTAGGGGCAATTGCAAATCTGCTGCGAGCCGTTCAAAGGCTCCGGCGGAATTCGGGCTGCGTTCGTGCCGGTCAAGGCACGGCGATACGCTAACATTGGAGGATGTCTTGATGAGTTTCTCTTTGCCCCTTCGTCGCAAACCCAACTTTGCACGCCAGCTTGCGTTAGCTGTGGTGCTGGCCAGCGGCACCGCAGTGCTGGCCGTACCGGGCTTTACCGATGCGGCCTATGCCCAGAAGAAAAAGAAGGGCGATAAGCCGGAGGAGGTCACGGCGGCCTACTCGGAGGGGTTTCGTGCGGCTTATCAGCCGGTGGCGGCGGCGCTGGAGGCTTCGGGCGCTGACGCCTCCGTGATCAAGCCGCAGGTGCTAGCGCTGCTATCGCTGGCGGTTACGCCTGACGATAAATTTGCCCTAGGGCGCCTGTTCTACAACACAGGCATTTCCAGCAAAGACGAAGCGGTGCAGCTCCAGGGCGCAGAACTGATGCTCGAGAGTGGCAAGTTGCCAATCGATGAGATTGGCAAATACAATTTTATCTCCTTCCTGATCTCCAACTCGATCAATAAGTACGACAAAGCGCGCACCTATCTGCAAAAGGCGATTGATCTCAACTACAGCGGGCCCAATGTCACTTCAGCCGATCTGCAGTTGAACTTAGCCGAACTCTACTTCGCGGAAGAGCGCCACGTCGAAGGGCTGAAATATCTGAGCGACGCAATTGCCCAGCGCAAGGCACAGGGGCAGCCGGTCGATACCAAATGGTATCGCCGCGGTATTTCGGTCGCTTACACCAACGAAATTGTGCCGCAGGTCTATGACTTTGTGCAGGGCTGGGTGATCGACAACCCTTCGCCCGACAACTGGCGTGATGCCGTCAACCTGACCCGCAATCTCAACGAGTTCGAGGCACCGGTGCTGCTCGATCTGCTGCGTCTGGGCAAGCGGATCGGGACGCTCAAGGACAAGAACGACTATATCGTTTATATCGAGGCCGCCGATACCCGCCGCCTGCCGGTAGAGGTGAAGTCGGTGATTGATGAAGCCAATGCCTCAGGTGCGATCCCCAAGGGCTCTGACACTTGGGTGGACGACCAATTCAAGGTGGCTTCCGGGCTGATCGCCAAGGACCGTGCCGAACTGCCGGTGCTGGAACGTGACGCCATGGCTGCCGCTGCCAAGCTGAGCACCGTAATGGCAGCAGGCGATACGTTTCTCAGCTACGGCGAATATGCCAAGGCGGCGAGCTTTTACGAACGCAGCCTCACCTTGGCGGCAGTCGACCGCAATCTGTCGCTGACGCGGCTGGGGATCGCGCAGATCGGGCTCGGCGACATCGCCGCCGCGCGCGCCACCTTCGCAAAGGTCGAAGGGGTGCGCGCCCCGATTGCGATGCTGTGGAGCGCCTATGCGGCGCAGCAGGGCAGCACCGCCGTCGGCGGCTGATCGTCGCGTCGCCGATATCGGCCCAAAGGAGCGCCGGGCTCCCGTCCGGCGCTCCTTTTTTGCCGAGCGAAGCGGCACAGTTCCGACAACCGCGCGAAGCCGTAATTGCGCCCGTCTCAGCGCGACCGGTTGCCCGCAATCGCCCCGACCTGCTGGAGCAAGGTGTAGCCGCTTGCGGGACGGGCGCGGCGTGCCTAAATGACGGGGATGAACGATCTCGCCAGCACGCCGCCGCCGATAGCGCCCACCGAACGCCCCGTACGCCAGCGCAAACCCGACTGGATCCGCGTGCGCGCACCGGTGAGCGAGGGCTATCACGAAACCCGGCGGCTTATGCGCGAGCTCAATCTCAACACCGTGTGCGAGGAAGCCGCCTGCCCCAATATCGGTGAATGCTGGACCAAGAAGCACGCGACCGTGATGATCCTCGGGGATGTTTGCACCCGCGCCTGCGCGTTCTGCAACGTCAAAACCGGGATGCCGCGCGCGGTCGATCCGCTTGAGCCGGAAAACACCGCGATCGCCGCCGCCCGCATGGGCCTCGAACACATCGTCATCACCAGCGTTGATCGCGATGATCTGGCCGATGGCGGGGCGATGCAATTCGTGAAGGTGATCGAGGCACTGCGTCGCAATACGCCGAACACCACGATCGAAATTCTCACCCCCGATTTTCGCGGCAAGATGCGCCGCGCGGTCGAGATGATCTGCGCGGCCGGCCCGGATGTTTACAACCACAATCTCGAAACCGTGCCGCGCCTTTATCCCACCATCCGCCCCGGCGCGCGCTATTATGCCTCGCTGCGTCTGCTCGAGGAAGTGAAGGCGCATAATCCGATGATCTTCACCAAGTCGGGGATCATGCTGGGGCTTGGTGAACAGCGGCTCGAGGTGCATCAGGTGATGGACGACATGCGCTGTGCCGATGTCGATTTCATCACCATGGGCCAATATCTCCAGCCCACGCCCAAGCACGCAAGCGTGGAGGAGTTCGTCACCCCCAAGGCATTCGCGGCCTACGGCGCGATTGCGCGGGCCAAGGGCTTCTTGCAGGTCGCAGCAACGCCGCTGACCCGCTCAAGCTACCACGCGGGCGATGATTTTGCAGTGATGAAGGCCGCGCGTGAGGAGAAGTTGTCGCGCGCTGGAGCCAAGGTACAACGCTAGTGCCGGGTATCCGCGAAACCCGCCGCTTGCCCTACAGCGCCGAGCAGATGTTCGATCTGGTCGCCGACGTGGGCCGCTATGGCGAATTCCTGCCGTGGGTGATCGCCACCCGCGTCAAGTCGGACAGCGAGACCGAGATGGTCGCGGATATGGTGGTGGGGTTCAAGGCGCTGCGCGAAAGCTTCACTTCGCGCGTGGCGAAGTCCCGGCCGGACGAAATTGCAGTGCATTATGTCGACGGGCCGCTTAGCGATCTCGACAATGTCTGGACCTTCCGCGCAGTCGATGCGTCCACCTGCGAAATCGACTTCGTGGTCGAATTCACATTCAAGAACCGCCTGTTTGAACGGATTGCGGGCCAGTATTTTGACCGTGCCTTCCGCAAGATGGTCGAAGCGTTTGAAGCGCGTGCGGCGCAGCTTTACGGTAGCAGCAGTTCGAGCGCGCAGATCGTCGCCTGACGTCGGATTTCGGCTCGCCCGCCGGGGCCCTCGCCGCCTTCGAAAAACTTCAATTCGCCCTCAGGATCGCCCACCGCATTGCGGATTACCCGGGCGAACACAACCGTGCCGACCGGCTTTTGCGGTGAGCCGCCGCCGGGCCCTGCAACCCCGCTGATTGCGACCGCCACATCCGCCCGCGATCGGTCGAGCGCGCCCTTGGCCATCGCCCAGGCGCAGGCGATTGAGACCGCGCCAAAGGTGTCAATGATGTCGCGTGCGACGCCGAGCATCTCCATCTTGGCCTCGTTCGAATAGGTCACGTAGCCGCGCTCAAACACCGCTGACGAACCGGCGATTTCGGTGATCGCCGCCGCGACCAGCCCGCCGGTGCAGCTTTCGGCGAGCACCACCTTGCGGGCCAGCGCAGCGTTTTCAGCCACGACCCGGGCGGCAAGGTCGGCGATATCGTCAGGCAGCAGAGACACGACCACGGCCGATCACTTCTGCGCGGCGGCGGCGGCGGGCGCGGCGCCGCAGATCGGCGGGTTCTTGATGTCTGACACCTCGGCGAGGAACGCGATCAGCCCGCCGACATTTTCGACCGGCAGCGGGCTTAGCAGTTCGAGCCCACGCTCAATCTTGCCGCAGCTGTCGCCCTTGATCTGCTCGGCGATCATCTGTCCGACCAGCGCATCGACAAACGGGCGCAGTGCATCTTCAGGCAAGCTGCTCAGCATCGCACCCATGTCCATCTCCGCGGCGCCCTGGCCTGCATTGTCGCTGTTCATGAAGGTTTTGATCAGCCGCAGGGCGCCCGGCCAGGTCTGATCCTGATTGCTGCGGAACTGGGTAATGAAAGCCTCGCCGCCGGTTGCCATGAAGCCGCCCGGCGCTAGCCGGTTGGCGCAGGCGGTCCGGGCGGCATCGAACGCAATCGGCATGGCATAGACCGCCGCGTTGGACAGATCGGCGGCAGCGACGCAGTTCTGCGCTTGCGCCTGCGCGGTCTGGGCAGCGGCGAGCGCGGCAAGCGCAAGTGCGGGGGCAAGGGCTGAGGCAATCCGGCGAGTGATCATAGTTAGCGTCCTTCTGTGGCAAGCATGACAAGAACAATGGCCTGCGCAGCGATCCCTTCGCCGCGGCCGGTAAAGCCGAGTTTCTCGGTAGTGGTAGCCTTGATGCTGACCGCGCCCTGCGCCAGCCCCATCAGCCGCGCGACTTCAGCGCGCATCGCGGGGCGGTGCGGGCCGATTTTGGGCGCTTCGCAGATCAGTGTGAGATCCACATTGGCAATGGCGTATCCAGCCGCGCGCACAAGGCCGACCGCATGTTCGAGGAACTGTCCCGAGCGCGCGCCGCGCCACTGCGGGTCGCTGGGCGGGAAATGCGTGCCGATATCGCCTTCGCCGACTGCGCCGAGTACCGCATCGGTTATCGCATGGAGGGCAACGTCAGCGTCGGAATGGCCGGCCAGCCCCTTGTCATGCGGGATCAGCACCCCGCCAAGCCATAATTCCTCGCCCGGTTCGAGCCGGTGTACGTCGAAGCCTTGGCCGATGCGGAAGGCCGGGGCCAAGGATGCAGCGGCGATGGTATCCACGAAATCCTCCGCATAGGTGATCTTCTTCAATCGCTCGTCGCCATCGACCAGCATGGCTGAACCTGAGCTTGCAATCAGCACCTGCGCATCGTCGCCCGCAGTGGTGGCGCCCGCCCATGCGCGGTGCGCAGCGAGGATTTCGGCGAAGCGGAACGCCTGCGGCGTTTGCACTCGGCGCAGCGTTTCGCGTTCCGCCGTTCCCCTCATCGCTCCGTCGGCCCCTGCCACGGCGAGGCTGTCGACCACCGGCAGCACCGGAATTGCACCCGGATGATGTTCGAGCGCGGCGAGCATCCGCATTATGACTGCGCGCGGCAGATCGGGCCGCGCGGCATCGTGGATCAACACGTGCTCGGGCGGCGCAGCAGCCAGCGCTTCGAGCCCGCAGCGCACCGAATCCTGCCGCGATGCGCCGCCGATAACCAAGCGTACCCTCGCCATGCCCGCCAGCGCTGCCTCGGCCGCGACCCGCGCATCCTCAGCGATCACCACCACCATCGGATCAGCGCCTGCGGCCTCCAACGCCTCGATCGAATGGCGGATCAACGGCTTGCCGCGCCAATCACGGAACTGCTTGGGAGTGTCGCCGCCAACACGCAGACCCTTGCCAGCGGCGACCACAATGGCCGCAAAAGAGGGAAGAGGGGGCAGGCGTTCCATCACGCCAAGCGCTTAAGGTCTGGACGGGCTTTGGGCAATCCACTATGCGCCTGCCCATTATTTAGGCAATAATCCCGACATGATCACGCTTCCCCCTCCGCCGGCGCTCAAGCCGATAGCCATCGGCCCGGTGACAATCGCCGAGCCGGTGATTCTGGCGCCGATGACCGGGGTGACCGACATGCCGTTCCGCACGCTGGTGCGGCGCTATGGCTCGGGCCTCAACGTGACCGAAATGATCGCGAGCGAGGCGGCGATCCGCGAAACCCGCCAAAGCTTGCAGAAAACCGCGTGGGACCGGATCGAGGAGCCGGTTTCGATGCAGCTGGTCGGCTGCGATCCTGCCAGCATGGCCGAAGCGGCGAAGCTGCAGGAAGGCAACGGCGCGGCGATCATCGACATCAATTTCGGCTGCCCAGTTAGGAAGGTCGTCGGCCAGCTCGCCGGTAGCGCCTTGATGCGCGAAGTTCCGCTGGCGGTGCGGTTGATGGAAGCGACTGTGAAGGCAGTGAAGGTGCCGGTCACAGTCAAGATGCGGATGGGCTGGTGCCACGACAGCCTCAACGCGCCCGATCTGGCGCGGATGGCCGAGGACTTGGGCGTGCGCATGATCACCGTCCATGGCCGCACTCGTAACCAAATGTATAAGGGCAGCGCCGACTGGGCGTTTGTGCGCAAGGTCAAGGACGCGGTGAATATCCCCGTGATCGTCAACGGCGATATCTGCACTATTGATGACGCCGCCAAGGCGCTCGAGCAATCGGGCGCGGACGGGCTGATGATTGGGCGCGGGGCTTACGGCAAGCCGTGGCTGCTAGGCCAGGTAATGCATTGGTGGCGCACCGGCGAAGCGCGTGCGGCGCCCGGCATGAACGAACAATACACACTGCTGGTCGAACATTACCGCCGGATGCTCGATCACTATGGGCGCGATTCGGGCGTGAAGATGGCACGCAAGCATCTGGGCTGGTACACCAAGGGTCTGCACGGCTCGGCCGAGTTCCGCCACAAGGCCAACTTTATCGACGATGCCGATCAGGTGCTGGACGAAATCGAACGATTTTACACGCCGTTCTTGATGCAGCAGGCGGCCTGACGGGTGGCGACCAGCGCGCCGCAGCCCGATCCCGACGGGCGGCCTGATGCCAGTGCGCAGCTTGCCGGACTGATCTTCGCAGTCGTGCTGATCGATGGCGAAGGCCGCATCGCCGAAGTCAATCACGCCGCCGAAGACTTGCTCGGCACCAGTTCCAGCCGGTTGATCGGCACGCGCCTGACCGACCGTATCGGCCCGCTTGATCCGCGGGTCGAGGCGCGGCTTGTCGCAAGTGAGGAGGCCCTGGTAGCGCGCGATCTGGCGATCCGGGTGGGCGAGCAGGAAGCCCGCATCAATCTCACCGCCTCGCCGCTCAGACCCTTTCCAGGCTGGCGGGTGGTGACGCTGTCGCAGATCGGCCATGATGACGCCGCACACAAGCAGGGCGGCGAGGCAATGTTGGGCGCGCCGGCGGTGCTCGCGCATGAGATCAAGAACCCGCTCGCCGCGATCCGCGGCGCGGCGCAACTGATCGCGCGTAAACTCCCCCATGCCGACAAAAAGCTCGCGCGGATGATCACCGACGAGGTTGATCGCATCGCCCGACTGATCGACCGGATGCAGCAATTGGGCAGCACCCGCACCGGGCCAGTCGATGCCTGCAACCTGCACGAGGCAATCCGAGCGGCAGTAGCCACCATGCGCGCGGCGGGGGCCGACACGGGCGACGTCGAGATTCGCGAGGAGTTCGATCCATCGCTTCCGCCCGTGCTGGCGAACCGCGATGCGCTTGAACAGGTGCTGATCAACCTCATTTCCAACGGCCGCGATGCTGTGCGTGGGCGCGGGGGGCCGGGGGCGGCGGCGGGGGTCGTCATCGTCCAGACGCGCTTTGTCAGCGGGCTTGCCTTCAGCGCAATCCGCAACGGACGCGCGGTCCCGCTGCCGATCGAGATCACGATCAGCGACAACGGCCCCGGGATCGACCCGGCCTTGCGCGATCATGTGTTCGAGCCGTTCGTCTCGTCAAAGCCCTCGGGCCAGGGCCTCGGTCTCTCGCTGGTGCGCAAGTTGGTGCGCGACATGAACGGCAATGTCAGCCACGACCGCGATCCGCGCGCAGGGCTCACCCATTTCCGCCTGCATCTGCCGCAAGCCGCAGCTCAAGCCCAAGTTCATACCCAGGCCCTACCGCAGGAGCAGAACTAAGCCATGGCCGCCGCTGCGCCCGAACCGATCCTGCTGGTCGAGGATGATGCCGGAATCGCGACGGTGATCATCGCGGCGCTTGAGGACGAGGGCTTCACCATCGCGCACTGCGCCAGCATCGCCGCGCGCGACAAACAGCTCGCTGCGCGACGGTTCGCGGTGATGCTTACCGACGTCATCCTCGAGGACGGCGACGGCCTCGCCAGCCTTGCCGCAGTGCGCGAACGTGCACCTGATATGCCGGTGATCGTGCTCTCGGCCCAGAACACGCTCGATACCGCGGTGCGCGCGAGCGAGTGCGACGCCTTCGAGTATTTCCCCAAACCGTTCGATCTCGACGAGCTGGTCCACGCTGTGCGGCAGGCCGCCGGCGCGCGCGCGCCCACCGCCGACGATGGCATTGGCGCGCTTTCGGGGGGGGAGAGCGAGAAGATGCCGCTGGTCGGGCGCAGCCCGGCGATGCAGGGCGTATACCGGATGATCACCCGGGTGCTGCGCAATGATCTCACTGTGCTGATCACCGGCGAGAGCGGCACCGGCAAGGAGCTGGTGGCCGAGGCGATCCACGAACTGGGCAACCGCCGCACGGGGCCGTTTGTCGCGGTCAACACCGCCGCGATCCCCGCTGACCTTGTTGAAAGCGAGCTGTTCGGACACGAGAAGGGCGCGTTCACCGGCGCGATTGCGCAGGCGATCGGCAAGTTCGAACAGGCTAATGGCGGCACCCTGTTCCTCGACGAGATCGGCGATATGCCCGCCGAAGCTCAGACCCGGCTGCTGCGCGCGCTGCAATCGGGGCGCATCCGCCGCGTCGGCGGGCGGCAGGAAATCGCGGTCAATGTCCGCATCATCGCGGCCACCAACCGCGACCTCGCCCCGATGATCGCGACCGGCACCTTCCGCGAGGACCTGTTCTACCGTCTCAATGTGGTGCCAATCGTGCTCCCGCCGCTGCGCGAGCGGCGCGAAGATATTGCTGCGCTGACGCAGCACTTCCTGATTCTGGCCGCCGAAGACGGTTTGCCCCGCCGCCTGCTGACGCCCGAGGCGATCGAGCGGCTCGAGCAGCGCAATTGGCGCGGCAACGTGCGCGAGCTGCGCAATGTGGTCTATCGCCTCGCGTTGATGGCGCGCGAGGATCGGATCGATGCCGACAACGTGACCGACATCATCGGCCCCGAAATCACTCCGGCGGTGATCCCGCAGACGGGCGGGCAGGGCGGTTTCGCCGCCGCACTTGCGGGCTGGCTGACTGCCGAGAGCCCGCCGCCGGGCGCGCTCTACCACCGCGCGCTCGCCGCGTTCGAGAAGCCGCTGATCGAATATGCGCTGGGCCGCACTGGGGGCAATCAGCTGCGCGCGGCGCAATTGCTCGGCATCAACCGCAACACTTTGCGCAAGCGTATCAGCGAGCTCGGCCTCGAGCCTGACCGCTTTTCGACCCCTTGATTGCCCCTCTGCTTGCAGCGTGATGGCGCAGCCGTGAGGCATTCTGTCGGTTTGATCTTGCATCTTTGCCACACCATTGTTGTAAAGAGGCAACGATGGAGCAACCCGCACCCCGCGCTTTGAGCTTTCCACCCCGGCAATTGCCGCGCTGGTGGCGCCGGTTTATGATTGTCGCGCGCAAGGCCAACGTGTTCCGCTGGCTCGAAGGCATCGCGGCGCTGGCGCTGGCGGCGGCGATCTGGGCGACGTATTCTGCTTTCACCCGCACTGGCGCGACCGACGATCTGCTGCCGACCATGCAGGTTTCGGTGCTCTTGATGGCGACGCTAGTGCCGGCGATGGCGCTGTTGGTGCTGATAGGTCGCCGCTTGGCGTTGCGCCGTGCGGCGGGGAGCACCGCGCGGCTGCATGTGCGGCTCGTATTCTTCTTCTCGATGGTGGCGGCGCTGCCAACGCTGCTCGTTGCCGGCTTTGCTGCCTTCCTGTTCGGGTCCGGGGTCGATTTCTGGTTTTCCGACGATTCGCGCGGGCTGATGGAAAACGCCAACGCGCTGGCGCAGAACTATTACGATGCCAACCAGCGCGACGTCGAACAGAACACCATCACCATGGCGACCGACATGCGCGATATCCTTGCACGGGTGCCGCTCACCGATCCAGATTTTCCTGATTTCTACGCCTACCAGGTGCAGGCGCGCGAAATCTCCGAAAGCGCGGTGTTGCAGCGGATGTCGGATGGATCGTTCCGGACTGCGGCGGCGCTTAATCTGCCGCGTGGCAACAGTCCGTTCGAGTTCAGCCGCACCGCGCTGTCCCGGCTTGATCGCGGAGAAATTGCGGTCGTGGTCGGCAGCCCCGAGCGGATCGAGGCGCTGGTTCCGATCGACGCTCAGTCGGGGGTGTATCTCTACAATGCTCGCACCACCGAGGAGACGATGTTCAATTCGTGGTCGCGCGCGCAATCCATCGTCACTGCTTATGACCGCCTGACCGGCAGCGCGCGCGCGTTGCAGCTGCGCTTCAACATTGCGCTGGTGGCGGTCAGCCTGCTGCTGGTGAGCCTTGCGATCTGGTTCGCGCTGCGGTTTGCTGACCGGCAGGTCCAGCCGCTCACCGCGCTTGTCGGCGCGGCGCGCGAGGTGGGGCAGGGCAATTTCGCGCTAAGGGTGGAAGGGCGCACCGGGGCAGACGAGATCGGGCTGCTCAACCGTGCCTTCAATCGCATGACCGCGCAGCTCGAAAAGCAAACGCAGGCGCTGGTAAGCGCCAACCGCCAGATCGATGATCGCCGCGCCTTTACCGAAGCCGTGCTCGAATCGGTCACCGCAGGCGTGGTGTCGGTCGATGGGGAAGCCCGCGTGACGCTGATGAACTCCTCTGCGCAGGCCCTGCTCGCCCCGGACGGCACGGGTGATGATGCCGCTAGCATGATCGGCCAACCGCTCGATATGGTCTCGCCCGAGCTGTGCCGCTTAGTTGCCGAGGGCAAGGAACGCGCGGTCATCACCCATGCCAAGGGCACTGAATTGCTCACGCTCGCGGTGAAGGTCGCGCCGGGCACCAGCGGGCACGTGATTACCTTCGAGGATATCACCCGCCAGCTGCTCGATCAGCGCCAAGCGGCGTGGTCCGATGTCGCCCGCCGGATCGCCCATGAGATCAAGAACCCGCTCACCCCGATCCAGCTGGCGACCGAGCGCTTGAAACGGCGCTACCGCATGCAGGTGGAGGGCGAGGACCGCGCATTGTTCGACGAGCTCACCAACACGATCGTACGGCAGGTCGGCGATCTCAAAACAATGGTCGACGAATTCTCGTCCTTTGCTCGCCTGCCCAAGCCGGTGTTTCGCGATGAGGATGCGGTCGATCTGGTTCGGCAGGCGGTGTTTCTGCAGGAAGTCGCGCATGCGGGGATTACCTTTAGTGTCGCGTCAGCCGAATTGCTCGACCGCGAGGTACGCTGCGACCGCCATCAGTTTGGCCAGGCAATGACCAATGTGCTCAAGAACGCGGTCGAGGCTGTCGAGGCGCGCGCTACCGAGGCCAAGGGGCAATATGCCGGCGCGATCGCGGTGACACTAAAGGACGCGGGGCGCGATGCGGGCGAGGCGGTGATCGTCACGATCGAGGATAACGGGGTTGGCCTGCCCGCCGATCGCGAGCGTCTGACCGAGCCCTACGTGACCACCCGCGAGAAAGGCACCGGGTTGGGCCTCGCGATCGTCAACAAGATCGTTGACGAACACGGCGGCGAAATGAGCTTTGCCAGCGCGCCGAGCGGCGGCACCCGCGTAACCTTGCGCTTTGCCCGCAACCCCCAACCCGCCCAAGGCACAGGTCTGGGATGACCTTTCCGCGGTTCCCTTTCCCCCAACCCGAAGGACTGTGCCGATGGCGCTCGAAATCCTGATTGTCGACGACGAACGCGACATCCGCGATCTGGTGGCCGGCGTGCTCGGCGACGAAGGCTTTGCGTGCCGCTCCGCCGCCGACAGCACCGAGGCACTCGCCGCGATCGACGAACGCCGTCCGAGCCTGGTGCTGCTCGACGTGTGGCTGCACGGCAGCGCGATGGACGGGCTCGAATTGCTCGATGCGATCAAGGCGCGCGAGCCCAACCTGCCGGTGATCATCTTTTCGGGTCACGGCAATATCGACACCGCGGTAGCGGCGGTCGGGCGCGGGGCGATGGACTTCATCGAAAAGCCGTTCGAGGCCGAGCGCCTGCTGCTCCTGGTCGAGCGCGCGACCGAGACCGAGCGGATGCGGCGCGAGAACTCGCGTCTGCGCGAAGGCAGCTGGGGCAGCGCCGAATTCACCGGCAATTCGCCCGCCATCAATGCCGTGCGCGCGACGCTCAAGCGCGTGGCGAGCACTGGCAGCCGGGTGCTGATCTCGGGGCCTCCGGGTGCAGGCAAGGAAGTTGCCGCGCGCCTGCTCCACGCCTGGAGCGGGCGGTCTGATGGCGCGTTCGTGCTGGTCAATTCGGCCCGCATCACGCCCGAACGCTTCGAACAGGAGCTGTTCGGCGAAGAGGCCAACGGCAAGCAAGTGCGCCCGGGCCTGCTTGAAATGGCCGATGGCGGCACGCTTTACCTTGATGAGATCGCGGATATGCCATTGTCTACCCAGGCGCGGATTCTGCGGGTGCTGACCGATCAGAGCTTTGTGCGCGTCGGCGGCACGCGGCAGATCGGGGTGGATGTCCGCGTTGTCTCCTCCACCACCCGTGACCTCACTGTCGAAATGGCCGAAAAACGGTTTCGCGAGGACCTTTTCTACCGGCTCAACGTGGTGCCGGTGGTGCTGCCCTCGCTCGCCCAGCGGCGCGAGGACATCCCCGCGCTCGCCGAACATTTCTTCACCCGCTATTCGAACGATCAGGGCCTCGCCCCGCCCGAGATCGCGGCCGAGGCAATGGCGGCGCTCCAGGCCTATGACTGGCCCGGCAATGTGCGCCAGCTTCGCAATGTGGTGGAACGCACGATCATCATGACCCCGCGCGAAAAGCTCGGCACGGTGGAGCCCGATATGCTTCCGCCTGAGATCATCGGCGGCCAGATCGGGTTGGCGAGCGATAGCCTCTCGGCCATCATGGGCGTGCCACTGCGCGAGGCGCGGGTGAGTTTCGAGCGCGAATATCTGGCGATCCAGATCCGCCGCTTCTCGGGCAATATCTCCAAGACCGCGAGCTTTATCGGCATGGAGCGATCGGCGCTACACCGCAAACTCAAGCTGCTGGGCATGGCCGACCGCCGTGACGGGGACGACTGAGGCCCGCAAAACGCGCCGGGACATTGCGCAAAATCAACTTGTCGCAGCGCGGTCCAGTCGCCATGATATACATTGTAAGGCTGTCATTCCCAACTTGCGGCGGCCTGACCCTCGCGGACCGCAAAACCGGCCGCCAAAAACAGGAGCCACGACCATGTCCAACGGGCGAACGCTCTCCCCCCGTGCGGCCGCGCGACTTCCCGAGCCGAGCCCGCCGCGTGGCGGTGAAGCCGAAAGCAAGAGCAACGGTTCAGCGAGCCGTCAAGGCAACCTCCAGGACGCGTTTCTCAATCTGCTGCGCAAGAACAAGATCCCCGTCACGATGTTTCTGGTGAAGGGTGTGAAGTTGCAGGGGATTGTCACCTGGTTCGACAATTTCTCGATCCTGCTGCGCCGCGACGGTCAGTCCCAACTGGTGTACAAGCATGCGATCAGCACGATCATGCCCGGCCAATCGCTCGATCCGGCCCAGTTTGGCAACCAGTCGGGCAGCCGCAAGCAGATGCTGTTGCAGGACGTGTTCCTCAGCCGAGTTGCAGAAGCCGAGGTGCAGGTGACGATGTTCTTGGTGAACGGTGTCATGCTTCAAGGCCGGATTGCGGCCTATGATTTGTTCTGTATGATGCTCGAGCGTGACGGCGCTGTGCAGCTGGCCTATAAGCACGCTGTGTCGACTATCCAGCCCGCCTCGCCGGTCGATCTCAGCGTCGATAACGACGACGGTGATGATTACGGATCGGGCGACTGAGTTTCGATACCGATCTTCAAGACGAGGTGACCCGCGGTGCGCGGGCGCTGGTGCTGTGCCCGGATATTCGCGCGCTGCGCTATGATCTCGATGCGACTGAACGCCTCGCCGAGGCCGAGGGGCTGGCACTCGCGATTGGCGTCGTGATTGCGCACTCGGCGGTGCTGCCAGTGCGCCAGATGCAGCCCAACACGCTGTTCGGTTCGGGTCAGGTCCAGAACATCGCGGTGTGGTGCGAGCAGTACGAGGCCGAGTTGGTGGTGGTCGACGGCGCGCTGACCCCGATCCAACAGCGCAATCTCGAAGACAAGCTGAAGCGCAAGGTGATCGACCGCACAGGCCTTATCCTTGAAATTTTCGGCGAGCGCGCAGCGACTGCCGAAGGGCGGTTGCAGGTCGAGCTGGCGCATCTCGATTACCAACAGAGCCGTTTGGTGCGCAGCTGGACCCACCTTGAACGCCAGCGCGGCGGGTTCGGCTTTTTGGGCGGGCCGGGTGAAACCCAGATCGAGGCTGACCGGCGAATGATCCGCCAGCGGATGAGCAGGCTGCGGCGCGAGCTTGATCAGGTGCGCAAGACCCGGACCCTTCACCGCGAGCGCCGCGGGCGCGCGCCGTGGCCAGTGGTTGCGCTGGTGGGCTATACCAATGCGGGGAAGTCAACGCTGTTCAATCGCCTGACCGGGGCCGAAGTTATGGCCGAAGACCTGCTGTTCGCCACGCTTGACCCGACGATGCGGGCGATCGACTTGCCGGGGGTGGAAAAGGCGATCCTGTCGGACACGGTGGGGTTCATTTCCGATCTGCCGACGCAATTGGTTGCCGCCTTCCGCGCGACGCTGGAAGAAGTCACCGCCGCCGATGTGATCTGCCACGTGCGCGATATGGCCAACCCCTCGCATGGCGCGCAGAAGAAGCAGGTGCTCGACGTGCTTGCCGATCTCGGCGTGGTCGATCCCCAGACCGGCAACAGTTCGATCCCGATCCTCGAAGTCTGGAACAAGTGTGACCTACTGGACGCTGAAAGCCTTGCCGAATTGCGCGAGGCGAGGGAGGGGCAGCGCGCGGTGATCCTCTCGGCAGTAACGGGCGAGGGGGTGGATTCGCTCGAAGCCGAATTGGCGCGGCTGATGACCGGCGGGGCGCGCGAGGTCAGCTTTCTGGTGCCAGTGATCGACGGGCGCCGGATCGCTTGGCTTCACGCCCACGGCGATGTGCTGTCCGAGGATGATGCCGGAGACAGCGATCAAGGCCCGATGCGGCGGTTGACGGTGCGGCTCAATCCCAAAGAGCTCGGCCAGTTCGCCAGCCTCTCTCATTAATTCAGAAGCTTATTCGCCGCTCTTCACGCGCTGCCAGAGTTTTTCCTGCGCCTCCAGCGACAGCGAGGCGAAATCAGGCTCGCTCAGCGCTTCCATCGCGCGGAAGCGGCGTTCGAACTTTGCATTGGCGCTGCGCAATGCTTCTTCCGCACTGATGCCGTGGGCGCGGACGAAATTGACCACGGCGAACAGCAGATCGCCAGCTTCCTCGACCATCAACGCTTCCGAGGAAGCGGTCTTGAGTTCTTCTATTTCCTCAGTAATCTTGGCTTCTGAGCCTGACGGGTCGGGCCAGTCAAATCCGGTGCGAGCAGCGCGTTTTTGGAGCTTTTCAGCACGCATCAGCGCCGGGAGCGCCAGCGCAACTCCATCAAGCGCGCTCCCGGCGCCCTTGGCCGCGCGTTCGGTGGCCTTGAGGTCTTCCCAGCGGGTTTCGTCCATATTGCCGCCGGCCTGTGCAAAGATATGCGGATGGCGGTTTTCCATCTTGTCGCTGATGGCCCGGGCAACGTCGGCGAATGCGAAGTGTCCGGTTTCCTCCGCCATGCGGGCGTGGAACACGACCTGGAGCAGCAGATCACCGAGTTCGTCGCGAAGGTCGGCCATGTCGCAGCGGGCGATTGCGTCAACAACCTCGTAGGCTTCTTCGATCGTGTACGAAGCAATGCTGGCGAAATCCTGTGCCAGATCCCATTCGCAACCCCTTACCGGATCGCGCAGCCGCCCCATGATTGCCAGCAATCGTTCGATAGGGGGCTGCTCGGGGGTATCGCTCATGCCGATCCTCAAGATGGATAATATATATTATGTAAAATCTATAACATCGCGCTGGCGGTGTTCTGCGCCACCATGAACCATTCCACCAGCACGAACAGCCCGAGGAAAATCACCACCCACACCAGCGCCATCTTGATCACTTGGCTAAACTTGAGCCGGTAGGACGCCAATCCGACCCCAGCGAGGATCAACCATGCGGCGCTGGCGACAAGCGGCAGCAACAGGTCCGGATTCACGCAATCAACTCCAGCCCATCATAACCGACAGTCACGAAGTCCGGGACCTCATCACACAAGCTGCGATAATCCATGCTCTTGTCGAGATGGCTCAGGACGACGCGGCCTGCCTTGCATCGCTGAGCCAATTCGATCGCCATCGCCAGATGTGCATGGGTCGGATGCGGATCGCGGCGTAAACAATCGCTGACCAGAATGTCGACCCGATAAAAAAGCTCGATCATTCGGTCTGAAACTTCACTAAAATCTGTGGCATAACCGATACTCTTGCCATCGGCTTCGAAGCGGTAGGCGGTGGTTTCACCGGGGCCATGCGCCATCTGGCACCATTCCACCCCGAACCCGGCAATCATTCGAAGCCGATCGAGCGTGTCGAGCGTACAGATCGTCGGATAGCCTTCCTGACCGGCAAACACATAGCCGAACCGCTGGCGCAGCCGCCGTACGGTCTCGGTTTCGGCAAAGCCCGGGATCGGCCCGGCGCGGCCATAGCGCAGCACGCGCAGATCATCGATGCCGTGGCAGTGATCGGCATGGTCATGCGTCCAGAACACCGCGTCGATGCCATCGATTCGGTTAGCGAGCAGCTGCGCGCGGCAATCCGACGAGGTATCGACCAGCAACCGCTTGCCGTCATCGCTTTCGACCAGGATCGAGACCCGCGTGCGGCGGTTTCGCGGTTCTTCGGGGTCGCAATCGCCCCAGTCACCCGCGCCGTCCGGCCCGCCCAGACGCGGCACCCCGGTTGAGGTGCCCGAGCCGAGCATAACGAGCTTCACAGCCCCGCCTTTGTGAACAACCGCCCAAAATTGGTGGTGGTCTGAGTGGCAAGCCGCTCTGTATCGGTTACGCGCAAGGCAGCGATAAAGGCGGCCGTATCGGCCACATAGGCCGGTTCGCATACCCGCCCGCGATGCGGCACCGGGGCCAGAAACGGGCTGTCGGTTTCGACCAGTAGCCGGTCCGCAGGAACGGTCTTGGCGACCTCTTGCAACGTCTTGGCATTCTTGAAAGTCACAATCCCCGACAGCGAGATCGTGAGGCCCAATTCCAGCACCTTTGCGCCAAACTCGGCCGAGGCGGTGAAACAGTGGATCAGCGCGGGAAAGGCCCCCTGCTCCATTTCCTCGGCGAGGATCGCCAATGTATCATCTTCGGCGTCGCGGGTGTGGATGATCAGAGGCAACTGCGTTTCGCGCGCGATATCGATGTGCATCCGGAACAGGCGCTGCTGAACGCCCCGATCCGAATGGTCGTAGTAGTAATCGAGCCCGGTTTCACCGATCGCGATTACGCGCGGGTGCTCGGTCGCTTCGCGTAGAACTGCGCGGCCCAGATCATGATGCGCGTCAGCCTCGTGCGGATGGATGCCGACGCTGGCGAAGACGTCGCTCTCGCGCGCAGCGGTGCCGACCACTTGATCCCATTCACTTTGCCGGGTCGAGATATTGAGGAACGCCCCCACCCCCGCCGCGCGCGCGCGGGCAAGCACCCCGGCTTGATCTTCGACCAGGCCTTTGTATTCGAGATGGCAGTGGCTATCGATAAGCATCAGGCGTTCGTCGTCTCGTCGGCGGGCAATTCGAGCCGCGGGAACAGCGGCGCGGGCGCGATGATTTGGTAATCACTTTCCGCCAGAGATGAATACCAGTGGCTGCGGATGTTCGCAAATGTGCGCAAATCCGTTCGGACCCCCAAGGTATCGAGCAACTTGGCGGCGCTACCGGGGATTACCGGCGAGATCGCGACCGCCAACTGCGCGATGCAGATGTAAAGCGTCGCCAACACCGTTTCCATCCGCTCGGGATCGGTCTTGCGCAGCGTCCACGGCGCTTCGCTGTCGATATAGGCGTTGCAGGCGAATACGGCCTGTAGCCAGGCCTCGACCGCCTGTTGCAGAGCGAGATTTTCAAACGCTTCGGGCATATCGACGGTGATGGTCCGGTCCACTGCCGCAAACAACGCGGCATCTGTGTCGGCATGGCCGCGGATCGCTGGCAGGTAGCCGTCAAGGTTTTTGGCAATAAAACCGAGTGTGCGCTGCGCGAGGTTGCCGAACGCGTTGCCCAGCTCACCATTGGTACGTTGCACAATGGCTTCAGGCGAATAGCTGCCATCCTGTCCGAATGCGACTTCGCGGATCAGGAAATAACGCAATGCATCCACGCCGAAACGTTCGGCCAGTTCAACCGGATCGGTGACATTGCCAAGCGACTTCGATTCCTTCTGTCCGCGATTGAGCAGGAAGCCGTGGCCGAACACCTTTTGCGGCACCGGCAGATTCGCACTCATCAGGAAGGCAGGCCAATAGATCGTGTGGAAGCGCACGATATCCTTGCCGATCAGGTGCAGGTTGGCAGGCCAAAACGTGCTCATTCCCTCCGGTATATCATTAGGATAGCCCAGCCCCGTGAGGTAATTTGTGAGCGCATCGACCCACACATACATAACGTGGCCTTCGCTGCCCGGCACCCTCACCCCCCAATCAAAACTGGTGCGGCTGACCGAGAGATCGCGCAGTCCCTGTTCGACAAAGGCGATCATCTCGTTGCGGCGGCTTGCCGGTTCGAGAAAGCCGGGAGTTTTCAGCAATTCAAGCAGTTGGTTCTGATACTTCGAAAGCCTGAAGAACCAGCTTTCCTCAACGGTCCATTCAACCGGAGTGCCTTGGGGGGAGAGCTTCTCCGTGCCCTCGCCGAGGGTCAGTTCGCTTTCATCGTAATAGGCCTCGTCACGGACCGAGTACCAACCTTCGTAACGATCAAGGTAAAGGTCGCCCGCCATCTCCATCGCTTGCCAGATGGCCTGGCTGGCGCGGTGATGAACGGGCTCCGACGTACGGATGAAGCGATCATATGATACGTTCAGAGCGTCGCACATATCACGGAAATAGCCGGACATTTCATCCGCCAGTGCGGCAGGCGCCCGGCCCTGTTCCTCAGCCTTGCGCGCCATCTTCAGCCCGTGCTCATCGGTCCCGGTCTGGAACCGCACGTGGCGGCCCTGAAGGCGCTGGAAGCGCGCGATCACATCGGCTGCAATCGCTTCATAGGCATGGCCAATATGCGGCCGTCCGTTGGGATAGGAGATCGCGGTCGTGATGTAGAACGGAAGGTTTTCGGGGTCAGCCATGGGCCGTTGCGCTAGCGGGCGCGGCACCGACAAGCAAGCTGCCGATCTCGAACGGCAGCATCCCGGGATCGAAATTGGCGGTGGGCGCCTCGGCGGCAAGGCTGACCAGCGCGGCGTGGGTATCGATGAGGCGCGCGCGGTGGTGCGGGTCGTCGGCGGCGCGCGCGGCGCGGGCGGTCAGCGCCTGCGCCAGATCGAGCACCGCCTGCACCCGCTCACGATCGGCGCGCTGGCCGATCAGCCGGGCAAGCTCACCACGCCCCGTCAGCCCCGTGTCCCCGCCGGCAATCAATGCGCTGATCGCCCGCGCCACCGGAGCGAGATCAAGCGCGGCGAAGCGCATCGCCGAGCCGAATGATCCCTCAGCAGCGGCAATCGCTTGCGGGTCGGGCGCAAGGCCGGCTTGGGCGAGCATGGCAGCGATCTGGCTGTCGGACAGCACTGGAAACCGCAAGCTGCGGCAGCGTGAACGGATCGTTGGCAACAGCCGCGCCGGGCGGTGGGTGACGAGCAGGAAAAAGGTGCCCGCAGGCGGTTCTTCAAGGCTCTTGAGCAGCGCGTTGGCGGCGGCTTTTTCCATGTCGTCGGCCGGATCGATGATGATAACGCGGCGGCTGCCCAAGGTTGGACGGGTGATAAGCCGCCGCTGCATTGCCCGGATCTGCTTGATCCGGATCGAGCGCGCCCGTTCGAACGGCTTGCCCTCGGTCTGAGCCTTCTCGCCCTTGTCATCCTTGGGGCCATAGGTCAGCACA
>JBBQWH010000005.1:0-57876 GCA_038210785.1 Sphingomonadales bacterium | reverse complement strand
CGCTTGCGGTTTGCCATTTCCGTCAAAATGCAGCTCGGGCGGCACCGCGATCACCGGACGGCGCGGGCGCTGGCCGCGTTTCAACGCCATCACGAACGCCACCAGCGAAGCGAGCGCGACATACAGCTCCTCGCGCACCATCTGGTTTGGGCGGGTGGTGAAGTAGACCGCGCGGGCGAGTTGCGGATATTCGAGCACCGGCAGGCTTTGTTCAGCGGCGATCTCGCGCATCGCCAGCGCGGTTTCCCCCCGCCCTTTGGCTAACACGATCGGCGCGGGCGCGCGCGCCGGATCATAGGTTAGCGCGACTGCGAAATGCAGCGGGTTGACGATGACGAATTGCGCCTCCTGCATCGCCTTGGCGACCCCGCCGCGCGCCAGATCGCGCTGGCGCTGGCGCCGGGCGGACTTCATTTCGGGCGAGCCTTCGGACTGCTTGTTCTCCTCGCGCATCTCCTGCAGGCTCATCTTCAAGCGCTTGCCCCGCTGAAAGCGTTGCAACGGGTAATCGATCGCGGCGATCGCGGTAAGACCGATGAGCAGCGCGCCGATCAGCGAGGTGAACGCCTCGGTCGCAAGGGCAAGCTGCGCTTCGAGCGGGCTGGTGCCCAGCGCCATCAGAGCAGGCAGGCGATCCGCCGCCCACCACCAAGCGATCCCGCCGAGCAGCGCAAGCTTGGCCAGCCCCTTGCCCAGTTCAATCAACCCCTGCCAGCCAAGGATGCGCGTGAGCCCCTTGAGCGGGTTGATGCGCGAAGGCTTGAACGCAGCATTGCCGGGGTTGAACCGCCCCTCGCCCAGCAGCAGCTGCGAGACAATGGTGAGGCCCGCCACGATCAGCCCCAACGTCATCACTGGCGGCAGCACGGCCAGCGCGGCATCCCCCAGCGCCGCGCCCGGGGAGAAGCCATCGAGCGCCGCGTGGTCAAAGCTGAACCCGGCGCGCGCGATATTGCCCATGCTCTCGTTAAGCCACGGCCCCACCGACAACAGCGCCAGCGCGCCCGCCCCGGTTGCCGCCGCCGTAGCGACCTCTTTCGAGCGCAGCACATCGCCCTTCTTCGCGGCATCCGAGAGGCGCCTGGGGGTTGGCGCGAAAGTCTTTTCGCCCGGAGTTTCTTCAGCCATGGCGCGTTTCCTCGGCCATCAGCGCGAATCCTCGGACGCGACCAACGCGGCGGACTGCTCAAGCGCCGCCTCGATCACGCCGCGCAGCTGATCGGTCATCACCGGCAGCGTGATAATCAACGCGGCGATCCCGGCCAGCACGCCCGCCGGCAGGCCGAGCGCGAACAGGTTGAGCGCCGGGGCCGAGCGGGCGATCAACCCGGTCACCACCTGCACCAGCAGCAGCACCAGCACCACCGGTAGCGCAATCGCAGCCGCCGTGGCAAAGCCATAGCCCATGAACAACACGACACTCTCCGCCCGCCACGCGCTAAAAGCGAACGCGCCCGCAGGCAGCAGGCGGTAGCTTTCGATCAGTAGCTCAAACCACAGCAGATGCGCGCCGATGGCGTAGAACAACAGGCTGAGAACCAGCCCGAAAAACGTGCCGATCGCCCCCGATTGCGCGCCGCTTGACGGGTCGATCGAGGTGGCAATGGCAAGGCCCATGGTGCCCGCAATCTGCTCCGCAGCGATCAGCGGTATCGAGAAGGCAAGCTGCAGCACGAAGCCCAAGGAGAGGCCGACCACAATCTCCTGCAGCACCGCAAGGATGGCGGCAAAGCTCATCATCGCAGGCACAGGCGGCAGCGGCACCCAGGCGGCGATAAAGAAGCCGAGCACCAAGCTAAGCAGGATGCGCAAGGGCGCGGGCACCGCCATCCCGCCCACCATCGGCGCAGCCATCAGCGCCGCCCCGCAGCGGACCGACAGAAAGACGATCTGCCACAGCTGCGCCTCGATGCTGCCAAAGCCGAAATCGAGGACGTTCACGGTGTCACGCTGAAAGGTTCGCGACCTGCGCCATGATCTCGCGGGTGAAATCGGCGAGCAGGCCCATCATTGCCGCGCCCAACACCACAAACACCAGCGCGGTCACGGCGAGCTTGGGGATGAAGGAGAGCGTCTGCTCGTTGACCGAGGTCGCGGCCTGAATGATCCCGACCACAAGGCCGACCACCAGCGCCGCGATCAACACCGGGCCTGCAATCAGCGCGGTCACCCACAGCGTCTGGTCAGCCAGCGCGAGAAGGGCGGCGTCTTCCTGCATCAGGCGAAGCTCCCCATCACGCGAAACTCATCGCGAGGCTGCCCATCAGCAGCGCCCAGCCATCGACCAACACGAACAACAAAAGCTTGAACGGCAGCGAGATGATCGTGGGCGAGAGCATCATCATCCCAAGGCTCATCAGCACGCTCGCCACCACCAGGTCGATCACGAGGAACGGCAGGAAGATCATGAACCCGATCTGGAACGCGGTCTCGAGTTCAGAGGTGACGAAGGCCGGGAGCAGGATCGAAAACGGCACCTCCGCGCTGCTCTTGAAGGTTCCACCGCCTTGCCCGAGGCCAGCGATATCGGTGAACATCATCAGGTTCGCCTCGCGGGTCTGGCGCATCATGAAGGCGTGGAACGCCTCGCCCGCCTGGCTGATCGCGGCATCGGCGCCGATGCTTCCGGCAGCATAGGGCGCGATCGCATTGGCGTTCACCAGATCAAGCGTCGGCGCCATCACGAACAGCGACAGGAACAGCGCCAGCCCCGCCAGCACCTGCCCCGGCGGCGAGCCCTGCAACCCCAGCGCCTGCCGCAGGATCGCAAGCACCACCAGAATGCGCAGGAAGCTTGTCATCATCAGCACCAGCGCGGGCAGGATGCTGAGCAGGCCCATCACCACCAGCAGCTGAAGCGAGACGCTGAGCGGGCTGTCCCCCCCGTCCTTGGCGCCTGCACCCTCGTCGCCCAGCGCCCGCTCGACCGCCGAGCCGATGCCCGCCGCGACCGGATCAGGCGGGGCGATCGGCGCGGCAGCGTAGGCAAGCTCGGGCAGCGCGAACATCACGGTTAATGCAGCGAGGCACAGCAGACCTGCGCGCAGCAACGGGAGGCTTTGCATCATTCGCTCTCCGGAAAGGGCGCGATTGCAGCCGGCATCGCTTCGCCCAACCGGACCTCACTTATGCGGACTGCACCCTGACGCGATAGGCCGAGCAGGATCTCGCGGTCATGAAACCGCACCACGGCAAGCTTCATGCCGGGCGCGACCAAGCTGGTTTGGACGACCTGCAAGTGCCGCCCCCCGCCCGCTCCGGGGCCTGCCCCGATGCCCGCACCGGGCAGGCCGTGCAGGCGGATCTGGAGCCAGCGGGTCAGCCACAAGCTCCCCCAGATCAGGCCCGCCAGCAATGGCAACAGCAGCGCCAGCCGCAGGAGATATTCGAACATCGCCCGGCCCGCCCGCTCAGAACAGATCGTCGAGGGCAGAGGTGAGCGGATCGACAGGCGGCGCGGGGACATCGGCTGGATCAGCTTGGCGCGGCACCTCGCCCGTGTCGCTGCCACCGGGCATCACTTCGGCTGCGCTCGTACCGGGGACTGCGCTCGTACCGGGGACTGGGCTCGCACCGGGGACTGGGCCTGCAGCGGGGACAGGGCCGGCGCCGGGCGCAGGCGACATATCGCGCCCGTCCTCGCCCACTAGGCTCACGATCCGCAAGGCAAAGCGGCCCTTGTCCGCCACCACCTCGCCGCGCGCGATCACCCGGCCATTGGCGGTCACATCGAGCAGTTCATCGGTCAGCCGGTCGAGCATGACGGTGCTGCCCTCGCCCAGCATCAGCACCTCGCGCAGGCACATTTCGGTGCGCCCCAGTTCGACCGAAAGGCGCACGGCAACATCGCCGAAACGCGAAAAGCCAGCGGGTTGATAAGCAGTCATGGCAGGGCACCTTCAGCGGAAACGGAAACGGAAACAGAAGCGGGTTGCGGCATGCGGGTCAGGCGGAGCGCCATGCGGTCCTCGGCGGTGCCGATGCTGCCGTGGGCAAGGATCGTTTCGCCCACCATCAGCGGCACCTGCCGGCCCATCGCCAGCGGGATCGTGTCCCCGGGGCTCAGCGTCTGCAACCGGGCCAGCGACAGATCGAATTGGGCCAGCACCACGTGCAGCGGCAGCGGCACGGCGGCAAAAGGGGCGGCCATACCGCTTGCAGGCTGACGCAGCGTCCGTGCGCGCGCGCGGCGCCCGCCAACGCCGCCGCCAGGCAGCAGCCGGTCTATCCGTTCGGCCGCCAGCGCGAGGCTCACGCGCCAGATGCAACCCTGGCGATTGGCGATCTCGAGCGTGAATAGCAGCGCCTGATCTTCAAGTGCAAAGGGCTTCAATCGCGCGGCGCTTTCGCTACGCACGATCACTTCCCCGCGCGGGGTCACGCCCATCGACGGCGGCATATCGCCCAAGCTGGCACGGGTGATCGCGCCTGCAATAACACTCGCGGCTTCATCGGCCAGCAGGGCGGCTGAGCGCGGCAATGCCTCGGGCGCGCTCCCGCCGATGCGCCCGTCGCCGCCGAACGAACGGTCGGTCAGCGCGATCGCCGTAGCGAAATCGAAGCTGATCAGCGCGGTTTCGGCGCTGGTTCCACAACGCAGCAGGCTGTTGGCGGCGACCGGGCCGATCCGCCGCAGCGCATCCGCACCGCTCAGCGCCTCGGGCTCGCCAATCGTCACATCGAGCCGGTCGCCCGAAAGCAGCCCCGCCAGGTCATCGGCCAGCAGCCGCGCAAGATCACGCCGCCATGCCGTCATCATACTGGCGCGTTCCTCCGGGGGTGGGCCCCGCCCAAGGCTATGTCCGGTCAGCTCGGGGCAATGCAGCGCGGCGGCGCGCGCGGCGGCGAGGGCGCGCTCCATCCTCATTGGACCAGAAACCCGCGAAAGTGCACCGCATCAATCCCGCCAAAGCCTTCGTTTTCCTCCAGCACGGTGTTGATTGCCTTGGTCAGGCGCTGGCTGATGCGCTTTTTGCCCTCGACGTCATAAGCCTCGGCCTCGGTGGTCGCGGCAAGCTGGGCGAGGATCGCCGAGCGGATCGCCAGTTCGTGAGTCTTGACCCATTGCAGCACGCGGCCATCGCGCCGGGTCGAAACCGCCAGTTCAAGCTGCACCAGCCCCGGCGAATCCGCGAGGTTGGAGGTGAAGCTGTCTTCAAAGCTGTAATACGCGGTGCGATACTTGCTGCCACCTTCGCCATAGACCGGCGCGGCGGCGTCCTTTTCCTTCTCGGCGCCGGGCAACGGATAGGGATCGGCATCGGTCTTGAGCACCAGCTTGGGCCGATCGGGCTCTTCATGCGCCTCGCCCCCGCCGATCAAGCCCATCGCGAAGGCGCCGTAAGCGCCGCCCGCACCCATTCCGAGCAGCAGCACCGCGCCGAGGATGATCTTGACCAGCCCGCTCTTCTTTTTGCCGCCGTCTTCGCCGCCCCCTTCAGACTTGTCCTTACCCTTGGCCATGCCCAGTCAGCTCCTGTGTAGTTGCTTCGCCCGGAACCCCGAGTTGGGTCAGGCAAATACGCCGCGTGTTTGCGGAGCAGGGCTGCCGGGCGCCTCCCCCTCCTCGGCGCGTACCGCTAGCGCGGCGGCGGTCGAAGGGCGGCGGTGATCCGGCGCAGCCTCGCCGTCACGTGTGCCGGATTGGCCCAGGTATGGTTGCGACGACGCTTGCCCACTACTAGGGGACGCCCCGTAGCGGTGGTCGCCTGTGCCATTTTGACCCGCGCCATTTTGAGGCGCGCCATGCTGACCCGAACCGCCTTGGCCCATTAACGCGCCGCCATCGGACGAAACGGCTGCTGCGGCTGCGACCGCGCGATCGGCGAGCGCGGCCTGAATCGCCGGGACGAAGCCGGGATCGCGGCTCGCCAGTACCGCGCGCCAGCCTTCGGTGCCCGCGGCATCGATCCGCAGCGAGACGAGGCCAAACTCGGCATGGCGCATGGTCATCTCGGGCCGCGCGGCGCGGAGTGCTTCGCGCAGATCGCCGACCTGCGCGATGGTGCTTTCCAGCTGCGGCGCGGCGCGCGGCTCGGCGCGATCAGGCTGGGCGGCAGCGAGCGGCGAGGCGAGCGGGAGAGCGAGGGGCGCAACCGCGGGGGTCGGTGCCGAGGCAGGTGCGGGCGCGGTGGATGCCGATGTAGCCGGATTGGAAGCTAACGTGGAAGCCGGGGCCGATGATTCGGCCACCAGCGCCGGCGACGGGGACGCGGCTTGCAGCGCAGGGGCAGACCCGTCAGCCTCAACCGCGACAGGCAGCGACACCTTCGATGGCAGCGGCGCATCCTCGCCGCGCGCGAGCAGCGATACCGGCCGAGGCAGCGCGCGGGCGGCAGGGCGCAGGGCAGCAGGATCAACCTCGAGCGGCGCCGCTTGCGTTGGCGTCGGCACCGGCGGTTGCAACAGCGCGGGCATCTGGCTCGTTGGTAGCGACGGAGGCACAAGCGCGGCGATGAGCGCCGGAGCAGGCGGTGCGATAACAGCTGCATCAGTTGCCGCTGGATCGGGCGCTACCGCAGAGGTGTCGGGCGCAGCGGCAAGCGGCTGGTCCGCGTTGTCGCTATCCGGCGCGGGCGCAACGGCGCCGGGCTCCGGCGTCGGCGCTGTCGGAACCACGCGCGCGGGCAAAGACTCGCGCAGCGTGGTGGGCAGCTCGGGCCGCGGGACAAGCGGCGGGACATGCGGCGGGACATGCGGCGGGACAGGCGGAGGGGCAAGCGTGGCTTGCGGCAAATCCGCGCCCGGTTCCGGCAAGATCGTGCCGCCCGGCAGGCTCTGCGGCGGCGCGGCGATCGGGCGCAGGGCCAGCGGCGCAGCGGGAGGCGCTTTCTCAGGGCCAGACGCAGGCGGACCAGACGCAAGTAAGCCAGGCGTTGGCGGCGAGGCGGGGCTCGCGGATGTGATGGCGGGCAGCGGCATTGCGAGCGGGGCGGCGGGCGCGGCGAGCGGGTTCGCGGCGTTCGCCAGCGGCGGAAGTGCGGTGCTTAGCAGCCCGGCGAAATCCAGTCCCGTTCCTTGCGGCAACGCTTGCGCCCCCGCTTGCGGCGTTACTTGCGGCAGCACGCCGCCTGCAGCAAGCAGGCTGGGTATCGCGGACGTTTCGGGCGGGAACGGGATCATCGCATCATCCTTGGGCAGCGGGGTCTGCCCGCGATCGATTTGGCTTCACTTCGGAGACTGCAACTTGCGTGCCAGCGGCAGAGCGCGCGCCTGCTCGGCCCTCGTCTTGGCGGCTGCGAGCGCCGTGCGCGCGTCGGCGGTGCGCTCGGCGAGGCGTTTGGCGCGGGTTTCGGCAAGCGTGAGGTTATCGGCCTGCCATTCGCTCTGAAGCGCCGCGTCGCGGGCCGCGTCGCGGGCGCTGATGGCAAGCTGCGCGAGCCCGGCAGTGAAGCCCGCGCGGTCCTGCAACGCCGCCCCGGTGGTAAGCCCCGGTGCAGGCGCGCTGGCGGTGACGAGTGTCCGGCTACGCGCAGCGAGCGCATGGCTGCGGGCCTCGGCCGCGATCGCCTCGGCAAGTCCCCGCAGCGCCTGCTTGCGCGCGACCTCGGCGATCAGCGCCTGCCGCCGCAGCAGCGCCAGGCGGCGCGCCTCACGCACCCGGGGTCGCGGTCAGCGCCAGCAGCGCGGCCAAGCTGACGCAGAGCGGCTCGGCGCTCCCGCGCGGCTGGGTCAGGAAGGCATCGATCGGGCCGCTCAGCGCCAGCGCCTCGTCCAGCAGGGGGTCGCCGCCTGCACGGTAGGCGCCCATCAGCACCAGATCCCGGCCCGATTCGCGCGCGGCGATCAACCCGCGCAAACGGCGCGCGGCGGCAGCGACATCGGGCGCCACCAGATCGTCCATCACCCGGCTGAGCGAGGCGGGCACATCGATCGCGGGATAATGCCCGCGCTGCGCCAGTTCGCGCGACAGGACGATATGCCCATCAAGGATCGCGCGCGCGGTGTCGACCACCGGATCGTTGGCATCATCGCCGTCCGCCAGCACGGTGTAGATCCCGGTCACCGCCCCGCCGGTGCGCGCCGAGTTGCCCGCGCGCTCGACAATGCGCGTAATCGCGGCGAGCGCGCTTGGCGGATAGCCCCGCGCCGCACCCGGCTCGCCCAGCACCAGCGCCAGCTCGCGCGCAGCGTGCGCGACGCGGGTAAGGCTGTCGAGGATCAGCAGCACGCGCTTGCCCTGCCCCCTGAAATATTCGGCGATGCAGCTGGCATATTGCGCCGCGCGCAGCCTCAGATTGGCGGCATGATCGGCAGGCACGGCGACCACCACGATTCCACCGCGCCGCGCGCCGGACATATGACGGCCGACGAAATCGGAGACTTCACGCGCCCGCTCGCCGATCAGCGCGACCACGATGACATCGGCGACCGCGTGCCCGGCGATGGTGTCGACCAGCACCGACTTGCCAACGCCCGAACCCGCCATGATCCCGAGCCGCTGGCCGACGCCCATCGTCGCCAGCGCGTTGATCGCGCGCACTCCGCAATCGAACGGATGTTCGACGCTGGCGCGCTCCAATGCGCCCTCACGCTGCCCGGCCAGCGGCCATGCCTGCGGCAGATCGAGCTGCGGGCCGCCATCGATTGCCGCGCCCAGCGCATCGACCGCGCGGCCCAGCAGTGCCTCGCCCACCCGCACCTCGCCGGGCGAGCCCAGCGCCCGCACCTGCGCCTGCGGGCGCAGCAACATGGTATCGCCAAGCAGCATCATCAGCGAATGCCCGGCGCGAAAGCCGATCACCTCGGCCAGGCACTCGGCGCCTGCATCATTGTCGATCAGCCCGAGCGAGCCGACCGGCAGCGGCAGGCCCGCGACCTCGATCAGCCCGCCGTCGCAGGTCACCACGCGGCCCGTTAGCACCGGGCCATTGGCAACCGGGGCGGCGCGCATCCGCGCCAGATCGATCTGCAATTCGGCGATCATCCGCGCACCGCTGCGGCAATCGCGCGGCGCCATTCGGCCGGGCCATCGCTGACGCTGCCGTCCGGCCCTTCGATCCGCACGCTCCCGCGTTCAAGCGCGGCGTCGGCCAAGACCCGCCATCCCGCCAGCGCATCCTCGCCGAGCAGCGCGATATCATCCGGGTGGAGCTGCAACGCGAGCGCATCTGTTGCCCCGCCGATCCGCCGCGCCGCTGCCACGCAGCGCGCCATCAGCGCATCGCGATCGAGGGCGCAGCCCGCCAGCGCGCTCTCGCACAGCGCGATCACGGTGGCGGCAAGATCATCGGCAAGCACGCCGCGCGCGGCTTCATCGAGCGCGCGGAAACTCAGCCGCAAGGCCCGCTGGCGCGCGGTGCCGGCTTCGGCCTCGGCGGCGCCCGCCGTCCGGCCAGCAGCCTCGCCTTCGGCAAAGGCGCGCGCGCGCGCGCCAGCCGCCGGATCGGGCACCGTGGGCACGTGCGGCTCAGGCTCGGGTTCGGGTTTGGGTTCGGGCGAAGCAAAGAATGCCGCGGGGCGGAACTCCGCGCCGACATCAAGCAGCGCCAGCCACTCGGGCGGAGCGGAGGTGGGGGCGGCACCGGGGGCGGCAATGAGGGGCTCGGCCAGCGCGCCGAGCCAGTCAGACGAATTCACCACTGCCGCTTCCGATCACGATTTCACCCGCATCGGCGAGCCCGCGGGCGATCTCGACCATTGCCTTCTGCGCTGCGGCAACCTCGCTCTTGGCCAAGCGGCCGCGCAGTTCGATCTCGTCGCGCACGCCGTCCGCAGCGCGGCTCGACATGGCGGCAAAAAACGGCGCGCGGGCGCCCTCCTTGAGGCCTTTGAGCGCATCGATCAGCTTCTCGTTGTCGACATCGCGCAGCAGGCGGCCCATCGACATCGGATCGAGCGCGAACAGCATTTCGTAGGTGAACAGCTCCTCCTCGATCTTCTCGGCCAGCGGTGCATCGCGCTCGGCAATCGCAGGCAGCACGGTGTTGCGCAGCTCGCCTGCGGCCAGGTTGATGAGGTTGGCTGCCTCACGCGGGCCGCCCAGCATCAGCGCAGGCATGCCATAAGCGGCGCTGATGCGCTGAGTCAGCAACGTGTCGATGGTGGCGATCGCGATCACCGAAATCGCGCCGCTGCGGGCAACGCGTTCGACCACCAGCGCTTGCAGTTCAAGCGGGAGCATCGCCAGCACTTCGGCGGCGGGTTCGGGCTCGATCAACAGCAGCAGCGCGGCGATTACCTGCGGGTGTTCATCAAGGATCAACCGCACCAGCACGCCCGGTGCCAGCCAGCTCGCCATTGCAAGGCTGCGCGGCGGCGCATCGGGCTCGATGCGCTGCATCATGCTGTCCGCCCGCGCCGGGCCAAGCGCCTGGTCGAGCAGATTGCGCACCCGGTCGCTCCGCCCGCGCTGGGGCAGCATCTCGCGCGCCGCCTCGCCCGCGAAATCGGCAAGCGCTTCGGCCATGTGCGGCTGATCGATCTCGCCCAGCGCGATCATCGCTGCGCCGAGTTTCTCCAGCTCAGCCGGGCTGAGCAGCGCGAGCAGCCCGGTCGCCTCCTCGTCGCCCAGCAGCATCAGGAACACCGCCGCGCGGTCGACCCGGCTGAGCAGCGCTGCGGGGGCAGCGGCGGTATCGGTCACGGCAGGCGCAAGGCTCATGACCCGCGCGCCTCTGGCGGAGACGCGCCCGGGGCCTCGAGCATCCGTTGCAAGGCTTCGACCGCGCGTTCGGGCTGGCTGGCGGCGAGCCGCCGCGCGAGTTCGACCTGGCGGGGTAAATCGGTAAGCGGAACGCCGTTATCGGCCCCGCCAAGCGGCGCGTCACTGCCAAGTGCCGAGGCGTCATCGCCGATCGCGGCCAGTGGTGCATCCCCGGCGGCGGGGCCTGCGCCCTTGCCCTTGAGCTTGCCGATCAGCGGGCGCACCGCCAACAGTAGCACCAGCAGCACCGCCAGCAACGCGGTGCCATACCGCACCAGCATCGCAAACCACGGTTCCTCGTAGAAGGCCGGCGGCTCGAGCTCGGTGGTATCGAACTTGCTCGACACCACTTCGACCATGTCGCCGCGCTGGCCATTCGCGCCGACCGCAGCGCTGACCAGCGCTTCCAATTGCTGTGCGGTCATCGGTGCGGCGGCCTTCAAAGCCTCGCTGCTGACCGCAACCGCGACCGAGAGCTTCTTCAGCCCGCCCGGCCGCCCGGTGGTGACGGCGACCTCGCGCCCGAGTTCGTAACTGCGGTCGGTCGCGGTTTCGGTGTCGGTCGAAGCGGGGGCACCAGCCGGTGCTGGCTGCGGCGCGCCATCGACCAGCTGAGCCTGCGGCGGCGGGGTGTTGGCGGGCACTCCCGGCACGCCGCCTGCGGGACTTGGGCCGGTGCGGCTGGCGTTGCGCTCGCTTTCCGATCGCACCACACCTTCTTTCTCGTAGGTCTCGCGCGCCGAGGTGACCTCGGTCTGATCGAGTTCGACCTGCACTTGCGCGGAAAAATTGCCTTCGCCCAGCAAGGGCAGCAGCAGCGCATCGACCTGTTCGCGCAGCTTGGCTTCGAATTCGCGCTGGAGCACGAGACCCTCGGTCACCGCTTCGCGCGGGTCGGACAGCAGGCGGCCGTTCTGATCGACCACCCGCACCGCATCCGCGCTCAACCCCGGCACGGAAGCCGCGACCAGATTGACGATCGCCTCAACCTGGCTTTGCGACAGGCTGCGCCCGCTCACCAGCCGCACCATCACCGAAGCGCTGGGCGCGGCGTTCTCGCGCACGAACACCGATCGTTCGGGGGTGGCGAGATGGACGCGCACGCTTTCGATCCCGTCGATCTCGCGGATCGTCAGCATCAGCTCGCGCTCGCGCGCCAGTCGCAGGCGTTCACCCTCCAGTGTGCGCGAGGTGCCCAGCGGCATCGCGTCGAGCATTTCGCTGGCTCCTTCCGGCGCGGCAATCCCGGCATCGCTGGCGACCAGCATCTTGGCGCGGTAGACATCGTCCTCGGCGACCGCGATCGCGCCAGTGGAATTATCGATGGTGTAAGCGATCCCGCCCGCCTCGAGCGATTCGACCACCTTGGCGCGCTCGCCATCGGTAAGGCTGCTGTAGAGCAAGCGCGGCGGGCCTGCTGACAGCACCGTCCACAGCATCACCGCCGCCGCAAGCGCGCCCACGCCGGCCAGCGCAGGCAGCGCACGCGCAAGTGCCGGTTGGGCAAGGAAGCTGGCCGCGCCTGGCGGCAGCATGGTACGCCAACCACCAGCAGCGCGAGGTGCTTGCGGCAGGCCTGCCGGATCGGCAAGCACAGGTAGAGCGTCCGCCATCTATCAGCCCCCCATCCGCATGATGTCTTGATAGGCGTTGAGCAGCTTGTTGCGCACCTGCAAGGTCGCCTCGAACGCGACCCCCGCCTCCTGCCGCGCGAGCATCACCTGCGCGATGTCGGTCACTTGGCCGCGTTCATAGGCGACCTGCATCTGCGAGGAGTGTTCCTGCACCGCGCTCACCTGCTTCAATGCTGTATGGAGCGTGTCGGCAAAGCCTGCACCGGGGGCCGGGGTTGGGGCAACAGCCCGCCCAGCCTCGCTCGCCGCGCGCATATCGCGCAAGGCAGTGCTGCGCGCGAGCACGTTGGCGCGCAGCGCCATGATGTCCTCAACGCCGAAGATACCGCCGACCGGGTTCATGCCGCCCCTCCCGCTGCCAGCAGCCCGGCACCGCGCATCGAGGCGAGGCGGTACCGAAGCGTGCGCTCGGAAATGCCGAGGCTGCGCGCGGTTGCGGCGCGGTTGCCGCTGTGGCGGCTAAGGGTTTCGACGATCGCGCGCGCTTCTGAGGCGAAGGCGACGTCGGACAGCGACCGCGGCGCGGAGATGGGCGGGAGTGCCGGGGCTGGGGCCGGCGCCGGGGCTGGAAGCTGCTCCGGCACCGGGCGCACGGCGGTATCGAACACGATCTGTTCGGCCCCGATCGCACCTGCGCCGTCCGCCAGCAGGATCGCGCGGCGGATGACATTCTCAAGCTCGCGGACATTGCCCGGCCAATCATGGGCCTCGAGCAGCGCCAGCGCATCGCGCGCGATCCAGGCCGGGCAACCGGGCGCAGCGGCGTGACGCAGCAGCATGGCAAAGGCCAGCGGGGCGATGTCGCCGCGCCGATCGCGCAGCGCGGGCAGGCGCAAGGGGAACACGTTGAGACGGTAGAGCAGATCCTCGCGGAACCGCCCGGCCAGCGCCTCGGCGGCGAGCTCGCGGTTGGTGGCGGCAACGATCCGCAGATCGACCTTGAGCGGCTTGGTTGCGCCCAATGGCAGCACCTCGCCCTCCTGCAAGGCGCGCAGCAGCTTGGCTTGCAGCGCCAGCGGCAGTTCGCCGATCTCGTCGAGCAGCAGCGTGCCGCCGTCGGCTGCTCGAAACAATCCCTCGCCCGCCTCAGCCGCGCCGGTAAAGGCGCCCTTGCGGTGGCCGAACAGCAGCGCTTCGAGCATCGCCTCGGGCATCGCGGCGCAGTTGACTGCGACAAACGGGCCATCGGCGCGCGGCGACAAGCGGTGGACGAAGCGCGCAAGCACCTCCTTGCCGGTGCCGGTCGGGCCTTCGAGCAACACCGGAATGTCGCTCGCCGAAATCCGCTCGGCCAGCGTCAGCAGCGCAAGCGATTGCGGATCGCCCGCCACCGGCCACCCGCCCAGCGCCGAAGCGGCGATCAGCGCAGCGCGCGCTTCGGATAGCGCGGCCGGATCATAACTCAGCGCAATCTGGTTAGCAGCGCGCAGCGCCAGCGCCGGGCATGCGGCATGAGCGAGCGCGATGGCGACCTTGCCGCTGCGCGCGAACCCTGCGGCCAGCATTGGGCGCAGATCTTCGCCCAGCACGATCCGCTCGCGCTGCCAGCGCCCACCCATCAGCGGCACGGTAATGCCGATCAGGGTATCATGCGCGCCTGCCGCTGCTGGTGCTGGTGCAGCCCTGTCGCCGTGCGCTGTGCCGATCGCCGTTGCCATCATGCTTGCCCCTGGTTGGTTGGAAGTCTGGTTGGTCACGGCAATCCTGTGCCGCATCGACGCTGCACATGAGGCAAATTTAAGCCCCCGTAGCTTTCCCTAGTCCGGCCCGGGGCAGATCGCGGCTGAGCCCGGCAATGATGGCGTTGCAGCGCGGCGAGCGCGCGTCAAATTGCTGTTTTTACGAAACTTATTTTCGGGCTTAAACATCCCGCCTGCCAGCCGCTCTAATGGCCAGCAGCGACGGGCCTGTTCGTCCTGCCTGACCATTCGGGAGTTTGAACAATGAACGTAGTGAACACCAATATCTCGGCGCTGCGCGCCACCAATGCCAGCGTTTCGGCGGGCAAGATGCTCGGCCAGGCGGCTGAACGTCTGTCGACCGGCAAGCGCATCAACAGCGCCGCTGACGATGCCGCCGGTCTCGCGATTGCCGCGTCCTTCACCTCGCAGATCCGCGGCATGGCGCAGGGCGTACGCAACGCCAACGATGGCATTTCGCTGTCGCAGACCGCAGAAGGCGCGCTCGACGAAGTCACCAACATGCTCCAGCGGATGCGCGAGCTGACGGTGCAGCGTTCGAACGAGACCTATTCCGTCCCCGACGTTGCCAACATCGATCTGGAGCGTGATGCGCTGGCTGCACAGATCAACTCGGTTGTTGCCAACACCGCGTTCAATGGCATCAACCTGTTCTCGACTGCGACCAACACCATCACGATCCAGGCTGGCGCGGAAACGGTTGACGCCATCGACCTGACCCTGCCCGAACTCGATGTCGCCGGCGGCAGCCTTGCAGCGGTCGTCACCTTTGGTGCCACCCCGGCAGCAGTGGCGGCGGCGACGCTCGACCAGTATGACACCGCGATCGGTGCAGTGACCACCGCCCGCGCCGGTCTGGGTGCGTTCCAGAACCGTCTGCAGTCGGCGGTGAACAACCTCACCAGCGTTTCGACCAACCTGACCGACGCGCGTTCGCGGATCATGGACACCGACTACTCGGCTGAAACCACCGCACTCGCCAAGGCGCAGATCCTCGGCCAGGCATCGACCGCGATGTTGGCGCAGGCCAACCAGTCACAGCAGAACGTCCTGTCGCTGCTGCGTTAAGCCCGCCCACCGCTCTCCCCCTCTCCCCGTGGGGGCAGGCCGGAAAGCCCGGAGCCGCATGGCTCCGGGCTTTTTCTTGTAGGTAAGGGGGCCGACGAGTTCCGTAATCATACGCCCGAAAGCTGGCACTCGGATAGTGACCCCCTCCGTATGGAGACGATGGAGTGGGAGACCTTCAACCGGTCCAGTTGGCTTTGACGATCAACAATTTAGAAAGTAAAACGAACGCCGGCGCTGATGGTGTTCGTTTTCAGGCGGCCCAGCTCAAAACCACTGCTCTCATCGAATTCAATGGTCGTGCGGCCAATCTGACGGTGACGAAAATCCAAAGAGAGCGAAATCGTTGATGAGAGTTTCGCCGCAACGCCTGCGCCGAGTTGCCACGCAAACTTGCCCGTTCCTTCGCCATCGAACTCGAAACCTGCGATACCGAGACCCCCGCCAGCGTATGGCGTTATCCCGGAACCAATGGGCAGATCGATCCATAGGTTCCCCATCGCGGAAAGCTGTCGAACGCGCGAACCATCGAACTCAAACGTGTTGCCGCTCCCACCGCACGTATCGACTTCGAGATAGTCACATACATCGTCGCGATCATTCGCATCAAAAGTGACCGGCGAACCATTCACGCCGATAAAGGTCAAGCTGTTGATATCGTTGCGGCTATAGTCGATCTCGACGTCAGCACGGATCGTACCAAAATCGTAGCCAATTACACCGCCGAACCCGACCACGCTTCCCGTATCAATGCTGGCCTCGGCGGTATCACGAGCCCCTGTTCCATCAAAGGTGCCCGGCGCGTCGTAATAGGTGATGTCTGCATCGTCGACGTTCGTAATGCCAAGATCTAGGCCTACATAAAATCCAGTCTCATCTTTGGCGTCTTGCGCAAGCGCAGCCTGCGGCAAAAGCGCGATAGCTGCAGCGGCGCTAGTGATTAACCAACGTGAAGTTCTCATTTTATTCTCCTAAGAATTTGGCGTCTTGCGTGAACGAAGCATCATCATCCCGCCTCGGAGGACACTTAGAAGCTAGTGTGATTGTATCGTGCCCCAGCACCCCCCGAAAGGACGCCCCGATCTACGTTCAGGGGCCAAAGCGCTACATCGCCTTTTGTAGGGTTCTGTGTTTCGGCCAGAAAATCGAAGCTCGCATTGGCGGCTGAATTGCGGGTATCGGCGTCTTGTCACTGTAACGGATAGGCTGATCGTGCGGCGAGTTACGTTCAAACCGGTGCTTCAACGGCTTCTGGACAATCCCGATCGCTTTCTTGACGAAGTACGGTCGGACAGCGAAGGATTTGCTGATTCCACGCTGCGCGAGGAAGCCGAACCTATATCGCCGAGCGGCGCCATACCGTCGCTGGCTTCGATCGCCCTCATCGTCTTCAATTCCGACAGCACCGTGATTGCACTTTCTCGCCCCGAAGGCTGGCCTTCCGACTTCGCATTTGAAGAGCTGTTCAACCAGTTGCCCTCGCCGAAAGAGCCGTCACGCATCCTGTTCCTGCGTGCGCGCGAGGGTATCGGGCTGCGCGCCGTCAGCGCCGGCACCGGGGAGGCCGTGAACTGGAATTTGCCTTATACCATTCGTCAAGCTCTCACCGCGAACGTCGACAGTCGCCTCTTGGTATGTGCGAACGCAGTCGTCGGCAAAAAAGGACTGACCGAGTCCGTAAAAGCCTTCGGCTTGACCGGACTTCAGCAAAGGGTCGTGATGGCCGTGGCAAAAACGGGGAGCGCTCGAGCCGCAGCGGACGAGCTTGATTTCTCATACATAACGGTCAGAGAGTCTTTGAGCGGGGCGGCGAAACTAATGCGAGCGCCAAACCTTCCTGCGGTCATCCGGCGCGTGGTCGAACACTCATTTGGTGTATTGCCAAGCTTTTTCGGCACCGCAGACGAAATGGTAGATTGGTTGCCGCTTAGCGAACGTCAGTGCCAGATCTGCGAGCTTGTGACCGAGGGTCTTAGCCGATCTGCGACCGCAATCGCGTTGCGAATTTCGCCAGCAGTCGTCAAAAAGGAGCTAGAGTTCATATTACCGGCGCTAGAGGTCGGGTCAGCACCAGCTTTGGCTCGTGTTTGGGTCGAGGCCAAAGTGCTACGTTACTTTGCAAGGACGACTGACGGCCGGCTCGGGTTTTACGACCCTTCAGTCGAGCCAACTCGATTTTTACCACGCGAAGATGACCGCCAAGTCATCGCGTGGAGTGATTACGGTCCTGCCTCGGGCAAACCCGTGCTTATTGTTCACAGCAATTGGACCTGCCGATCTGTTCCGCAAAAAATGGTGATGCAGTTGCAGGCCGCAGGATGGCGACCAATCGCCATCGACCGGCCGGGGTTCGGGTCAACGCATCCCGGTAGTCTTTCCCAGATAGATCCGTTCAGCCAAGCCATAGCCGACACGCAGAGCGTTCTTGACAGGCTTAGGATTGGAAAGATCGCCGTCATTGCGCGCCGTGCTGGACATTTCACCACGGTGCTTAAGCAAACTCTTGGTGAAAGAATTGGTCCGATCATACTTACCTCGCCCAGCCCGCCGACGGCAGATACAGGTCGGCGCAAGGGAGTAGTTGGCGTGATCAAGGAAGCATTCTTCCGTTCGCCCCAGCTTATTGAATTCTACTTTCGTGTCGTGACACCGCAACTTTCGCTCGAACGCATGGAAAAACTCTCCCACGCCATTGCTGAAGGGAGTCCTCCAGATCAGAAGTTGTGCGACGATCCGCAATTCATTCGGGATCGCTTCCGCGCAATCCGACCGTTTTCGACCGGTAATTTTAAGGGCGCTGTCATAGAGGAAATGCAAGTATCGCGCGATCTTTTCAATCTTACGCCGCTACTCGCGTACAACACCATGATCCTTCATGGCCTGCATGATAATCATTACAGCTTTGAAGAAGTGGTGCGTTATTGGTCAAAAATTTGGCCCGGCACCGAAATTCGCAGTTTAGAGGACGGCGGACAGTTTCTTACATCAAGCCATCCCGCATTGCTCGTAGACTTGCTTGACGAACTCGCAAACAGATCAGAAAAATAATTCTCATTCCAAATTTCGTCATTATGCTCAGCTAGCTCGTTTCGCGAAAGCCCTCGTTTTCGCTCACTTACGCCCAATCCCCGAGCGGCAGGGTGATTTCGTTGACGCGGATCAACTGCCATACTTTTACCGGTGAGGTAGGGGTCGCTCGCCCGCCAGCGCGGCGCGCGCGGCTTCACCCTCGGCCTTGACGATCAGCAGATATTCGATGATCAACTTGTCTGCACTCTTGAATGTCCCAACGACTACGAGATGACCGGCGTTGGCGTGGACGAATTCGAGATGCGCCGGAAAGTGGCTGCAGTGCGTAAGGCCTTAGGGCTTCGGCCTGGCTTGCGGCGAAGTCCGGGCCACCGGCCCTTGCCGCTCGGGCCGCAGCGCGCCGCGACCGTCGAGCAGGAGGAGCGACATCCGGCGGTTGCGCGGATCGGCGGGATCTTCGGCGACCAGCGGCTCGGTCTCGGCGACGCCCTCGATCCGGACGATCCGCTTCATCGGCACTCCGCCCAGCACCAGCGCCTGTCTGGTCGCCTCGGCGCGGCCGGTGGAAAGCGACCAGTTGTTCGCCGCCACCCCGCTGCGCCACGGCAGCGAATCGGTGTGGCCGCGCAGGATCAGCGGCACGTTCTCGTCCTTCAAGGTATCGGCCATCACCTCGAGCAGCCCGCGCGCTTCCTTGGTGAGGATCGTGGTGCCGAGTTCGAACATCGAGAAATCGGCATTGTCCATCAGATCGATGCGGATCCCTTCGGGCGCGCGCATCACCCGCACCTGCCGCGCGAGGTGCGACAGCTGGCGGCGCTTGACGAGCTTCTTCTCGATCTTGTCCTGCAATTCCTTGAGCTTTTCGGCTTCGAGCTCGCCGCGCCCGCCGCCCTCCACCGGCCCACCGGTGACACCGCGCGGGATCGTGATTGCGCGTGTACCGGTTTGGCCCATAGCGTTGGGATACTTGTCCACATCGGTAATCGAACTGCCGCCCAGCAAGCCGTTGGAACCTGCGCTTTCATTGCGCAACTTGACCAGCGTCGGCGCGAAATAATCGGCGATCCCCTTGCGCTGCTTTTCTTCCGTAGCGCCAAGCAGCCACAGCAGCAGGAAGAACGCCATCATCGCGGTGACGAAATCGGCATAGGCGACCTTCCACGCCCCGCCGTGGTGCCCGCCTTGAACGATCGTGATCTTCTTGACGATGATCGGCGCCGGGATCGCCGCGCTCGATCCCTCACCCGATTGGGTCGGATCGGATAGCGCCATTTCAGCGCCCCCGCATCATATCGAGCAGATCGGTCAGCTTCGGACGGTGCGCGGGCGGCAGGCCCGAACGCGCGGCTTCGAGCACCAGCGGCTGCGGGTAACCGTGCAGGCTCGCGATGACCACCTGCTTGATCGTGTGGAAGATCTGCTGATCGTGGGTGTTGATCTGCTTGAGCCGGGTGCCGAGCGGCCCGGCAAAGCCGTAGGCTAGCAGCACACCGAGGAACGTCCCCACAAGCGCGCTGCCGATCATCTTGCCAAGGATCTCGGGCGGCTCGTTGATCGCGCCCATGGTCTTGATGATCCCGAGCACTGCGGCAACGATCCCGAGCGCGGGCAGCGCATCGGCAAGCGTCTGGATCATGTGCGCCGGCTCATCCATCTCGTGGAGCTGCGTCTTGATCGCGTTGTCGATCACCTCCTCAACCGCATGGGTATCAAGCGTACCGGAGGACACCACCATCAACGTCAGCGGATCGCAGATCATGCCCGTAACCACCGGATCGGCCTGAAGGCGCGGGTATTCGCTGAAGATGGTCGAACTGCCCGGCTCGGTGACATGGCTTTCGAGCGCCACCGCCCCTTCGGAGCGCAGCAGCTTCATCAGCTTGGAGGTCAGCGCGATCGCGTCGATATGGTCCTCGTGGGAGTATTTCGGTCCCTTGAACACCTTGACGAGCCCGGCGCCGAGCAGCTTGATCTCGTGCATCGAATTGCCGATCAGCGTCGCGCCGATCGCCGCGCCGCCGATCATCATCATTTCGAGCGGCATCGCCGCCAAGACCGGGCCGAGCGCGCCCCCTGCCAGCAGGAAGCCGCCGAACACCATCACCAGCAGCACGACAATGCCTATTGCAGCAAACACGGGTACAGGCTCCGATCAGCGCAGCGCGTCGAACAAGGTGAGCGAACTCACCCGTGCAAACGCCGCCTGGCTCGCTTCGAGCGCGGTCAACGATTGCTGAAGCCGTGCGATGGCTTCCGCCACATCGGTATCGCCCACGCGGCTGCGGCGTTCGGCCAGCGCGATGCCGCGCTCGGCCTGCTGCGCTTGCACCTGTTCGGTCCACGCCATGCGGGTACCGAGAATCGTCTGCGCGCGGCCTGCGGTGTCGAGCGCGGCGTCGATCCCTGCAATCGCAGCATTGGCCGCCGCCGCCGGATCGGCCGCGCCGCCTTGCAGCGCCGCCGCCAGCCCGCCCAGCACCGCAAATGCGCTTGTGGGGGTGCCACCGAGGTTGAATTCGAACACTTCATTGCCCGGCATGCCGCGCTCGATCGCGGTGCCCGGGGCGATCGGCACCGCGCCGCTTTGGGCAGTGCCGACATAGGTGACATTTCCCAAGGCATCGCGGGTGAAGGCAACGCCCGACGACAGCCCGGCAAACAGCGGCTCGCCGGTCAGCGAGGTGCCATTGGCGCGGGAGAACAACTCCTGCGTCAATTGTTCGAGCTCGACAGCGATCGCCTGGCGACCGTCAGTCCCGGTCGGAGTATTGGCGGCCTGCACCGCGAGTTCGCGCGCACGCTGGAGCAGCACTGTCACCGCCTCGACCTCGTCCGCCGCTGCGCCGAGATCCCCGCCGAGCCGCGCGGCATTATCGCCCTCGACACTGGCCAGAGCCTCGCGCCGGACGACGCTGCGCAATTGCGCGGCGGCGGCGGGGTCTTGCGAGCCGCGCTCGATCCGGCGGCCGGTCGCGATCTGCGCGCGGGCGCGCTCGATCCCCGTCCGCAGGTCGGCCATATCCTTGAGCGAGCGGTTGAAGAACGAACCGGTCGAATTGCTGACGAAACTCATGACGGCACGCTCCTTTATCGCAAGGCCAACAGGGTATCGAAGATGTCGGCGGCGACCTGGATCACCCGGCTGTTGGCTTCGAACACCTGTTGCAGACGCACGAGATTGGCAGCCTCGTCATCGAGATCGACCCCGGTCGCGCGCAGCAGCTCGGCCTCGGCGCTGGAGGAGACCACAGCCAGGCCCTGGGTGCGGGTTTCGAGCGCGGAGACCTTGCTCGACAGGCCGAGCAGCAGTGTATCGGCCCCGGCGGTCGGCCCGGTCTCAGCCCCGAGCGTAGCGAGTAGCGCAGCCAGATTGCTGGTGTCGCGGCTCCCGGCAGGCGCGCCGGCGGGGGCAGTCGCCAGCCCGTTCGCCGAGCCGAGGACCACCGCGATGTTGCCAGCACCGGTTCCAGTGAACAGCGGCTGGCCGGGGGTGCCATCGGCCGCCGCTCCCGCGGCTTGCGCGGTGTTGGCGATGGTGATCACCGAAACCGCCAGCGCGTCAAGATCGCCCTGAATGCCCGCCATCTGCACCAGCCCGCCCGCGCGGCCCGCCATCGCCCCGCCCGCAGGCGCAAACCCGGCCACGCCAACCGCGAAGCTGGCGGTACCATCAGCGGCGAAGGCGACGTTTACACTCTGCGCGCTCGCGCCGGTCACCAGAGCCAAGGCAGGAGTTCCCGCGAGCGTCACATCGGCGGTGCCATTGGCGTTGATCGTCGGCAGGATCGCAAATTCCTCGGCCAGCCCGCGCAGCGCCTTGTCGCGCGCATCGAGCAGCGCCGCGCGCCCGGAAGTGCCTTCGCGCGCGCCGACCAGATCGCGGTTGATCGCGGCCAGCTCGCGCGCCAACTCGTTGACCGTCAGCACCTCGGCGCCGGCCTCGGCCTGCACCAGATTGCGAGCATTGCCGAGCGTGCCATTGGCGATCCGGAAATTGCCCGCCATCTTGCGCGCGCTCTCAAGCGCGGACAGCCGCAGCGCCGGTTCGAGCGGATTGCCTTCGAGCCGAGTCAATGCGGCTTCGAAATCCACGAGCCCGGTAAACACGCCCGAGGTTTCGAGCGCGCTTTCGGCCTCGCGCAGCGCGAAGAACTCCGCTCGGGCCGCTGCCAGCGCCGATGAAGCATCGCGCGCCTGGCGCTGAATCAGCGCACTTTCGGCGCGCTCGACCACCCCGGGGCGCACCCCACCGAGCGAATCCTGAGCATTGATCCCGATCGAGCCGGTCATCACCAGCTCGCCCTGGCTGAGTGTGCGGCGCGAATAATTGACGTTGCCCGCATTGGCGACGTTTTGCGCAGTCAGTTCAAGACTGCGGCGGGTTGCTGCAAGGCCGCTGCGGCCGATAGTGAAGATTGCGCTTGGCATCAGCTATCTCCTTGATCCGGTTCATACACCGCAAGGTGTTGCGCAAGCTGCGCCTCGATACTCCGGGCAAACCCGAAGGCGCCGGTATTGGCGGCGACATCCGCAAAGTGTTCGTCGCGCAGCGTCTGGAATTGCTGCATGCCGCCGCCAGTCAGCGGGGTCTCCTCGGCAAAGCTGGCTGCGCGCGCGCTTGCCAGCATTCGCCGCAGCATGATCGCCTCGAAGCCTTCGGCCGCCTTGCGCAGCGCGGCGCGCTCAGGTGAAAGCGCAGGGACGGTGCCTGCGGTGGGCTTCGGGGCAAGCGGCCCGATCACAGGACCACCATTTCGGCTTGCAGGGCGCCTGCCTGCTTGAGGCTTTCGAGGATCACCACCAAATCCGACGCTCCTACGCCGAGCAGATTGAGCGCATCGACAAGCTCGGGCAGCGACGCTGCGCCGGGCACGTAAGCGACCCGGTCGGCGCGCTCCTCGATCGTGATGTCGCTCGATTGCTCGACGGCGGTCTGACCGCCGCTGAACGGCGCGGGCTGCACCACCACCGGGTTTTCATCGATGCGGATAACCAGCTTGCCGTGACTGACTGCGGCGGGGGATAAGCGCACCGCATCGTTGATCACGACAGTGCCGGTGCGGCTGTTGACAATCACCTTGGCCGCAACCGGGGCGGGGGTCACGCCGAGCATCTCGATCTCGGCCATCGCGGCAGAGCGCACGTCATTGCCCTGCGGCAAGGCAAGCTCGATGCTGACCCCGTCGGCGATAGTGGCAATACCGGGATAGCGGCTGTTGACTGCATCGCGCACGCGCGCGGCGGTAAGAAAATCTGCCCTGTGCAAGTTGAAACGCAAGGTGGGCGAAAGGTCAAACCCGGTGGCGACCGCACGTTCGACGCTGGCACCATCGGCGATCCGGCCGACGGTGGCGACATTGACCGTCACCTGCGAACCGTCACGCCCGGTGACGCCCAGCCCGCCAACCGCGACGTTGCCCTGCGCCATCGCATATATCTGCCCGTCTGCGCCATACAGCGGGGTCAGGATCAGCGCCCCGCCGCGCAAGCTGGACGATTGGCCCAGCGTCGACACGGTAATGTCGATCCGCTGGCCTGGCTTGGCGAAGGGCGGCAGTTCGGCGGTGACGATCACCGCTGCGGCGTTGCGCAAGGTCGGGCTGACGCCTTGTGGCAGCTGCAGGCCGAGCCGGCCGGAAACGCCGCGCATCGCCTCGGTGACATATTCGAGGTTGTTGTCGCCGGTCCCTTGCAGGCCGACGACCACGCCGTAGCCGGTCAGCTGGTTGGCGCGCAGGCCTTCAAACTGGCCAAGATCGCGGATGCGCTCGGCCGCAGCGGGGACGGGGGCGAAAGCTGCCAGCAGCGCCAGCAGCAGCAGCGCGAGACGGGTGAGGAACGGCATGATCATTCCCTCTATCAGAACGGCGAAACGAAGTTGAAGAAGCGGCTCAGCCAGCCCGGACGGCTCGCCTGCTGGACCGCGCCCTTGCCCGAATAGATGATCCGCGCATTGGCGACCTGCGCGGAAACCAAGCGGTTGTCGCTGTCGATATCGACCAGCCGGATGCGGCCGGCGAATTGCACCCACTCATCACCCTGGCTGAACATCATCTGCTTTTCTCCGACCACTTCGGCGGTGCCGTTGGGGTAGACCGCGGCAATGGTCACCGCGACCGCGCCATTGAGGCGGCTTTGCTGCGCAGCATTCCCGCCACCAGTGAACGACCCTTCGGCCGTAGCTTTAAGGGCATCGGGGTTGAGGAAATCGAGCGGGCCGGAGGTGGGCGGGGTGATTCCGAAGCCGCCTTCGCGGCTGGTGCGCCCCTGCGTGCTCTTGGCGGTGGTGGTCGCCTCGACCAGCACGATCGTCACCATATCGCCCAAAGCCCGTGCGCGGGTGCCGGTGACGAGCCCCGAATAGCTGCCCCTCGCCTGAAAGATCGCGCCCGCATTGGCCGCCTGCGCAGGCGGGGCGGCGGCGGCGAAGGGATCGCCTGCGCTCGCGGCGGTGATTGCGGTCCCCGGCGGGGGCGGCGCGGTGAAGCCCGGCTGCGGCCCTTGACCGGACCCCATGCAGGCAGACAACGGCAGCAGCACCAGCAGCGGCGCAGCAAAGGGGAGATAGCGACCCATCATCGTCCCCCTCACAGCGTCTGGTTGGCGTTTTGCAGCATTTCGTCGACCGCGCTGACCATCTTGGAGTTGATCTCATAGGCGCGCTGCGCCTCGATCATCTCGACCAGCTCCTCGACCACGTTGACGTTCGAGGCTTCGAGCATTCCTTGCCTGATCTGCCCGCGCCCGTTCTCGCCCGCAAGGCCAAGTTCGGCCGGGCCGCTGGCGGCGGTCTCGACCAGGAAGTTGTCGCCGATCGCGCGCAGGCCCGCCGGATTGATGAAGCTCGCCACGGTCAGCTGGCCGAGCAGCGTCGGCTCGGCATTGCCGGGGGTGAGCGCGCTCACCGTGCCATCGGGCGCAACAGTGATCGACTGCGCGCCCGCGGGCACCTGCAACGGCGGCTGCAACGCATAGCCTTGCGAGGTGATCAGCGTGCCATCATTTGACAGCGTGAAGTTGCCGGCGCGGGTAAAGCCGGTCTGCCCGCCGCCGGGCAGTTCAACCTGAAAGTATCCGTCGCCATCCAGCGCCAGATCGAGCTTGTTGCCAGTGGGGTTGAGACTGCCCTGCGTCTCGATCCGAGAGGTGCCCTGCACCTGCACCCCGGTACCGAGGTTGAGGCCGACGGCATAGGCGGTCTGCCCGGTCGAGGCTTGCCCTGCGACGCGCTGTTCCTGATAGGCGAGCGTGGCGAAGTCCGCGCGGTCGCGCTTGAACCCGGTGGTGCCGATGTTGGCGAGGTTGTTGGCGATGACGCGCATCCGCGCATCCTGAGCCTCAAGCCCGGTGCGGGCGACGTGAAGGGCGGAAGTGGGCATTGGTCAGGTCTCCTGAAGCAAAAGGGATCAGCGCAGCGCCATCAAGCCGCTGCCGGCTTCATCGAGATCGCGCGCGGTGGCGATGATCTTGGCGCGTTGTTCGAAGGCGCGCTGGGCTTCAATCATCTGCACCAGCGTGTCGGCAGTCTCGACATTAGACATCTCGAGCGCGCCGGGGGTGAGCCGCGCAGTCGGATCGGGCGGCAGTACGCCGGTGGCGCCATTGGCGCCGGGGACTTTCAGGAAGCTGTCGATCCCCTTGACGAGCGGGCTGCCTTCGGGATTGACCAGCCGCAGACGGTCGATCGGCTCGGCAGCAGCGCCCGGCGCCGCGGGATCGCTGGCGAGGATCGTGCCATCGGCGGCTAAGCTTATGTTGAAGCCTGGCGGCACGGTGATCGGCGTGCCGCCCTCACCCAGCACCGCCAGACCCTCGCCGTTCTCGATCACGCCAGAGGCAGAGACGCGCAGATCGCCGCGGCGCGAGTAAACCTCGCCCTGAAGGTCCGGCGCCTGATAGGCGAGCAGTGCCTTGCCTTCGAGCGCCACGTCGAGCGGATTGCCGGTCGGCACCACCCGCGCCGCCGTCATGTCTGCCCCGCGGACATTGCCGCGCGCCATTGCGCGGGCTTCCAATGAGCCGTCCTTGAGCGTGGCCGGGGTGACCGCGAAGATCTCTTGGCGAAAGCCCGGCGTGCTGGCGTTGGCGAGATTGTTCGCCACCACCCGCTGCCGGTCCATCGCCGCGTTCATCGCAGTCAGGGCAGTGTAGATCAGTCGGTCCACGATCTAAGCCCCTACTGCTGCCGCAGGTTGAGCACGGTGGTCGAAATCTGCGTCGCGGTATCGATCGCGCGGGCATTGGCCTGGAAATTGCGCTGCGCCGTGAGCAGCGAGACCATTTCCTCAGCCAGATCGACGTTCGAGCGTTCGAGCGCGCCGCTGATCATCTCGCCAAAAGAACCGATGCCCGGATTGCCGAGCACGGCTGCACCCGATTCGCCGCTCGCCTGCCATTTGGTCTGACCGACCGAGCGCAGGCCATTGGGGGCAGGGAAAGTCGCTAGCGCCACCTGCCCGACCGGCGCGGTGGTGCCATCGGCAAACGCAGCGTTGACGACCCCGCGCACATCGATGGTGACATTGGCGAGGCTCGATCCGGCCGCATTGGTGATCGGCACGGCGACATCGGCCGGGATCGCCGAGGTCGGGTTGCCCGCAGCGTCGACCGGATAGGCCTGCAGCCGGTTGCCCCACGAATCCTCCAGCTCGCCCGCCGCAGTGAGGCGGAAATTGCCGTTGCGGGTGTAGGTGACATCGCCCGAAAACGGGTTGGCGAGCGCAAAAAACCCATCACCGTCGATTGCAAGGTCAAGACTACGCCCGGTCTGCTCAAGCGGGCCGAGCACGAAATCCTGCGTGATCCCCGCCACCGTCGCGCCGATGCCCGGGCTCCGGCGCGGGTCGGTCGAGGAACCGCTGGCGACCAGATCGGCAAACTGCACCGAGCTTTTCTTGAAGCCCACCGTCTCGGCGTTGGCGATGTTGTGGGCGATGACGCGCAGATCGGTCTCGGCGTTCTTGAGGCCGGAGAGGGAAGTGAAGAAAGACATGGAGGTGATCCTTTCGGCGTGAAGGTGGGTTTAGGGTTGCGGAGCGGCGGCAGGGCGGTTGCCAGCGGGGCGGGCGGCGGATGCCTCTTGTGCGGCGATCAGGCGGTCGAGCTTGGCCGAGATGTCTTCGAGCGTGGCGCCGCTTTCGGTGGTCGCGGCGAGCGCGGAAAACTGCGCCATCTGCGCCAGCATCGCCTCGTTATCGGCGGGCTCGAGCGGATCCTGAAAGGTCAGCTGGGTGGTCAACAGGCGCAGGAAGTCGCCGCCGTCGAGCGAGCCGAGCCCGCCGCCGGTCAAGCGCGAGGGCGTGTTGAGCCGGTCGAGCGTGGCCTGCGCGGCGGGGGTTACGGTGGTGGTGGTGGTGGTGGTCATCACTGGCTCCTCAGGGTTTCGAGCATCAGTTGCTTGGCGGTCTGGAGCGCCTGCACCAGATTCTGGTACTGGCGCGCGCTTTCCATGATCTCGACCATCTCGGCCGTCTCATCGACCGGGGCTTCGAACACATTGCCGTCCGCGTCGGCGAGCGGGTGGGCGGGATCGTAACGCTTGATGGCGGCGGTTTCGGCCCGCACCAACCCGCTCGAAGTCACCCCGGCGAGGCCCGAGGCGCGGTCCAGTTCGACCGCGAACACCGCGCGGATCGGGCGATAGGCGCCCTCCTCGGTTGAGGAGACCGAACCGGCATTGGCGAGGTTCGAGGTCGCTGCGTTCATGCGCACCATCTGCGCGCTCATTGCGCGCGTGGTCATCGAGAACAGCGTCATCGGGGCGCGCTCGGGCATCGTCATTCACCCTTCAGCGCGCGGGTGATGGTGCTGACCTTGCCGGTCACGAAGCTGAGCGTTGCAGAGTAAGCCACCGCGTTTTCGGCAAAGGCAACCTGTTCGCGGCTGAGTTCGACGGTGTTGCCATCCAACGACGGCATGGTCGGCGTGCGCCACACCATGCCGGCTTGCGGATCGGCGGTTGCATCGCCGCGCGCCTGCGCCAAGCGGGCGCCGAGCGCGGCGTTGAAATCGATGTCGCGCGCCTTGTAGCCGGGGGTGGCGGCATTGGCGATGTTCGACGCGATCACGCCCATCCGTTCCGAACGCAGCGTCAGCGCCGCGCCGTGGATACCGAAAAGTCGCTCGTTCATGCGCACTACCTCCTGTCACTTGCAGGGCAAGCCCGCTGCGCAATCGGTTCAGCATGAAGCGTGCCAAACCCGCTCCGAACGGGCGGCATGGCGCCGCTTGCCTAGTCCAGGGCGGCAAGCCGCGGCACGCTTTTGCCGCCCGGGCGCGCGCTAAAGGCAAGCAGCTGCCGCCAGCTTTTTAAGGCTTAATCCGCGCCTTCCGGGGCCGTTCTGGGTTGGCGCAGTCAGCGTTGAGGGATCCGCCATGCCGCCTATGATTTCGTCCCTGTTCGATCCCGGTTCGCTGGCGATCGTGGTTGTCGGCACCGTGCTGGCGACGGTGGCGCGCTGCGGCTGGCGCGATTTTGGCGCGGCGCTACGCGAAGCGAGCGGGCTGGTGCGGCGCGGCTTCAGGAGCGAGGCCAACCGCAAGGCGTTGGCGTTGGCGGTGAGCGCGATCCTGCGTGACGGACACCACCGCGCCGATCCCGCGCTGCCGCCCGACCGCGCGCTCGGGCTGATGCTCGAAACCTATCTGCGCCACGGCACGCTGGACACCGTCAGCAATGCCCGCCGCGCTCACCGCGCGCTCGATGAAGCCCGGCGCATCAGCGCGGCGCAAGTCTTCAGCTGGGCGGGCGAACTCGCGTCGGTGTTCGGCCTGGTCGGCACGCTTTATGGCTTTACCCAGCTCGCCCCGGGCGGCACGGTGAATGCCACGGCAACCATCATGGGCGCAGTGTCGACCGCCGTGCTGACCTCGCTCTACGGCGCGCTGCTCGGGAACCTGTTGTGCCACCCGATTGCCAGCGCGATCGTGCGGCGCGGGCTGGACGAGGAGCGCGCGCGCGAGGCGCTGGCTGATTGGTTCGTCGATCAGGTCGCCCGCTCAGTCGGTTCAGCACAGGAACGGCGTACGCATCTGCGGGGTGTGGCGTGAACCATTTCGCTGGAGCGCCGCGCGCCGGAACCGGCTGGCAGCTGATCCTCGCCGATCTTGCGCTGATTCTGTTCCTGCTGACCCTCTCCGCGCTGCCCGCCGGCGAGGCCGAGACCGGGCGGCGACTGGCCGATAGCAAAGCGCGCGGGGAAGACGCGCGGCGCGCGCTGCGGCCCGAAATCTCGCCCGCGCAGGCGCTCTATCGGCCGGTCCCTGAAGGGCCGAGCCTGGGCGAATGGCTGGCAGCGCAAGCGCCCGATCCGCGCGCCACGCTGACGATCTTCGCGGTCCACGCCAAAGGCAGCGAAGCGGCAGCCTGGGAACGCGCGCAAAAGCTGGCGGGCGAAGCGCGGGCGCGCGGGGCAAGAGTGCGCACCATCATTACCGTCGGTCCGGCAGACGATGTCTACGCCAGCCTCGCTTACGATGAGGTGATGGCAGAAACGGCCGGCCGCAAGCATGCGTTCTGAGCCCTAGCCGACCAACACCCGGTTGCGGCCGTCCTGCTTGGCGCGGTAAAGCGCTGCATCGGCGCGGGCGAGCGCGCTACGGGCGTCGGCATCCTCGGTGACTTCGGCCACCCCGCCCGAAAAAGTAATCCGCCCGAACGGCTGCCCGCTCTCGCGATTGACCAATTGCCGCGCCGCCTGCGCGCGCCGGATCGTGTCGAGCTTGGCGTGCGCGGCGTCCTTGTCCATGCCGTAGAACATTAGCACGAATTCCTCGCCCCCGTGGCGCGCGACAAAGCAGCTGTCGCCAGCATTCTCACTGAAGCTCGCCGCGAGCGCGCACAGCACCCGGTCGCCCGCCGCGTGGCCGTGGCGGTCGTTGATGGCCTTGAAATGATCGACGTCGCAGAACGCCAGGCTCAGCGGCTCGCCGGTGGCGCGCGCTTCCATTGCGGCGGAGACCAGCCGCCGCTCGAAGGCGCGGCGATTGGGCAGGCGGGTGAGGTGATCGACATCGGCCTCGATCCGCGCCTTGGCGAGGTTTTCGCGCAATCGCTCGGTCTCGGCCTCGCTACGCGCCATCGCCGCCTCGGCCTGCTCGATCCGCTCGAGCATTGCGCGCGACAGATCGAACACCTTCTCCAGCCCCTCCGGCCCGGCCAGCGCATCGATCTGCACCCCGATCGCACCGCGATGATCGCTGGTCTCGCTCTGCGCCGCGCGCGCGGTCTGTGCGAACCGCATCAGCGCATATTCGAGTTTGTCGGACAGCGTCTCGAGCGCGGCGATGCGGGTGTGGCTATCGGGATCGAGGCGCGCAAGCGTATCGAGCCAGCGCTGGTCGATCGGCTGCTGCGCCATCTCGCGCGCGGCGAAGGCCCGTGCCAGTTCGGGCTGCGTGCCCGACAATGCGCCGCAGATCGTCGCCAGATTGGGCGCGGTCACCGCCAGATCGTGCCGGATGACAAACTCGCCGATCCGCTCGAGCAGCGCGCGCCGGGCATCGTCGGCGCGTGTTTCAACGGCCGCCGGTTCAGCAGCGACGCGGGCAGAGCGGGACAGGTAACCGGAGCGAAAGGGCATAAGCGAGGGGTCGCGCAATAGAGGTTCTCAACGATGACCTTGTCTAACCGACTATGCTTAAGCCGTGCCCCCGCACAGCCCGGGAAGACTGCGTAGGGCGGCGTCAATCCGAAGCCGCAGCCTGCCGCCCGCGCCCGTATGGCATGAGCCTTGCTAGGCTGGCTCCGACCCGATTTGCGCACAACCACGGAGCGCCCCTGCATGGCTACTAGTTTGGATACCACCTCTTCCTGGCTCGATGGCTGGCGGCTCACCCCGCTGGCGCTGCCGATGCTGTTGCCGCTGTGCGACCCTTCGGCCGAGGCGCGCGGGGTGACCGATCCCGCCGCGATCGACCAGGCCGTTGCCGCCTTCACCGGCGCTACAACCGGCGTCCCCGGCGGGGCGCGCGCGCCGACCGACCGGCGGTTGCAGCTCGCCGCCTGCGCCGCGCCGCTCGGCATCAGCTGGCACACCGCCGCCCGCACTGCGGTGCAGGTCGAATGCACCGGCCCTTACAACTGGCGCATCTTTGTCGCGATCAACCCCGCCGCCGCCGCCAGCGCCACCGGAGTCACTGGCGCCCCCAAAGCTGCCGCGGCGGTCAAGCGCGGCGATGCGCTGATCATCATGGTGCGCGGGCGCGGCTTCAGCGTGCAGCAACCGGGCGAGGCGTTGGAAGCCGGCGCGGTGGGGGACTGGATCTTTGTGCGCACCAGCCGCAAGGCCGAAGCCCTGCGCGCCCGGATCGAGCGCCCGGGACTCGCAGTGATCCCAGCGGGCTAAGATTGTTTTAACGCCCCTTTAAATCGCCCTTAAACCCACCCCCGTGCCGCCGTTCTCGCCCACAGGAACTCCCACCAAGGACATCAGTCATGCCGTCTTTCGAACTGAGCAAATTGCCGAGCGTCAGCGCCGCCCGCACGCTGACGCCGAGCGACCGCACGCAGATCGAGTCGCGCCTGCGCCCCGCAGCCGGTGGCAGCACCGGACCCGCGTCCGGGATCAGCCTCGAACTCACCGGCACCAGTGAAACCGCCACCCCGCCGGTCGATGCCGAACGGATCGCTGCGATCCGCAATGCGCTGCGCGATGGCTCCTACCCGCTGGTGCCGACCAAGATTGTCGACGCGATGATCGCTGCGCAGATCAGCCCTTCGCTGCCCGAGCGGAGCTGAGCCGGTGGCCAGAACACCACCTCCGCTCGCGGCCGGTTTGCGGCAGATGATTGCCGTGCTCGAACGCGAACGGCAAGCGCTTGCCGCGCTTGATGCCGACGACCTGATCATCGCTGCGCGCGAAAAGGAGGCGCTGTGCGACGAGCTCGCCGCGATCGCCCCGAACGCGCTCGACCGCGAAACCCGCAGCCTTGCCGAGACCGCACGCCAGTTGAACGAAGTCAATCGCCGGGTGCGCAATCTGCTCGCGGCCAATGTCGCTGCGCGGATCGAAGCGCTTGGCGGCCCGCGCCGGATCCCGCGCGCGACTTATGCTCCGGCGCGCGGATAGGGGTTCCTGCTTAATGCGCGCCAGCGGCCGCTTCTGGCACGCGGTTTGCAGTCTCCGCCCGTGAAAGCACCGCACGCACCTGCGGCGCTCACAAGTCTTCGGAGAGTGCGTGAGCCAGTCTTCAACATCGATGAGCCTGCCAGCCGGATCAATCCGCGCAGGGTTTGAAACCGCCGCGCGCACCCACGCCGCCGCGCGCGCGCAAAGCGAAGGCCGCGCCCTTCCCGCAGCGCGCGAGATCGCCGGGGCCGCGCCGACAACGCCGGTCGAAGCCGCCATTAACAATGCGGCGCAGGCGACCAGCATCGACTTCAACTATCTGCTCGCGCAGGCCGAGGTCGAATCCGCGATGGATCCCAACGCGCGTGCGGCCACATCCAGCGCAACCGGGCTGTATCAGTTCATCGACGGCACCTGGCTCGATACCGTCAGAAAGCACGGGGCGCGCTTCGGCCTCGGCGCGCTGGCCGACCAGATCGACGTGACTGCCTCGGGCATCGCCTATGTCGCCGATCCGGCGCAGCGCGAAGCGATCCTGGCGCTACGAAATGATCCGCAGACCGCCGCGTTGATGGCAGCCGGGCTGGCCGAGGACAACCGCGCGCATCTGCTGCCGATCCTTGGCCGTCAGCCGAGCCATTCAGAGCTTTACCTCGCCCACTTCCTCGGCGCGGGGGGGGCCGGGCGGTTCCTGTCCGAATTGCAGGCCGATCCAGGCGCGAGCGCACCTGCGCTGTTCGCGCGGCCCGCTGCCGCCAACCGCGCGATTTTCTACGCCCCTGACGGAAGCCCGCGCAGCTTGGCGCAGGTCATGGATGTGATCGGCGGCAAGCTCGACCGCGCGCTGGACCGCGCCAGCGCCAACCCCAACGGGGGCCGCGCGGTGCACTTCGCCCGCGCCGATTACGCCCCTTCCGACCGATCTCTCGGGGGCAGCTTCACGCCCACGCCTTATCCGGCTGCGCCCTATCTGATCGCCGACGAGGACGTGTTCGGCCCCGGCCGACCCCCCACGCTGAGCCAAACATCACTGCCAGCATCATCGATGCGCGCGCCCCAAATACCGGCCCAAAAACTCCCCATGTCGCAGGTGCTAGGCGCGACCTTCGGCACCGATCCTGCCGCTGCCCCGCCTCAGGTGCGCCGCGCCTATGACCGGCTCAAAGCGTTCGGCCTGTGACCGGAACCGTGTTTGCCGCTGGCAGCCCGCTTGCCCGGCTGGCTGCCTTGCCCGCCGGGATGATCCTTCCGTTCGGCATCTTCACCCTGCTGGCGCTGATGGTGCTGCCGATCCCGGTGGTACTGCTCGACATCTTTTTCGTGTTCAACATCGCGATTTCGATCGCGGTGCTGATGGTAGCGCTCAACGCACGCCGACCGCTGGACTTTTCGTCGTTCCCCACCGTGCTGCTGTTTGCAACGTTGCTGCGGCTCGCGCTCAACGTCGCCTCGACCCGGGTGGTGCTGGTTCACGGCCACGAGGGCGGCGCGGCAGCGGGCGAGGTGATCGAAAGCTTCGCTGCGTTTCTGGTCGGCGGCAATTTTGTGGTTGGGTTGTTCGTTTTTGCAATTCTGATGATCATCAACATGATCGTCATCACCAAGGGCGCGGGCCGCGTCTCGGAAGTCTCTGCGCGCTTCGTGCTCGATGCGCTGCCGGGCAAGCAGATGGCGATCGACGCCGATATTGCCGCGGGCCTCGTCACTGCCGATGAAGCGCGCGAACGTCGCCGCGAGGTCACCATCGAAGCCGATTTTTATGGCTCGATGGATGGGGCCTCCAAGTTTGTGAAGGGCGATGCGGTTGCGGCGCTGCTGATCCTCGGGGTCAACATCATCGCCGGCTTTGCGATCGGCATGATCAGCCACGGGCTGAGCGCGGCCGAAGCGGGCGAGGCCTATATCACGCTTGCGGTCGGCGATGCGCTGGTGGCGCAGGTGCCTTCGCTGCTGTTGTCGATTGCCGCCGCTTCGATCGTCACCCGTGTTGCCGACACCCGCGATCTTGCCGGACAGATCGGCGGCCAATTCGCTGATCCGCGCGGATGGCTGCCGGTGGCGCTGATCCTCGGTGCTGTCGGCCTGGTGCCCGCCATGCCGCAGCTGATCTTCCTGCCCGGCGCCGCGATTGCAGGGGCGATCTGGTGGCAGCTCAGGCGCCGCGCCGCTGCGCCTGCCCCGCCCGCAGCGACGGTCGCTGATGCGGCGCCCGATTACATCGCGCTCTGCGATGTCAGCGACGCCACGCTTGTCACCATCGAACTTGGCTATGGCCTCGTCGGCCTCGTCGATCAGGACGCCAAAGGACCTGACGGGGCTGCGCCGCTGATCACCCGCATCACCGGCATCCGCAAGCAGCTCTCGCGCGATCTCGGCTTTGTGCTGCCGCAGTTCCGGATCCGCGATTCGCTCGATTTGCCAGCGCAGGATTATGCCGTGCTGATGGGCGGGGTGAGCGTCGCGCGCGGGTCGGTTCGCCCGGGCAAGCTGCTGGCAATCGACGCTGGAGAGGTGCGCCCCGGCTCCAATGGATACGGGGGCCTTGCAGGAGAGCCGACCCGCGATCCCAGCTTCGATTGCCCCGCTTTGTGGATCGCCGCATCCGCGCGCGACCACGCAATTGCCGAAGGCTTCCTGGTGGTCGATCCGGCGACGGTAATCGCCACCCATGCCAATCAGGCGCTGCTGGCCGAGGCACACCAGTTGCTTGGGCCGGATGAGGTGCGCGAATGGGTCGACGGGCTCAAGACCCGCGCCCCGGCACTAGTCGAGACGGTGACACCCGATCCGCTCCCGCTTGCAGGGCTGACCCGCACCCTGCGCGCGCTGCTGGCCGACGGGATCGGGCTGGCGCACCCGCAGCCGCTGTTCACCGCGCTGGCGCTGGCCTTGCAGAAAACCAGCGATTTCGACGCGGTGATCGATGCTGTGCGGGCCGATCTGGCGGCGCGGCTGGTTGCCCGCATCGCCGCGCCGGGCGAGCCAATGAAGGTGGTGACGCTCGATGCCGGGCTTGAAAGCGCGATCTTGGGCGGGATGATCGATCCGGCCACAGGGCAGCCGCTGATCGAGCCCGATTGCGGCAGCATGATTGTGCGCGAGGCGAGCCGCATCGCCGATGAACAGGGCGGAGCTATCGCGCTGATCGTCCAGCCGCCCGCGCGCCGCGCGCTTGCCGCGCTGCTCAAGACGCGCGGCCCGCGCTGCCTGGTGCTGTCGATTACCGAACTGCCCGCAACCCAGCCGATTGCGGGGGTGGGCGTGATCGGGAGCGCGGACGTGCCTGAGCCGGTTGGCCCAGCGCTCGGCCCGCCGCCGTCTGGTTCCGGCCAGCAGGATCTGGCCGCATGAAGCACGAGCCCGCCGCGTTCGTAACCCGCGTGCAGCCCTATGCCGCGCCTTATGCAGCCAGCCGCGCCGAGGTCGAGGACCGGGTGCGCCGGTTCCTGCCGTTGGTGCGGCGCACCGCGTGGCACATCAACGGGCGCGGGCGCGAGGGCCTTGAGGTCGAGGATCTGGTGCAGGCCGGCATCCTAGCGCTTACCGAATGCGCCCAGCGCCACGCCGGGCCGACCGAGGACGGCTTTGCCGCTTATGCCAAGATCCGGGTGCGCGGGGCGATGCTGGATGAAGTCCGCCGCGTCGCGCATGACAGCCGCACCGCCCGCGCGCGGCGCGCCGGCTGTGACCGCGCGCGCAGCGCGCTGCGGGGCGAGCTGGGCCGCGAACCAAGCCGCGCCGAACTCGCCCGGGCGATGAGCATAAGCGATGCCGAACTGCGGACGATCGAGGCCTCTGGGGTCAAGCTCACCCCGATCGATGATGCCTATGACGAAACCAGCCTTGCCTTTGCCAGCGACGATCCCGACCCGTTCGAGGCGCTGTGCGCGGCCGAGGACCGCGCGCGGCTGTTGCAAGCAATGATCGCGCTGCCCGACCGGCTGAAGCTGGTGCTGCAACTGTTCTTCGTCGAGGAGCTGAACCTCACCGAAATTGCCGCCGTGCTCGAAGTCAGTGTGCCGCGCGTCCACCAGCTGCGCGCCAAGGCGCTGAAGGACCTGCGCGCGCTGCTGGAGGGGGAGGGCAGCGCCGCTTAGCCCGCATCACCGTCCGCATCACCCCGGCCCGCCGCGGTCGCCGCTTCGGAACCGCCCGCGCCCTTGCCGCCGTCAGCTTCCCACCAATAGGGCTGGCGCGCGGCGGTGCCGGTGCCGGTCTCGTTCAGCGTCTTGGCATCATACAGCCGCCCGCCGATCATCACCTGTTCGATATTATCGGAATTGGCGATATTGACGCTGGGATCATCTGACAGGATCACCAGATCGGCGAGCTTGCCCACCTCGATGCTGCCGATGTCCTTGGCCATGCCGAGCGACTGCGCCGAGGAGATCGTGCCTGCCTTCAGCGCCGCAACCGGGCTCATGCCGCCGCGCGCGAAGCTCCACAGCTCCCAATGCGCGCCGATGCCCGCCTGTTGGCCATGCGCGCCGATGCTGACCTTGACACCGCGCTCGCTCAGCTTCTTGGCCTCGCGTGCGTTGTTGTCATCGACGAAGGCCCATTCGGGGGCCTTGGTGCGGCGCGCGGTTTCGGCAAGCAGCGCCTTGGGCGGGGTGTGCACCAGCAGCGGGTGATCGAACACGTCGGTCGCCTGGCGCCAGTACGGATCCCCCGCCAAGCCGCCGTAAGTGACCACCAGCGTCGGCGTGTAATTGCTGTTCGACTGGCCGAAGAACTGCAGCACGTCTTCGTAGAACACATCGACGGGTACGTTGTGTTCAATCGTCGAATTGCCATCGGCGACCAAGTTCATGTCCATCCCGAACAGCGATCCGCCCTCGGCCACCACCAGCATGTTCTCCGCCGCGGCAGCGCGTGCGACCATCTGGCGCTGTTCGCGGCGGGGCTGGTTGTAGTTCTTGACCGAGATGCCGCCCTGCGCCTTGATCCGCCGCACGTGGGCGAGCGCATCGTCATAGGTGTCGATCCGGGCATACACACCGGGTGACTTGGCGCCGTAGATGATCTCGCCAGTCGAGAAGATTCGCGGGCCCAGCATGAGGCCTGCACGCTGGCGTTCAGCGGCGGCGAACACGGTGCTCGCCTGGCTTGAGGGGTTGTGGATCGTGGTCACGCCCAACGCGAGGTCTTGCAGCAAGGCCCAGTTCTGCTGCGGAATCAGATCGCCGACGCCGTAAGCCCCGTGCGCATGGGCATCGACAAGGCCGGGCATGATGGTCTTGCCGCTGGCGTCGATCATTCGCGCGCCTTCGGGGAAGGCCATCTTGACCGTGGTCGCATCATAGACCCCTGTGATCCGGTCGCCGGTGATCACGATCATGCCGTTTGCGATGACGCCCGCGTCATCCGCCCCCAGACCCGCGCGCATGGTCAGCACCCGTGCGCCAGTGATGACGGTGGTGCCGGTCGGCTTGGCCGCCTGCACTGTCACACCCAGCGGAATGCCGATCGTGGGCGGAGCGTAGGGCTTGGCCGTGTCCGCTTTGCCCTTTTCGGCCTCAGCCTTGGGCGCGCTCGTGAAGAATTCTGCGACCTGCGCGCTCTGCAAGCTCGGGCCGATCGACCAGAACAACGTCGCGCCGCCATTGGCCCAGCCGAGATAGTCCGCGCCGCCGCTGCTGACCTTGGTGACCGGCAGCGCGCCGCCCTTTTCGCTGACATCGACCGGCTTGCCGCCGGGGATCAGCGGCATCGCGAACACTTCGTAATTCTGGCGAAAGGCGATGGTGCGTCCATCGGGCGCGATCCGCAGGTCGTTGGCCAGATCGCCCTTGGCGTGCACGCGCTTGGCCTCGCCACCCAAGTCGGTCGAGACCAGCGCTAGCCCGCTGCCTTCGCGCGCCAGCATGAACAGGCGGTCGGACGCAGCGCCCCATTGCGGGTTGCCGCCCTCGCGCGTCACCAGACGCGGTTCGCCCGAACCGTCGCTGGGCATCACGTAAATGCCGGGGTTCTCGCCAAAGTTCGGCGCAGTCAGATAGCCGCCGTCGCGCTTTTCGAAGGCGATCATGGCGCCATCGGGCGAAAAGGCGATATTGCCGTAATGCCCCGGCCCGGTCAGCACCCGGCGGTTTTGGCCATTGGCATCGGCAATGATGATCTCGCCCAGGGTCGCATCGTTCCAGCGCAGATAGGCGAGGCTCTGCCCATCGCGGCTGAAGGCGGGGAAGGCTTCGATCACGTCGGCTTCGTCACCCGTCAACGGCGCAGGCGCATCTTTGCCCTTGGCCGACTTGGTATGCAGCCGCCCGAGGCTTTCGAACACCACGCGGCTGCCATCGGGCGACAGCGTGGCGAAGCGCGGCATGGCTGTTACAAAGCTATCGGGCGACACCGCGATCACCGGATGCGGCGCATCGGCCACCCCGCGCGTGTCGTTGACACTGAACGGGATCACCGCATGGCCGCTCCCGTCGCGGCCCACGCGGTTGAGCTTGCCGCCCGCCCAGAACACGATCCCGCTGCTGTCGGGCAGCCAATCGATGTTGGGATAGACCCCGGTGACCGCCCAGGTCTCCTGCACATCGAGATCGAGCTTGCCATAGATCATCCGCTCGCGCCCGGTGGCGAGGTCTTTCAGCCACAGCTGGCTCTGATCCTTGTCGCGCCGGACAAAGGCGATTGCCTTGCCATCGGGCGAAGGGGCAGGCCGCACCGCGCCGCCATAGCCGCTGACCGCGGTGGTGACTTCGCCGGTGGCCAGATCGTGGCGCTCGATCGCGAAGATCCCGCTCTGCGAATCCTGCGCATATTCAAACGTGTTCCCGGGCGTGGTGTTGCGGGTGTAGTAGATCGCCGAGCCATCGGGCGCGAACACCGGCTCTCCCAATTCCTTCTGCAAGCGCTCGTTCGCCCGCTCGACCACCTGCACCCCGCCGCCGCCGCTGACATGATAGAGCCAGATTTCGCCGGTCCCGGCGCTGCGCTCAGTCGTGAAGTGCTTCTTGGCGGCAATAAACTGCCCGTCGGGCGACCAGGTGGGCTGGTTGAGAAGGCGGAAATCCTCCTTGGTCACCTGCCGCTTGTCGCTGCCATCGGTGTTCATCACCCAGATATTGTCACCCCCGGCGCGATCGGAAGTGAAGGCGATGCGGGTGCCATCGGGCGAGAAGCGCGGCTGCACTTCCCAGGCAAGGCCTTCGGCAATCCGCGCGGGCGTGCTGCCCGCGATGGGCCCAGAAATTGGCATGGTATAGATATCGCCGAGCAGCGTGAAGGCGAGCATCGTGCCATCGGGCGACACATCGACATCCATCCACGTGCCTTCGGTGGTCTTGATCGGCACCTGCTTGATTGTGGCACCCTTGGGAGCATCAACGCTCCACTTTTCCTCGGCCTTGGCGTCCTTGGCTTTGGGGGCGGCGGCGAGCGGTGCAGAAAAGCAGGCGGCCCCGGCGAGCAGGGCGGCGGCGATATGGCGCATATGAGAGTCTCCCTCGGTGTTTTGCAGGAGTCTTAAACCCCTCGGCAGATTTTGCCAGATGCCTGTGGTGGCCTTGCCGCTTGGGCTGGATCGTCAAAAAGTCGTCAATAAACGCGGTATGTCGTCATCTCGGACTGACCCTGTTTGACAAGGAGTTGATCGCTGCAATGGTATCTTCAACCAAGCGCCACGGGGGAGCAAAACGTCATCGAAAATGCAGCAGCTCCGCCGCGCGTCGTCGGGCCGTTGGCCTCGGTTCTGATAAATGTGAACGGAATGATCGGTGCGGGCATCTTTGCCATGCCCGCAATCCTCTACAGCACGCTCGGTAGCTTCGCGCCCTGGATGATCCTGCTGGTGGGATTGCTGGTGGGGTGCTCGACGCTGGTGGTTTCTCAGCTGGCATCGATGTTCCGCCAATCGGGAGGACCCCAGCTCTACGCGCAGGCCGCCTTTGGTGACGGGCCTGGGTTCCAGATCGGCTGGTTGCTGCTGTGCGCCATCATGGGCTCGCGCGCAGCCAATTTTCACGTCCTAGTGACGTACCTTGCAGCGATTTTCCCATTCTTCAACGATCCGCTCGTCCATACCCTGACCGTCCTTTTGCTGAGCGGTCTGTTCACGTGGGTCAACATCCTCGGGATGAAGGCGGCGATCGGCGGGCTGTTGGTGGGCACGGTGCTCAAGCTTTTCCCGATCCTGCTTGTCTGCATCGTCGGATATGCCGAGGCGGGAATTGTCACAGAGTTCACGATGCCGACATTCGGCGCGGTGGAGGGCACGGCCCTGCTGGTCTACTATGCCTTTGCGGGTGGGTTCTCCAACAGCTACGCGGCGGGCGAGATCAAGAACCCGCGGCGGACGATCCCGCGCTCGATGATCGTCTCGCTCGCCAGCACCATCGCGCTCTACATGTTCGTGCAGTTCGCCTTCAACGCGGTAGCGCCGGATGTGGGCGATGACGGCACACCGCTTGCCGCGATGGGCGGCGCTCTGCTCGGTGACACGGGCAGCATCCTGATGGCGCTCGCAGCGATCTTCTCGATCGCGACCAACCAGCACTCGATGTATATGAGCGGACCGCGCGTCCTTTACGGTATGGCGCGGCGCGGCTTGCTTCCGGTCACTTTCACGCACCTGTCGCCGCGCGGTGAAGTGCCCGACCGGGCGATCTACCTGTTTTCGGGATTGATCGCGCTGCTATCGCTCACCGGAGGCTTCGCGTTTCTGGCCGAGGTCATGGGCGTGGCTGCCCAGATCGTCACCCTAAGCACGCTTTTCGCCTTCGTGGTCTTGCGTCGCAGGGGGAAGGAAGGCCACCCGCAGGGCGTCGGCCCGGGCTGGTACCTGTGCATCGCGGTCGGCGCGTCCTATGCAATCTTTGCTGCGGCACAGGCGAGCTTTGGGGCGTTCGCTTTGACGGGCGGACTGATCGTGCTTGGCACCGGCCTGTACTTCGTGGCTCGGGGAGACGAAACATTCGTTCCCGAGCCCGAATTCAACTAGCCGAAGTCAGGAAAACATCCCCCGCTTCGGCCCGAGATAGCCGAACAGGTACGCCCCCACCTTGCGCATCTGGATCTCCTCCGAGCCCTCGGTGATGCGATACCGGCGGTGGTGGCGGTAGATGTGTTCGAACGGCTTGTGGCGCGAATAGCCGATGCCGCCGTGGACCTGCATCGCCCTATCGGCCGCCTCGCACACCAGCCGGTTCGCCCAGTAATTGCACATCGAGACCTTGTCGCTGATCGTCCGCTCGATCTCTTCGTGGGGCATGTTGTCCATCTCCCACGCCGTCTTGAAGATCAGCAGGCGCAGCATTTCCGCCTGCGTCGCCAGCTCCACCAAGGGGAACTGGATCGCCTGATTGCGCGCCAATTCCTCGCCGAACGGCTTGCGCTGGCGGGCGTATTTCACGCTCTCGTCGATGCAGTAGAGCGCCGCGCCGCAGCTGCTCGCCGCCTGCCGGATGCGGTTCTGGTGGACGAAGCTCTGCGCCAGCGCGAGGCCTCGGCCTTCGACGCCGAGGATCGCGCTATCGGGCACCCAGACATTGGTGACGCTGAGGCGCGGGTGGTCGGTGGGCATGTTGAAAGTCCACAGCCACTCCTCGATTTTCAGCCCTTCGGTGGGGTTGGGGACGAGGAAACAGGTGATCCCGCTGGCGTCCCCCGCCGTGCCACTGGAGCGGCAGAACATGGCGCAGAGGCTGGCGGTGTGCATCCCGGTGATCCACAACTTTGCGCCATCGATCCGCCAGCCATCGACCCCGTCGCGGGTTGCTCGCACCGCGACGGTCTCCATGTGGGTGGCGTCGGAGCCGTGGTCGGGTTCGGTGAGGCCAAACGCGACACGGCGGTTGCGTTCAAACCCACCGGTGATGAATTCGGCCTTCTGCTCCTCGGTCCCCCACTGGTCGAACATCGCGACGAAGGGGAAGTTGCCGACGATGGAGTGTTCGTTCTGCAAGTCGTTGTGGAGGCCGAGGCCTTGGCGCGCGAAATGCTCGCGGATCACCGCCATCCACAGGTTGCTGCCGTCCTTGCCGCCGTAACGTTTGGGCGCGGAGAAGCGCCAATGGCCCGCCTTGTCCGAGCGGCGGGTGGCTGCCTTGAGCAGTTCCTCCCACTCGTGCCGGGGCAACCCCCCCGCCTCCCAATCGGTGCGCGCATGTTCGCGGCGGTGGTCGAAGAAGCGGATGTTGTCGTCCTGCGCTTCGAGCGGCTTGATCTCAGCGGCGATGAAAGCGTCGAGTTCATCGAGGTAGGCCTGAAGGTCGGCGGGGATGGCGAAGTCCATCAATCAAGATCCTCTTGCACTGGTGCCCATTTCTTCAGCGCAACGGTAAGCGCAGGATACTTCGGGGAGTCGACCATCACTTTGCTTAAGACACCTTCCCTCAGGGATTGAAGGAAGCCAATCTCATAAAGCGAGAGCACGCCTGACAAGCACGCTCCTGCCGTTTCCGTGTCGGTGGGAAGCGGAAGAAACTCGCTCTCCCTTGAGATCATCCCCAGAGCGTTTCGGGCCACAGCCAATTGAAAGCGGTCGTGGCCGCTCAGTTTATCCTTGATTGTGGCCAACCACTCCAGGACCGCAGACGCCAGTTCTCCTACGTCCGCTTCTCCATAGTTGTGATCAAGCGTGGTGGGCGAGTAGACATGACGCAGGCGCTCAACGATCGGCGCATCCTCCTCCAGCAGCAGCAACAGATCGAGTTCCTGCTCGCTCGTCCGGCGCGAGATCACTACGCGTTCGAGCATCCGGTCCGCGCCCGAGCGCCATTGCGCCGCCATCTTGAGGCAGCCCAGCGCCCACCACACGGTGCGGTAGATCGTCCAGAAGCGGAAGCGCACCGGGTCGATGTTCACCCCCGCCTCGGCCTCATAGGCGTCGATGTAGTCCGCGATTGACCCCAGCCCCAGCGCCGGGCGGTCGTATCGGGCGAAGCGCCACACCGCCATGCAGCCGAATGCCAAGTCCTCATGCCGGTCGCCGAAATGGGCGATTTCCCAGTCGAGCACGCCGGTGAGGTGGGAGCCTTCGACCAGCAGATTGCCCATGCGGTAGTCGCCATGGTTGATCACGGGCTCGACCGCAGGCAGGCAATTGTCCTCCAGCCACTTCAGCCCGAGCGCGATGATCGGTCGGTCGCCGCCCGCGTCCAAGAACTGCTGTTTGAGGTCGGCGATGGCCGCGCGGTAATCCATCACCGGAACGCCGTCCGGCACGTCCGCCTGCCGCAGCGAATGAATCCGCGCCAGATCCCGCGCCGCCTGCCGCAGCAACCCCGCTGGATCGTCACACGCCAGAATAACCTTCGGATCAGCCGTCCCCGACAGCGCGCGCATCACGAAGCCCGAGCCTAAACCGTCCCCCTCCTCCAGCACCGCCACCACCTTCGGCGCGGTCACACCATTGGCGCGGGCGGCCTCGATCAGCGCGGCCTCGGTCGCGTGCCCGTAAGGCCGCCCCTCCATGAAGGCGAGGCTCGGCGCGCGGCGCAGCACAAACGCCGCATCGCCAGCCGCAAACCGCCAGCTTTCCATCACCGCCCCGCCGGTCAGCCGCTGCGGCTCACCCGAAAAAGCGCCAAGGCCGACGCGGGCACAAACCCGCGCCAGCCCGGCGCTCAGTTCGTCAGGCGAAATCCCCACGGATCAGGCGAGGACACTGTCCTTCTTGACCGTGATCACCTGCGCATAGGTGAATTCCTTCAGGCCTTCCTTGCCATATTCGGCGCCAAAGCCTGACTGCTTGTGCCCGCCAAACGGCGCGAAGGGCGACAGGTGGAGATATTCATTCACCCACACGGTGCCGGTTTCAAGCTGTTCGGCGATTTCAACGCCCCGGTCCGGATTGGCAGTCCACACAGCCCCTGCCAGCCCGTATTCGGACGCATTGGCACGCGCGATGGCTTCGTCCTCGGTCGAGAACTTCATCAGCGGCATCACCGGGCCGAACTGTTCCTCGGCGACGATGCGTGCGTCTTCGGGCGGGTTGTCAATGATCGTCAGCGGCACGAAATAGCCGGTGCCCGACGGGTCGACATTGCCGCCAAGCAGGAACTTGTAGCCATTGTCCTTGGCATCCTCGATCAGCTCGAGCACCCGGTCATACTGCTTCTTGTTCTGGATCGGGCCGACGCCGGTGCCCTGCTGCGCGCCGTCGCCTACAGTGACGGTCTTGGCATATTCGACGATCGCGGCAGACAGCTCGTCATAGATATCCTCGTGGATATAAACGCGCTTGGCCGCGACGCAGATTTGCCCGGCGTTTGAAAAGCTCGACCAGAATAGCTGTTCGGCGACCTTTTTCGGATCAGCATCGGCCAATACGATCGAGGCATCATTGCCGCCCAGTTCCAGCGTGATGCGCTTGAGGTCGGCGCTGGCGCCTTCCATGATCTTCTTGCCAGTCGCGGTCGATCCGGTGAAGGTGATCTTGTCAATATCGGGGTGCGAGGTCATCATCGGGCCAAGGTCATCCTCGCCGGTGATGATGTTGACCACGCCGGCGGGCACCTTGTCCGCGATCAACTCGGCGATGCGCAGGGTAGTGAGCGGGGTGAAGGGTGAGGGCTTGAGCACGATGGTGCAGCCCGAAAGCATCGCAGGCGCGATCTTCTGGATCGCCATCATCACCGGGACATTCCACGGCACGATCCCGGCGACCACGCCCACCGGCACGCGGCGAGTGCGGCTCAAACGGGTGTCGCTGTCCTCGTTGACCTCATCATCGAGGCTGAGGGTGGACTGCGCCGCGCTCATCCCGGCCGCGCCGTAGATTTCGCCCTTGGCCTGATCGTGCGGCTTGCCCTGTTCGCTGGTCAGCAGACGGTAGAGTTCGTCGGCGTTTTCCTTGATCGCGCCCGAGATCGCCATGATCGCGGCGCGGCGTTCTTCGATCGGGGTGTTCTTCCAGGTCTTGAACGCGGCGCGCGCCGCGGCGACCGCTTCGTCAAGCTCGGCTTTGCCGCAAGCGGGCACCTGGCCGATCACTTGTTCCGTGGCCGGGTTGACCACATCGAGCATCTGGTCCGTGGTGACCATCTTGCCGCCTATCAGGTTCTTGTACTGGGTGACCATGATTGTTCCTCTCTCGTCGCTTTTGGGGGAGTCGTCTCTCTCCCGCTGAAACTGGCGCGTTGCATAGCAAAACGCAATGACTGCTTTGGCGCTGCTTTGGCGCTGCTTTGGCGGCACGTCTAGAAGCTGAGGCAGCCTGCTGCGCCTAGCGATTGCGCTATTGCGGCGGTCGCTTATGGAGAGCCGCATAGCATCGCCGAGGAGAGGCTGACCATGAGTGATTCCCGTCCCGATCTGGTCATCTATGGCAGCCCGGTATCGCCGTTCGTGCGCAAGGTCGCAGGGCTGTGCATCGAAAAGGGCGTGGATTACGAGATCGAGGCGGTGAACGTGTTCGATCCGCCCGCATGGTTTGTCGATATTTCACCGATGAAGCGCATTCCGGTGCTGCGCGACCGGTCGGTGGCTGAGCAGGGCAGCGCTGGGACAATCCCGGACTCCAGCGCGATCTGCGCCATGATTGAACGCAAGCATCCCACGCCTGCGCTCTACCCGGCCGATCCGATGGCGCTGGGCGAAGCCATGTTCATCGAGGAATTTGCCGATACCACGCTGGCGGCAGCGGGCGGGCTTGGCATCTTTCGGCCGATCTTCTTTGCCGCGAGCAAGGGCGAAGAGCCCGATCTGGGCAAGGCGCGTCATGCCTGGAATACCCAGATGCCGCCGCTGTTCGACGTGCTCGAAACGCGGCTGGCGGGATCGACCTTCTTTGCCGGTGACGCGCTGTCGGTTGCCGATATCACGGTCGCCTGCGTGCTGATGCAGGTGGCGCTGGTGGCCGAATGTCCGCTGACCGGGTGGCCCGCGCTGGAACGCCATTTTGCCGCCATGTTCGCCCGCCCGTCTGTCGCCGGGCCTTACGCGTTGGCGGAAAAGGTAATCCGCAAGGCCTTGCCGACCCGCTTCGACCTGACCTAAGCCCTTAACCTCACACGGCGAGCAAAGGACACAGCAGCGCGCATGGCCAGCGAATGGTGCATCGGGATTATCGGCGGATCGGGCCTCTATGCCATCGACGGCATCGAGGAAGAACAGTGGATCGCGATTGATACACCGTGGGGCGATCCCTCGGACGAGATCCTGTGCGGCACGCTGGCGGGGGTAAAGGTGCGCTTTCTCCCCCGCCACGGCCGCGGCCACCCGATCACCCCGACCGAATTGAATTCGCGCGCTAATATCGATGCGCTGAAGCGCGCCGGCTGCACCGATATTCTTGCGATCAGCGCGGTCGGCTCGTTGCGCGAAGAACTGGAGCCGGGACGCTTTGCGGTGGTCGAACAATTCATCGATCGGACCGTCCACCGCCCCTCGACCTTCTATACCAGCGGGTTCGTCACCCACGTGTCGATGGCCGATCCGGTGTGCGCGCGCTTGTCCGAGATGGCGGCACGCGCGGTCGCCGCCTCCAAGGGCAAGGTCGCGGTCGGCGCGACCTATCTCGCGATGGAAGGCCCGCAATTTTCCACCCGCGCCGAAAGCCGGATGTACCGCCAATGGGGCGCCGACGTGATCGGCATGACCGCGATGCCCGAAGCCAAGTTGGCGCGCGAGGCCGAGCTGCCCTATGCGCTGGTCGGCATGGTCACCGACTACGACTGCTGGCGCGACGGTGAGGCAGTGGATGTGGCCGAGGTGATCCAGCAGATGCAATCCAACGGCGCGCTGGCCCGGGCGATGGTGACAAACTTCATCACTGGCCTGCCGCAGGAGCGCGATCCCTCCCCGATCGACACTGCGCTGGATGACGCAGTGATCACCGCACCCGACGAACATGATCCGGCGTTGATGGCAAAGCTCGATGCAGTGGCAGGGCGATTGTTTGGGTAGGCGCGGAAGACCCCGTGGGCGCAATTTCGCCAATCAGCGGGCAATCGCCTCGCCTGTCGCTTGATCGATGAGCGATGCAGTCAACCCGACGAAACTGCGTTGTGCCGACATGGGGGTGCTGGTAGCAAAGAAAGGCTTATAGATCGGTTTTGTCGATGTTTTCTTGCCGGGGTGATCCGGCGCGGAAAGAATTGCCAAGTTTGAGGCTGCAAGGGGGCGATTGTCTTGTTTCATATGCTGCTGCAGGACCACCTCTAATGGCAAACGGCAATTTGAGCAGGACTTCGGGCCTTGCGGTTTGTCTTGCCGCGTTAATCCTTTCGGGCTGTGTTGTTCCCCGCGCCGATCCGCCGTCTCTGGCCAGCGCGCAGCCTGTTTCTGAACGCTGGGCGCTGGCACAGCCGGGCGAGACCGAGATCGCGCTCGATCGTTATTGGGTGATGCTGGATGATCCGCTGATCGAGGAGTTTGTCGCGCGCGCGCGGGACGACAACCTCGATCTTGCTCAGGCGGTAACGCGTCTGCGTCAGGCGCGCGCAGGTCTGCGCCAGGCGCGTGCTGACCGCGTGCCGACGATTAACGGAAGCAGCGGCGCGCGGCGCGATTTCGGCGATTTCGCCGGTGACGATGTACAATTCTCGCTCGGCGCCGATGCCGCGTGGGAGGTCGACCTGTTCGGGCGGATCGACGCGTCGATCGACGCAGCCCGCAGCGATGTGCAGGCGTCGGGCTATTCGCTCGGCGATCTTGAGCGGGTGATAGTGGCGCAGGTGGCGAGCCAAGTGGTAACCGCTCGCTCGCTCGCCGCACAGCTCGCGATTGCGCGCGACACGCTCGCCAATCAGGACGACAATCTGCAAATCGCGCGCTGGCGCAATCAGGCAGGGCTGGTCTCCAGCCTCGATGTCGAACAAGCGCGCACGCAGCGGGCACAGACCGCAGCGGCCATCCCGCAGCTTCAAGGCGATCTCGTGGCGGTTGCAAACGCGATCTCGACGCTGATCGGAGAGCCCCCTGGCCGCGTCTATCTTGCCCTGACCGAGGCGCCGCGGGGCGTTCCCGCGCCGCCGGAGCAGGTCGCCCTCGGCATTCCGGCTGACATGCTGCGCCGCAGGCCCGATGTCAGTGCTGCTGAAGCCCGCTTGGCCGCCGATCTCGACCGGGTTGGCGTCGCCCGCACGCAGCTTTATCCGCTGGTCCGGCTGACCGGGACGATCGGCACCAGTGCGGTCGATGTCGGCAACCTGCTCGATATCGTCACCGGCAATGTTTTTGCCGGCCTATCGCAACTGATCTTCGACGGCGGACGCGTGCGCGGACAGATCGAGGGCGCGCAGGCCATCGCTGACGGATCGCTGGCTGACTGGCGCCAGAGCATCCTTGTCGCGCTCGAAGAAGTCGAGAGCTCGGCGGTCGACCTTGAGACCAGCGGCGCGCGCGTCACGGCGCTGGCCGAAGCACGCGACGGCGCGCAAAATGCGGCCCTGCTCGCGCGCAGCCAGTATCAGGCCGGACTGATTGATTTTCAGACGCTGCTGGTCACCGAAAGCCAGTTGCTCAACACGCGCACCACCGAGGTGGGCGCACAAGGCGCGCGCGCGCTCGCGTTCATCAGTCTGGCGCGGGCGCTGGGCGGCGGATGGTCGGTGCCGCAAGGCGCTGCGTTGGACGAACTGACGGCAAAGGGGCCACTCAAGTGATCGACACAAGCAAAGCGCCCGAACAACAGCCAGGCGTGGATGAATTCCTCGGCACCAAGCCGCGCCCGCGCTGGCGGCGCTGGATGAAGTATTGGCTGCCCGGCCTCGCGGTTGTGCTGCTGGTGCTTACTGTCGTGCAATGCACCGGCGAAAAGCCGAAGCCCGATTACATCACCACCGCAGCGGTGCAGCAATCGCTGTCGCTGTCGGTCACCGCGACCGGCAATCTGCGCCCGACCAATCAGGTCGAGGTCGGCGCGGAAGTCACCGGGCCGCTCGATTCTGTGCTGGTCGATGTCAACGACCGGGTTACCAAAGGCCAAGTGATCGCGGTGATCAACACCGAAATCATCGACCAGCAGATCGCGCAGTCACGCGCCAATCTCAACGCGGCCAAGGCAGCGCTGGCACAGGCCCGCGCGACGATTGATATCGATAATGTGCAGCTCGCCCGGCTTGAAGAAGTGCGCCGACTTTCGGGCGGGCGTGTCCCGTCGCAGTTCGAACTCGAACAGGCCGAGGCGGCCGTGGCGCGCGACCAGGCGGCGGTCGCTTCGGCGCGCGCGAATATCCAGGCCGCCGAAGCGTCCCTGCGGGGGATCCTCACCACCCGCACCCGCGCGGTGATCCGCGCACCGGTCAACGGCGTCGTGCTCGCCCGGCGGGTCGAACCGGGGCAGACCGTAGTTGCCAGCTTCAACACCGTGACTCTGTTCGTGATCGCGGAAGACCTTTCCGCAATGCAGCTGCGTGTGTCGATTGACGAAGCCGATGTCGGTCAGGTCAAGTCCGGCCAGCAGGCGAGTTTTACCGTCGACGCCTATCCCGGCCGCCGCTTTCCCGCAACGTTGCAGCGGGTCGATCTGGCCTCCAGCAACACGGTTCAAAGTCAGGCAGCGAGCGGCGGCGCGGCGGCGGCAGCGGCGGGCGGGTCGGTCGTCAGCTACGAGGCGCGGCTCGCTGTGCAGAACCCCGACGGCGTGCTCCGCCCGGGGATGACGGCAACCGCGACGATTGCCACGCAGAACACCGGCACCGCGCTGCTGGTGCCCAATGCCGCGCTGCGCTTCCGGCCCGAGGCCGAGGAAGAAAGCGGCGGCGGCGTGTTCAGTCCGCAGATCGGGCTTGAGGATCAACAACAGCAGGCGAGCATTGGTGAAGGCAGCCGCCAGCAGGTGCAGGTGCTGCAAGCCGACGGCAGCTTGCGCGCGATCGAGGTGGTGACCGGACGCAGCGACGGACGCCGCACCGTGGTGCGATCCAAAGCGCTCAAGCCGGGCATGAAAGTCGTCACCGGAATCAAGGCCGCAGGCACGTGAGCGAGGAACCGCTCATTCAAATGGAGGGCATCACCAAGACCTTCGGCAACGGGGCGGCTGCGTTCCAGGCCTTGAAGGGGATCGACCTCACCATCATGCGCGGAGAGTTTGTGGCGATCATGGGCCCATCGGGGTCCGGCAAATCGACCACGATGAACATTCTGGGCTGCCTTGATGTGCCGACGGACGGCGTGTTCCGGTTTCGCGGGGTCGAGGTGCAAAAGCTCGACCGCGATCAGCGCAGCCTGCTGCGCAGGCGCTACCTCGGCTTCGTGTTCCAGGGCTTCAACCTGCTGGCGCGCACCACTGCGCTCGAGAATGTCGAGCTCCCGCTGCTCTATCGCGGCGAGAAGAAGGTGCAGCGGCGCGCGGCGGCGCTGCACGCACTTGATCAGGTCGGGCTGGTGCCGTGGGCATCGCACAACCCTTCCGAACTGTCCGGCGGCCAGCAACAACGCGTTGCCATAGCGCGGGCGCTGGTGACCCAGCCCGACGTGCTGCTTGCCGACGAGCCAACCGGCAACCTCGATAGCGAGCGCTCGGTCGAAATCATGGAACTGCTACGCCGGCTGAACCGCGAAGGCATCACTGTACTGATGGTCACGCACGAGGAGGAGATGGCCTCCTATGCCAAGACCATCGTGCGGTTCCGCGACGGGCTGGTTGATCGGATCGAGCGCGGCGGGCGCGTGCTGGCCCAAGAGAGCGGGCAGGCCTGATGCTGGGATCAACGCTCCTTCTGGCGCTGCGCGAAATCCGCCGCCACATCCTTCGCTCGATCCTGACCACGCTGGGCATCATTATCGGCGTTGCGGCGGTGGTGACAATGGTGACCGTCGGTAACGGCGTTACCGCCTCGGTGCAGGATCAGATTTCCTCGCTCGGTGCGAGCAATTTCATCGTCTTCCCGGTGCGCACCGATCGCGGCACAATCCGGCCGTTCGATGAGATTGACGTGCGCGCGGTCGAACAGCAGATTGCCGGAGTGACCATCGCAGCAGGCAACGTCGCCTCCAGCGCCACGGCCTTCTACAACGGGCAAGACTGGGACACGCGGGTGCAGGGTGTGAACAATGCCTTCCTCGAGGCGCAGTCGATTGCAGTCGAGGAAGGTCGGCCTTTCAACCAAGATGAGGAACTGGCGGGTAAGAATGTCTGCCTGCTCGGCGTCAAGGTACGCGAGGCGATTTTCGTGCCGGGCACCAGCCCGGTGGGCGCACGCATGCGGCTTGGCGGTATTTCGTGCATGGTAATCGGCGTGATCGAGGAGCGCGGCCAAGGCGGCAACGGCGCGGATAATGACGATGCCGTCTACATGCCGCTCAAAACCGTGCAGCGGCGCTTCAAAGGCAACGACAAGCTCGATTATTTCGTGGTGAAGTATGATGAAGGCTACGTCCCTTCCGCCATCCAAGATTCGCTGGTCGATCTGCTGCGCGAGCGGCGCTTGCTGCAGGATGCCGAGCCTAACGACTTCAACGTGATCGACACTGCGCAGGTCAATCAGGCGCTGGGGGCGGCCACCGGAGCGCTCACCGCAATGGTCGCAGTGATTGCGTCGATCAGCCTGCTGGTCGGCGGGATCGGGATCATGAACATCATGCTGGTGTCCGTGACCGAGCGTACCCGCGAGATCGGCATCCGCCTCGCCATCGGCGCGCTGGCCCGCGAAGTGCGATTGCAGTTCCTGACCGAGGCGGTGGCGCTGTGCGCGCTGGGGGGGCTGGTCGGGATCGGTCTGGGGTTTGGTGCTTCGATCGGGCTAGCCGCCCTGATCGAAGTGCCGTTCGTGTTCGATCCCGTCATCAACATCATCAGCTTTGTGTTCGCCGCCGGGATGGGGATCGTGTTCGGCTATTACCCGGCCAGCCGCGCCTCGCAGCTCGACCCCATCGACGCCTTGCGGCACGAATGAGGGCATTGAGCGCTATTCAGCGCGCGGCAGCCTGATCGGATCACTGCTCTGGATAAGCACGATCGGGCGCTGATCGCGAAGCCGAATTTAATGTGAAACATATTGATTTGAATAATTTTTTGCGTCCCTCGCCAGATATAGTGCTCGAGCTCGGCGATATAGCGGGAGACGCGTTGGAGGCGCATGGCAGTGTCCGTTTCAAGACCCACGAGAATGAGCGCAACCCATAGAATTTCTCCGCGCTCGGGCGCCGCGTTCACACTTGATGCCGGCGCGCGGCTTACCGTGATCGATCCAGAGGGCAGTCAAGTTTCCGATCTGGTCGCCTACTCGCGTGCCGATGTCCGCGAGGTTATATCGAATGGCCGGACCTTCGATTATGAGGAAACCATCGCACTCACGACCGGCAATAAATTATGGTCGAACAGGTCGAACCCGATGTTGACGATTGTCGATGACACTGTCGGCAAGCACGATTTTTTGCTGACGCCGTGCAGTGAAGACACGTTCCGCCACTTCTATCCCGAGCATCCGGTCCATCGCGGTTGTTTTGGAAACCTCATCGCAGCATTGGCTCCTTGGGGCTTGACCGCAGATGACATCCCGACGGCTTTCAACCTGTTCATGAATGTGCCGGTCGATGGCCTAAACGGGGCGATCAAGGTTCTGCCTCCGCTTAGTAAAGCAGGCGACGCAATCACCCTGGTGGCAGAAATGGATTGTCTCATCGGGCTGACGGCTTGTTCGGCTTACGCGTCGAATGGTGGTAGCTTCAAGCCGATCGATTATCGGATCGATTAATGGCCACTCTGGCATTTCCGTTTGCACCCTCGTCAGCGGGTCAGGGCCTTGCACGAGCGCGGATCGGCCTGACATACGCTTTCCGGCATCAGCGGTTGCCAGACTTGGACGCTGCGCCGCGGTTCACCGAAATGGTTCAGCGACGCAAGCTGTTCGACCGCGATCCTCAGCAAATCGTCTTGATGGACAAGATCGAAGCGAAGCATCTGGCCGAGGCCCAGCTTGGCCGCGAATGGATTACCCCGACCTTGTGGTCCGCCCGCAAGCTGCCAAAAGTGCAGCCCTTCGCGTCGCCATCGATGCTCAAGGCACGCCATGGCTGCAATCAATATCGTGCCCTGCGTTGCGCGCCCAATATGCTGCAATGGCGTGCATTGGAAAGCTTGACGGCACGTTGGGTCGCTAACCCATACGGCGGATGGCTTGATGAATGGGCTTACAAACACGTGCCGCGCGGGCTTTTGGCCGAACCATTGCTCGGCGACGGTGATGTGCTTCCAATCGACTACAAAATTTACGTTTTCGGCGGCCAGGCAACCCATGTGCAAGTTCACGTAGAGCGGGCAAAACACCATCGTTGGGTGCTGTATGATCGTGACTTTCGCCAGCTTGTTACGGTGAAAAATCCCCCTGCAGCGCCGCAGACACTTGGCGCGATGTTGGCCGCAGCCGAGCAGCTGGCCGCGGGGAGCGAGTTTTTACGGGTCGACTTCTATGAAATCGATGGAAAGCCGCGATTTGGCGAATTCTGCCTCTACCCGGGCTCGGGCCTCGATCCGTTTGCGGCTGATTGGATCGACTTTGAATTGGGTGCACTTTGGCATCGCGCACGACGCGATGGTCACGGGTCCGCCAGCGCGGATAAGGCGCTGCAACATTGCGTAATCTGACTCGGTCGATTGCAGAGCCATCGTCCATTCGGCCGACACACCCGAAACCGGTATCTGGGGTCAGCGCTGCTATTGCAGCGTGGTGATTTCCTCGCCGCCATCGGTGCGGCCGAAGAACTGCATCAGTTGCACCAGCAATTCGCAACGATCGTTAAGCGTATCAGCCTCCAGCAGCGCCTGCTTGCTGGCCGGGTCGAACGGCGCAATTTGGGAGACCCCGTTGATCAGCGAGCGATCATCAAGCCGCTCGACCGAACTCCAGTCGACGCTGTAGCCCTGGATATCGGCAAACCGCCGCGCCTCACGCTCAAACCCGCCGCGCTGGGCGTGGGAGAGCGTTTCGTCCTCGTTTTCGGTATAGATCTCAGCCTCAACCTGGCGGAAAGCGGTGGTGACATCAAGCTCGCGCACCAGCCGGAACCGGGCGGTGCCTTCGAGGATGACGTTGTAACGCCCGTCGTCCATTGCCTGTACCTCACCGATCCGCCCGACGCAGCCGACATTGTAAAGCGGCGCGCCTTCGGTGAGGCGCTGCGGCTGGATCATGGCGATCTGGCGATCACGAATCAGCGCATCGCTGACCAGTGCGCGGTAACGTGGTTCAAACAGATGCAGCGGGAGCTGCATGCCGGGAAACAGCACCGCGCCCGTCAGCGGGAAGATCGAGAGGCGTTTGGACATCGGGTTCATCCAAACAATACGCGCGACAGGCGGCGGCGGACGCCGACCACCCATTCATCCTCAAGGCCGGTGGCCTCGAAGATCTTGAGCAGCTTAGCACGCGCCGCGCCCTCGTTCCATTCGCGGTCCGCAGCGATCATGGTGAGCAGCGTGTCGGCGGCCTCGTCGCGCGCGCCAGCGGCGAAGGCGGCTTCGGCGAAGGCCAGCTGGGCGTCCATGTCCTCGGGCGCGCTAGTAGCGGCAGCGCGCAAGGCGGCCAGCTCGCTGTCATCGACGCGGGTGCTCGCCAGTTCAAGCGCCGCGCGGGCAGGCGCGATAGCCGGATCGGTAGCGAGCCGCGGATCGCTTTCGATCACTTCCATCACCTGCGCCGCCTGATCGAACTCACCCAATTGCACCAGCGCGCGCACCAGGCCGGCGTGGGCTGGAGCGTTTTCGGGCGCGAATTCGGTGATCTGGGCAAAGACGCTCGCCGCGCGGCTCGGATCGGCGGAGGCGAGCGCCTCTTCGCCCAGCTTCACGAACTGCGCGAGCTCTTCGGGCGACGGGCCTGGGGGTGCGCCGGGTACGCCATCCACCTCGCCGGGCAGCGCCAATTGCGCAAGCAGCTGGTCGAGCGCTTGCTTCAATTGCGATTCGCTGCGGGCGCTGGTGAGATCGGCGACCGGCTGGCCTTGGAACATGGCATAGACGGTCGGGATCGAGCGCACCTGGAACTGCGCGGCGATAAACTGTTCCTCATCGACATTGAGCTTGGCCAGCACCACGCCCTTGTCGGCATATTCAGCGGCGACCTTTTCCAGCATCGGGGTTAGCGCCTTGCACGGCCCGCACCATTCGGCCCAAAAATCAAGGATGACGAGCTTGCTCTGCGACGGTTCGACCACCGCCTTGCGGAAGCGCTCGACCGCCTTTTGCTCGTCAATGCTCAGTCCCATGCTGGCCAAGGTATCTGCTCCTGCTGTCACGCCGCTCGCCCGGCGCGTCTCTGGCCCCAATGTGGGGCGCTGCGCGCCGATGTGAAGCGCCGACTTGTGCTGGCGGCTTAGCCCCACACGATCAAGCCCCAATTGCGCCAATTTTGCGCTTGCAGGGCGTGCAGGGCGCTGCTACCCGCGCCGCCTCTCCAGCAGACACCGCCGTCATTCGTAGGTTTCTGCTAGCGCCAGTGAGCGGGCGTAGCTCAGGGGTAGAGCACAACCTTGCCAAGGTTGGGGTCGAGGGTTCGAATCCCTTCGCCCGCTCCAGTTTTCCAGCTTTTGCGGACATTTTGCATGCCCGCCGCGCGCGGTGAGGCGTTTTGGCGGCTGCACCGCCCTGAACGGTCGCTCCCGCTGATGTAAGGGCATTCCGCTTGCAATTGCGGTGCAACGCGCTAGATACATGATACGTTATCACATCCCGACATTGGGGCCACCCATGAGCATCTGCAATACTCGTCTAGCCAGTTCTCGCCTCGCGCTTGCTACAGCGCTTGGTCTGATCGGCCTCACGCAGCCGTCGCTTGCCCAGACCGCCGAACCCGCGCAACAGCCGCAGCCGGAATCGCGGGGGCAGAGGGGCACCGACGTCGAAGATGACCTGCACAACCGCCAGGCAGGCGCGGCCGACAACATCATCGTCAGCGCGTCGGGGCTCAAGCAGCTCGATCTGCTCGCGGGCACCAGCGTGGTCGAAGTGCGCGATATCCAGCGCGACGGCGTGACCGGCCAAATCGGCGACCTGCTCACCAAGATCCCCGGCGTCTCGGCCACGAGCTTTGCCCCTGGCTCCTCGCGCCCGGTGCTGCGCGGCCAGCAGGGCGAGCGGGTGCGCGTGCTGGTCGACGGCCTCGGCACGGCCGATGTCTCGAACACCTCGGTCGATCATGCCACCACGATCGAGCCAATCACGGTTGAGCGGATCGAAGTGCTGCGCGGCCCCGCAGTGCTGCTTTACGGCAGCCAGGCGATCGGCGGCGCGGTCAACGTGATCGACAAGCGCATCCCGACCAGGATGCCCGAACACGACCTGCACTTCGACGCGCTCGGCGGCATCGACAGCGCCAGCAACCTGTATAGCGGCGCGGCCTCGGTCGATATTGGCCTTGGCAAGAACCTTGTACTCCATGCCGATGGTTCGTGGCGTGAGACAGGCGATATCGCAATCGCGGGCTTGCAGGTCGCAGGCCCGCTGCGTGCCGATCTGCTTGCAGATGCGGATGCGACGGCGCGCGCAGGCGCAATCGGCGAATCCGTGCAGCTGCGCGAAGCCGCCAACCAGCGCGGGACGGTGTTCAACACCGCAGCGGAAAGCTGGACCATCAATTCCGGGCTCGGCCTGATCCTCGGTGACAGCACTTTTGGCGCGTCGGTTGGTTACTACGATTCCAGCTATGGCGTCCCCGCGCGTCCGGGCGGCGGGGGGGACGAGCCAGTAACCATCGGCCTCGAACAATTCCGCGCCGACTTCAAGGGCGACATCGCGCTCGGCGATGGCGCGTTCGAGCGGCTGAAGCTGCGGGTCGGCTATTCGGACTACACCCACACCGAATTCGAAGGTCCCGAAGTGGGCACCGTGTTCGATTCCACCAGCGTCGAGGCACGCGCCGAACTGGTGCAGAACACGGGCGGCACCTTGCGCGGGTCGAGCGGTATCCAATACCTCCACCGCGATTTTCTCGCGATTGGAGCCGAGGCCTACATTCCGCCGAACCTGACCGATCAGGTCGCGGTCTTCACTTTGCAGGAATGGGGCGCTGGCCCGTTCCAGATCGAAGCCGCCGGGCGCGCCGAATTCACCAAGGTAAAGGCGCAGACGGTCGGCATCGAGCGCGATTACGATACCTTTTCGGGCGCCTTGGGCCTTGTCTATGAAGGCATTGGCGGCATCCGGATCGGCCTCAACGGCTCGCGCGCCGAACGTGCGCCGAGCGCCGAGGAGTTGTTTGCAGACGGCCCGCACCTTGCCACTCAGGCGTTCGAAATCGGCAATCCCGACCTCGAGACCGAGAGCGCGTGGGGACTGGAAGCCTATGCCCGAGGCACCATCGGCGCGGGCACCTTCAACCTCACCGTGTTCAGGCAGTGGTTCGGCGATTACATCCTGCTCGATGAAACCGGGCTTGAGGAAGACGATCTGCCGGTGTTCGAATATCTCCAGCAGGATGCGGACTTCTTCGGGATCGAGGCGGATATCAGCTTCCCGCTCGTCGACAACGAAGGCTTCCGCCTGCTGACCGATCTGCGTGCCTCCTATGTCGAAGCGACCCGCGCCGATGGCACCGCCGTCCCGCGCATCCCGCCACTGAGCCTGCTCGGGGCGCTGGAAGCCCAGACCGATGCTTTCGATGTCCGCGGCGAGATACAATGGTTCGACGCGCAGAACCGCATTACCACGTTCGAAACGCCCACGGACAGTTTTACGCTGGTCAACGCGCTGGTCGCCTGGCGCCCGCTGGCGGATAATCGGAATGTGACGCTGCAGCTGGCAGCGGACAACCTGTTCGATGTCTCCGGCCGCCGCCACGCAAGCTTCACCAAGGACTTCGTGCCGCTGCTGGGCCGCAATTTCCGCGCGAGTGTGC